>DASQLF010000077.1:0-26765 GCA_035630135.1 Gaiellaceae bacterium
CGGCCGGCCGTGCCACGCAGCTGGGCCATCCGGCACGTACATCCCCATGCAGTTGGGTCCGAGCAGCGCCGCGCCGACCTCTCTCGCGCGCGCTGCGAGACGCTCGGTCGTCGGCCCAGCTGCAGCCCCAGCCTCGGCACCGATACCGGGGACGACGAACGCGCGAACGCCCACCGCTGCGGCGTCGTCGAACGCGTCCTCGACGCGCTCGTGGTTCACCATCAGGAACGCGCACTCGGGAACCTCCGGCAGCTCGCCGCAGTTCGGGTAGCACGGCATGCCCGCGACCTCGTCGCGGTTCGGGTTCACGCCGAACGCACGGACGCCACTTGCGACGACCGTGTCGACCGCCGCGAGGTGGCGCGGCGACGCGCCGACGACGGCGATCGACCGCGGGAAGAGCAGCGAGCGGACGCCGGCCACGCGCGCATTCTCCAAGATCGCAAGTGACACTCTGTTACAAGGCGCGCGCAACCCCTGAACCCGCGTTGGTTTCGCGAACGAAGCGCCAAGTAACAGACTGTTACAAGGGTTAGGATCGCGCGCCATGGCGCACGAGAAGCGGGTCGAGATCCGGTGGAGTGACGTCGACGCGTACATGCACGTGAACAACGCGGTGTACGCGACCTACCTCGAGGAGTGCCGCGACGAGTGGGTCGATGCCACGCTCGCGGGCGCAGGCGACTCGTGGGACTTCGTGCTCGCCCGGGTTGCGATCGACTTTCGCCGCGAGCTCCGGCTCGACGACGAGGAGGTCGTCGTTTCATGCGCACTCGAGCGGATCGGTAACTCGAGCCTCGCGCTGCGCGAGCAGATCCGCACGCGCGACGGCGACCTCGCCGCCGAGGCGGAGGCGGTGCTCGTCGCGCGCGACCGCCAGGCCGGTCGCTCTCGTCCGCTGACGGAGGCGGAGCGAGAGGCGCTCGAGCGAGCGTTGTAGGCTCCGCCGCCATGATCGTCCCCGAGCTGCCAGCCGATATCGCCGCGCTCAAGGAGGCCGTCGGCCGCTTCGTCGAGGCCGAGGTGTATCCGCTCGAAGCGCGGATCGCCGAGCGTGGGTCCATCGACTCCGTGGAGCTCGACGCGCTGCGCAAGAAGGCGCGCGGCGAGGGCTTCTCGATGCTCAACATGCCGTCCGATCTCGGCGGACGCGACCTCTCTATGCTGGGACAGGTTGCGCTCGAGGAGGAGTCCGGCAAGGCGACGAACGGGCTCGGCTTCGCCGTCGTCGACCGCGGCCCGCGTGAGCTCCACGAGATCGCGACGCCCGAGCAGATCGACCGCTACGTGCGCCCGATCGCGAACGGGGAGTACCGCGAGGCCTGGGCGCTGACCGAGCCGGGTGCCGGCTCCGACCTGACCGGCCTGCAGGCAACGGCCGAGCGAGACGGCGACGAGTGGGTGCTGAACGGCGAGAAGTGGTTCGTGACGAGCGAGGGCGAGCCGGGCGTCTACATCGTCCTCGCCGTTGCCGAGGGCGAGCAGACGCTGTTCCTCGTCGATCCGGGAACGCCCGGGATGGAGATCCGCCGCACCCCGGGCTTCCTCCACGACCCGTACATCGACCACCACCCCGAGATCGTCTTCACCGACTGCCGCGTGCCCGACGCGAAGCGCGTGCCCGCGAGCGGAGACGCGGGCGCGAAGGAGTGGATCCTCGTGGAGCGACTCTTCATCGCGGCGCGCTGCTGTGGCGCTGCCCTGCGGCTCGTCGACCTGACCGCCGAGTGGGCGCAGGAGCGGGAGGCGTTCGGCTCGGCGATCGCGGAGTACCAGGGCATCTCGTTCCCGCTCGCGGACTCGCTCACCGAGCTTCACGCGGCCCGCCTGCTGACCTACCACGCCGCCCACGCCTTCGACGCGCTCGAGGACCGCAAGGTCGTCCACGGGAAGGTGTCGATGGCGAAGCTGTACGCGTCGGAGATGGCCGGGCGGGTCGCCGACCGGGCCGTCCAGGCGCTCGGTGGCCGCGGGTACATGCTCGAGAACCCCGCCGCGCGCTTCTATCGCGAGCTCCGCGTCGACCGCATCTGGGAGGGCACGAGCGAGATCCAGCGCTCGATCATCTCGCGTGGGGTCTTCAAGCGCGGCGCCGCGCCGTATCTCGGATGGAGTAAGTAGGTCGAGCAGTCGTGGCGACGCGGCCGCGAAGCGCCCGCCTTCAGGGATCTTCGCGAGTCCGGGATCCGCGTTGGCGGATCCCGGACTTGCGGACCAGACCGTGTGACGGGACGCCGCTGCGGCGACGTATTCGCTTCGTCACCGACCAAGCGGAGGTTCTTGCCGATGAAACGCCTGTTCCTGCTCGTTGCCGCCGGACTGACGGTCGTCGCACTCGCCGGCGCAGTCGGGCTGCCCGAACTCGCCGGCGCCCAGGACGCCGCAGCGAGCGAGGACTCGATCACTGTGGCTGGAGTCGGCACCGTCGACGCCGTCCCGAACGAGGCCACGATGTCGTTCGGCGCCGAGTCCCGCGCCGCTACCGCCAAGGCCGCCGTCTCGGCGAACGCCGACGCGATGCGCAGGATCCTGAACGCGCTTCGCCAGGCGGGGGGCCGTGAGCTCGCGACCCAGTGGGTCAGCGTCTACGCCGTGACCGACGAGACGGGCCAGGTGCGCGAGTACGCCGCGTCGAACAGCGTCTCTGCTGTGAGCGACGTCGACGACGCACCGGCACTTCTCGACGCGGCGGCAGAGGCCGGCGCGAATCAGATCTCAGGCCCCGGCCTGAGCTCGTCCAACGGCGAGGCGCTCTACCGGCAGGCGCTCGCAAAGGCCGTCGAGGACGCTCGCCTCAACGCCGCGGCGCTTGCCAAGGCAGCCGGGAAGTCGCTGGGTGAGATCACCACGATCGTCGAGGGCGGCGCATCGGAGCCGCAGCCCCTGTACCGCGAGGCCGCCCAGGCTGCTGACTCCTCCACCCCGATCGTCCCGGGCGAGCAGGAGACGTCCGCGACGGTCAGCGTCACCTTCTCCATCCGCTGACGTCGGAAACTGTGAGGCGCCGCCGTTCTGGCCGGCGGCGCCTCCGCCGACCTCTTCGTGAAGATGAGGACGTGCCCGAGACGGAGACGATCGATCGCAGCGCTCGCGTCTCGACGCTCGAGCTCTTCTTCGACCTCGTCTTCGTCTTCACCATCACGCAGCTGACAGCGGTGCTCGTCGCGGGCGGCGACTGGGCGAGCGTCCTGCACGTCGTGGTGATGCTCGCGGTGGTCTGGTGGATGTACGACGGCTACGCCTGGCTGACGAACGCGATCGCCACGCACCTCGCGAGATTCAGACTGCTGCTCCTCGGTGGGATGGGAGGCTTCCTCGTCATCTCGCTGGCGATTCCGAACGCATATTCCACGAGCGGTCTCGCGTTCGGCATCGGCTACGCAATCGTCGTCGTGCTCCACGCCGGCATGTTCGCCGGTGGCACGTCCGGGGCAGAGGTGTCCGCGATCCTGCGGATCGCGCCGTTCAACCTGGCCGCCGCCGCGCTCGTCCTCGCGGGCGGTGTGGCGGGAGGCGGCGCGCAGGAGCTGCTGTGGGCGTCGTCGGCGCTCCTTCTCTGGCTCGCGCCGTGGTTCACGAGCACGGAGGGTTTCGTGATCGCGGCCGAGCACTTCTGCGAGCGGCACGGGCTCGTGATCATCGTCGCCCTCGGCGAGTCGATCGTGGTCATCGGCGCCGGTGCGATCGGCCGCCCGCTCGACCTCGGCCAGGCGTTCGTCGCGTTGCTCGCGCTCGCGCTGTCCGCCTCGCTCTGGTGGATGTACTTCCGGGACGAGGAGGGTGTCGAGGAGGCGATGGTGTCGACGCCCGAGGCTCGCCGGCCACGGCTCGCGCTGATCGGCTTCGGCTACTGGCATCTCGGGCTCCTGCTCGGTGTGGTCATGGTCGCGGCCGGAATGAAGAAGGCCATCGCCGATCCGTACGACGCGCTCGACGCATGGTTCGGTGCCGAGCTCGGGATCGGCGTCGCGCTCTTCGTCGCCTGCACGGTCGGGTTCAGGACGACGCTCGGCCTCGGCGTCAGCCGCGGGCGGCTGACGGCCGCCGCCGCGGCGCTCGCGACGATTCCACTTGGAACGGAGCTGGCGGCGACCGGCCAGCTCGCCGTGCTCACGGCGATCGTGGTCGGAGCTCTCGTGGTCGAGGCGAGGCATGGCGTCGAGCTCCCTGTCGGCGGCGCCTAGCGCGAGCGGCGCTCGGAGCGCGCCGATCCCGCGGGCCAAGACGGGCCTCGCGGGATCGACGGACCGATATCGCGCTTCGATTCAGCTGGCGCGGAAGCACTCGTAGTAGGGGATGCGAGGATTGAGCACATACGGCTCGCCGCTTCCCCCGCACTTCTGACCGGCGTAGAGGTCGGCGCGGATCAGGTGCACCTTGCCGACGTAGCTCCCGGCGAGGTCGAACATGGACAGCGTGTAGGCCGGGGGTGGATCCGGGTTGCCCGGGAACGGGCGGCCGAGGCCGGGGTTGGCACAGACGATCCTGGGCGGACTCACCGGTGGTTGAAAGCACGTCCAGCCGGCCGCGGAGAGCTGATCAGGCGTGGGGTGGCCCTGTGCCTGAGCCGGCAGTGCGAGCATCGCGGCGACGGCGATCGCACCGACGGCGACGGTCAGAAGTGCGCGTGACAGGTGGCGTGTGATTCTCATGCTCGGCGTCCTTTCTCGATGGTGATCGTGAACGACGTACTCGCGGTGCTTGCGCTCCAGCCCGCCTTCAGCCTGTCCTCCCTTCCCGTGTCGCCGGCGCGACGCAGCCGGCACGTCGCTTCCACGTCTCTGCCATTGCCGACCCGCGCTGCCGACACCGTCCCGGCCAGGGCGATCGGCGTGGTTGCGAGGCGCCTCGCGGCTACCTCGCTTTCCTCACCGTGACGGTGAATGCGGCAGTAGCCGTGTTGGCGCTCGTGTCGGTCGCCGAGCACGAGACGCGCGTTTGTCCGACCCTGAACTTGCTTCCGCTGCGCGCCGTGCAACTCGTTGCCAGCGCGCCGTCTCGGTCGTCTTGCGCAGTGACCTGAAAGACGACCCGTGCCGTCTTCGCTCCCGGCTTCGCCTTGACGATCCTGTTAGCCGCTCCGGCGAGCGCCGGTCGCGTCACGTCGAACTCGAGGCCGGGAACCGTGAGCGTGCCAGTCCACGTCTCGGTGCCGGCCGCGCCGGCGCCGGTCGAGCCGAGCGCACGCTTGACGGTGCCGCTCCCTGCGGCGCCCGCATACATCCCCGTGCCACCCGTGATCGCGAATGCCTGCTCGACGGAGATCGCCGTATCCCCAAAGAAGCAATCACTCCGTTCGGCGACGGCGATGTGGAGCTCGCCCTTTCCGGCGACTGCGAGCCGCACCGGATAGCCCAGGATCCTCGCGGAGCCTCCACCGCAGGCCGGGTGCCCCTGATCCACGAGGTACGAGTACGCAACCGTCGCGCTTCCCAGTCCCGGCGCGAGCCCTTTGCCGGTTCGGCTCGGGCACGTGGTCGTTGCCGACACGCCGGCCGGGCACGCCCCGTCGCGTATCGACACGAGTCGAAGCTCCGCTCGCAGCTCGAGCGACGCCGCCATGCGGCTCACCGAAGTTGGTGCGTTCCCGTCGCCGCCGCTCGCGGCCTGGGCTGGTACTGCTGCCGCTACCAGCGCCGCGGCCGCCAGCAGGACGAGCGCTGTGTGGATCGTCGTTCGGTTCATCGCAGCTCCCTTCATCTGTTGATGCCGAATCACTCGGCGACGAGGGTCGGCGACGTCACTTGAGCTGCGATCGAGGCGCGGTGGAGAATCGGTTGAGGCCGGTGGTACGGTCGCTTGAATCGTCGTGGAGAGGACGCTTGAGTTCCGAATCCTCGGGCCGCTGGAGGTTCTCAGCGACGCGGGGGCGGTGCGCGTGGGATCGTCGAAGCAGCGCTCGCTGCTGGGCGCCCTGCTTCTGCACCCCAACGAGACGCTCTCGACAGCGCGCCTGGTCGACGCGATCTGGGGCGAGCAGCCTCCCGCGACGGCCGAGAAGCTGGTTCAGGGATACGTGCACGCCCTCCGGAAGCAGCTCGGCGACGGCGTTCTCCAGACGAGCCCGCCCGGCTACCGGCTCAACGTCGACCGTCGCTCACTCGACCTCGCGGAGTTCGACCGCATGAGGGAGGAAGCGCGCGCGGCGCCCTTGCCGCGGGCAGTCGAGCTACGAGGACAGGCGCTCGCGCTCTGGCGGGGGCCTGCCCTCGCCGACGTCGCCATCGAGGGCTCCGACCGCCATGCAGTCGCTCGCCTGGCCGAGCTTCGCCTGTCGACCCAGATCGAGCAGATCGACGCGGAGCTCGCCCTGGGCGATCATGCGAAAGTGATCGGCGAGCTCGAGCCGCTCGTCGCCGCGAATCCGTATCAGGAGCGACTGGCGGCGCAGCTGATGCTGGCGCTGTACCGATCCGGGCGTCAGGCGGACGCCCTCGACGTCTATCGCGCGCTGCGCCGCCGGCTGGACGAGGAGCTGGGGCTGCAGCCGAGCCAAGGGCTCCGTGATCTCGAGGCGGCGATCCTGCGGCAGGACGACGAGCTCGCCGCGCCGGCGATGCCGGAGACCGTTCAGTCGGGTGTTGCCGACGACGCAGGGCACGAGGCGGAAGCCGAGAGCCCTCCCGGCCGACCTGCCCGGAGACTGGTGGTGGCCGCCGTAGCCGTCGCCCTCGTCGCCCTCGCCATCGCGATGGCCGGCCTTCTGCCGGGACGCGAACCGCAGTCAGTGGCCGCTCCGCCGAACTCGGTCGCGCTAATCGACGCGGACTCGAATCGGGTGGTGGACGCCGTTCCGGTGGGGATCCGGCCTGGCCCGGTCGCCCACGGAGCGGGAGCGGTCTGGGTCGGGAACCTCGAGGACCCGACGTTGAGCCGGATCGACCCTGTCGAGCAAGAGGTCGTCCGGAACATCCCGCTGCCTGCGGCGCCAGACGCTCTCGCGGTTGGAGCGGGCGCCGTCTGGGTCGTGAACGCGCGCCTCGGCACGCTGTACCGGGTCGACCCGGCATTCGATCGCGTCACCGATGCTGTACGCCTGGGAGATCGGGCGATCACGTACACGGGCGCCGGAGTCGATGTCGGCCTGGGCTCGGTGTGGGCGGCATTCGGAGACTCGACGCTCGCGCGCGCGGATCCTGTGCCCCCACGTGCTGCGGGCGTGGGCTCGGCGGGAACGGGGCCGGCCGCGGTGGTCGTCGCGTTCGGATCCATCTGGGTCGCCAACTCCGGTGACGCAACCGTGCAGCGCTTCAGCCCGCTCACGTTCGAGGGAGGCGCGATTCGCGTGCTCACCGTGGGATCGGGGCCAACGGGGCTCGCAGCCGGCGAGGGCGCCATCTGGGTGGCGAATACCGGAGACGACTACGTCACGCGCATCGATGCTGGGGACTTCGGCTCGAACGCCGTGCGACCCATCACCGTGGGTGACAGACCGACGAACATCGCGATCGGCGACGGGGCCGTGTGGGTCGCGACCGCCGGAGGGTCGATCTCTCGCATCGATCCGGAGACGAACGACGTCACCGCGAGCATTCCTGTCGGCAATCCCGTGGGCGGCATGGTGGTTGCCAACGGTCTCGTCTGGGCGTCGATTCAGGCGCCGTAGCCGGCGTCAGTCTTCCAGGCAGGCGACCGCGAGATCGAGAACTGGCCGTAGGACGATGCAGCCGACGCGGCTCGACACGAAGGTCGCTTCGTTGACGACGTTCAGCGCTGCGAGGGGGGCGTGATCGCGCGCGAGCAGGGCGTCGAGTCGGGCGTACGCGTTGTCACGAGCTCGTGTCTGCAAGGTTCGAGCGGCTTCGCGAAGCTCGCGTTGAGCTGCGTTCGAACGGAAATGCGTCAGCGTCCTATCGTCGATGAGCTGCGCCTCGAGCAGCTGGTTGAGGTACGCGTGCGGGTTCGGAATGTTCGGAGTCCAGAGGACGAGTGCGATATCCCACTCTTCTCCGCGGTTCGCGAGCTTCTCTAGGTACGCCGCCGAGGCGATGTGGAGCGGGATCTTCTTCACTTCGACCTCGAGGCCGATCACGGCGAGCTGATCCCTCACAAGCTGAGCCGTCGCGACAGCCGGCAGGACGTCCGTCGTGTACATCACGGCTTTTCCCGAGCGGACGTTGCCCTCGGCGAGGCTCTTCGCACGCTCGACGTTCGGCCCGGCAAGCGGATAAATGTCGGACTCCCGGAACCCGGGAATGCCGTAGGGGAGGTACTGGTCGGTGGCGCGGCTCGCGATGGGGCCGCCGCTGGCCGCGAGTAGCGTCCTGCGGTCGAGTGCGAAGTTGATGGCCCGGCGCAGCTTCGGATTACCGCGAAAGAGTGGCCTCGAAGCGTTAAAGGCGAGCATCCGGAGGGTGAGTCCCGGCTTCATCCAGAGCTCCGCCTTGTTGACGCCGTACTTGGCGACCAGGCCGAGGGTCGGATCCACGACGGGTGGCGAGAGGGCGTGCCCCCAGTCGGCTTCGTCGCGGTCGATGCGCCGCAACATGTCCTGGGGAGTTCCTCCCTGGAGGCCGACGTCGAAGCCGTCGAGGTGGACCTTTCGCGAGCCTCCGTAGAACCGGTTCCGGCGGATGATTACGCGCTCGCCGGGACGGAACTCCTGGACGTAGTAAGGCCCTGCCGACGCAAACGCACCGGCCCCCTCGGCGGTCGACGGAAGGTTCGGCGGGACGGCGCAGAAGAACGGCATGGCCGTTCGCGCCAGGAAGTCGGGCGCGGGTCGCGTGAACCGTACGACCAGCGTGTTTCCCCGGGCTACGACGCCGGTCGCCGTACGTCGCCGTCCCGAAAGGACCGCAGCAGCTCCCACGATGTCTCGCATGTGGATCGCGCCGGCCGCGTTGACGAACGGCTGCAGCGCCCTGTTGATCGCGTGCGCGAACGCGCTCGCTCGCACCGGCCTGCCGTCGCTGAAGCGAAAGCCGCGGCGAAGCGTGAACGTGTAGGACCTGAAGTCCTTTGAGATGCGATAGTCGGCAGCCACCTCGCGTTCGAGCCGGTACGCGGCAGGCGCGGGCTTGTCCGGGTAGGTCATCAGTCGGGCGCACGTGGCGTCGAGCAGCGTCCAACCCGGCTGCGTGAAGGAGAGTGCGGGGTCGATGAAGTCGAGCCCCGCGGCGGGCGAGAGGCTGATCCGGAAGATCCCGCCGTCCTTGCCACGCGTGCTCGAGGCCGGCGGGGCGAGGAGAACGAGCGCGCACACGCCGACGACCAGTGCGAGCAGCAGAGGACGGGGCAGGCGTCTCACCGTCGTCAGCAGCCTAGAGCCTTCGAATCACGATGACCAGCGCTCACGGGCCGAGCGTGCGCGACAGCGGTTGATTCCGAGTTGAATCGCGTTTGAGCCGGCCGAGTATCGGAGCCATTGACCTCGTCCTGCCCGCTCGCTAAGGTGGCCGGGCTGTGAAGCTCCTCGCGCGTATCTGAGACACCGGTTGCCGGGGCCCGCCGACCGGGTCGGGCACTGGCTTGGACGTTTCTCGCTACGCAGTTTCACGAAGGAGCCACAGATGATCGACACGCAGGAATCACGTATGGAGGCCGTACCCCGTCGAGGAGACGCGGCCGTCGAGGTGCGCGAGCTGCGCAAGGTGTTCACGATGCGCGACCGCAAGAAGGGTCGCTTCGGCAAGCGCACGCGGACCGCCCTCGACGGAGTCACGTTCACCCTCGAGCGCGGCGAGACCGTCGCGATCCTCGGCCAGAACGGCTCGGGGAAGTCGACGCTCGTCCGTCTCCTGTCCACCCTCCTCCTGCCTGACGGCGGCGAGGCGAAGGTGCTCGGCCACGACGTGGTCTCGGATCACCGCGCCGTCCGTCGGGTCGTGAACCGGGTCTCGGTCGAGGCGTCGTTCTTCAAGAAGATGTCGGCCGCGGAGAACCTGAGCTACGCGGCTCGCTTCTACGGCATGACGACCGGGCAGACGAAGGACAAGATCCCCGAGATCCTGGGGCGGGTCGGGTTCCCGGACGACCGGCGCGACGAGCCGATGGAGAACCTGTCGCGGGGGATGCAGCAGAAGGTCGCCCTCGCGCGGGCGTTGCTCACCTCGCCGGTGGTGCTCTTGCTCGATGAGCCCACGACGGGCCTCGACCCGCGCTCGAAACTCGAGGTGCAGGACTTCATCCGCGAGATCCGGACATCGCACGACTCGACGATCCTGCTCTGCACGCACGACCTCGGCGAGGCGGAGATCCTCGCCGAGCGCGTGGGCATCCTCGACCGGGGACGGCTGCTCGTGCTCGAGTCGGCCGACGCGATCAAGCAGCGCTACGGAGCCTCGACGCTCGAGGAGGCGTTCTTCGCCGCCACGGGCCGCGAGTTCGAGGCTGAGGGTGACGAGGACGACGACGACGACCGGGAGGTGATGGCGTGAGGACCTGGATGGGAACCATGCGCGCGGAGCTCGTCGGTGCGGGCGGTGTCGTCGAGCGCAACGCGTACCTCACCAAGCGCTACATCTGGTGGGACGTCGCCTGGTTCGTCTGGACCGTCGCGAACACCCTCACGATCGTCTTCATCGCGAAGGGCATCGAGGCGACCGGCGGCTCGCTCGACGTGAACGCGACGATGACGACGCTCCTGATCGGCGCCGTCGTCTGGGCGTACCTCGGGATCCTCTTCGAGTTCCTGATGGAGACCGTCGCGTGGGAGCGCTGGGAGGGCACGATCGAGTACACGTTCATGGCGCCGCTGTCGCGCGCGATGCACCTCGCGGGCCAGGGCGTGTTCGCGATCATCTACGGCCTACTGCGGGCGACGTTCCTGTTCGTCATCTGCGCGTACCTGTTCTTCGACCTCGTGATCCCGGACGCCAACTACGTCGCGGCTCTCGCCGTGCTCATGGTCGCGTCCGTCTCGTTCATCGGGATCGGGATGATGATGTCGGTGCTGCCTCTCATCTCCCCGGAGAAGGGCACGCAGCTCGGCTTCGTCGCGCAGGGAACGCTCCTCGTCGTCTCGGGCGTCTACTACCCGGTCGAGGTGCTGCCCGGCTGGATGCAGGCGATCGCGACGATCTCCCCCGCGACGTACGCGCTCGACGGCATCCGCGAGGCGATCCTCGAAGGGCAGGGGCTGACCGCGATGTGGGACGAGCTGTGGCCGCTCATGATCATCGGCGTCGTCTCGATCCCGCTCGGGCTGTGGGTGTTCTCGCGAGGCGAGCAGTACGCGAAGAAGCACGGCAAGTTGAAGCGAAGCGGATGACCGAGCAGGCAGTACACGTGGACGGCCTCCTGAAGGTCTTCGACGTCCCCGAGCGCGAGCCCGGTCTCGTCGCCGCCGCCAAGAGCCTCGTGCGCCGCAAGACGCGTGAGGTACGCGCCGTGGACGCGATCTCGTTCGACGTCGCAGCGGGCGAGGTCGTCGGGTTTCTCGGCCCGAACGGTGCGGGCAAGACGACGACGCTGAAGATGCTCTCCGGACTGCTGTATCCGACCGGAGGCGAGGGGCGGGTGCTCGGATTCGTGCCGTCGAAGCGTCAGCGCGAGTTCCTGAGCCGCATCACGCTCGTGATGGGCAACCGCAATCAGCTGCAGTGGGACCTGCCGGCCCTCGACTCGTACGAGCTCAACCGTGCGATCTACCGCATCCCGCGCGAGGATTTCGTGCCCATGCGTGACGAGCTGATCGAGCTGCTCGAGATCGGCGACCTGGTCCGCAAGCCGATCCGCCAGCTGTCGCTCGGCGAGCGCATGAAGGCCGAGATCGTCGGCGCCTTGCTCCACCGGCCGCAGGTGCTCTTCCTCGACGAGCCGACGATCGGCCTCGACGTCACGATGCAGAAGCGCATTCGGGCGTTCGTGGCGGACTACAACGCGCGCTTCGGGGCGACGGTCCTGCTCACGAGCCACTACATGGCCGATGTCGAGGCGCTGTGCAAGCGCGTCGTCGTCATCCACCATGGTCGCATCCTGTACGACGGTGCGCTGAGCGGGCTCGCCGAGACCTTCGCCGCCTACAAGACGATCGGCGTCGCCGTCGAGAGCGGGCGCGATCTCTCACGCTACGGCGAGGTCATCCACCGCGACGGTGACTGGGTCACGCTTCGCGTGCCGAAGGCCGAGACGTCGGCGGTCACCGCCCGACTCCTCGCCGACGAGGAGGTCCTCGACCTGAACGTCGAGGACCCGCCCATCGAGGACGTCATCGAGCTCGTGTTCGCCCAGGAGAAGCCCGAGTGACAGTGGTTCCGGAGGCCGTGCCGCGCCGCGAGGCAGGGCGCCTCCGTTCGATGGTCGACCTGTATCTGACGACAGCGCGTACTGCGATCCAGGCCGAGTTCCAGTACCGCACGGGCCACTACTTCTTCATGCTCGGCATGGTCGCCGAGCCCGTGATCTACCTCGTCGTCTGGACGACGATCGCGGAGCAGCAGGGCGGCTCGGTCAACGGCCTCACGGCGGGGTACTTCGCCGCGTACTACATCGTCTGGACGCTCGTTCGGAACATGAACATCGTCTTCGGAGCCCCGTACTGGGAGTACCGGATCCGCGAGGGCGACCTGAACCGCGACCTCCTGCGACCGGTGCTGCCGCTGCACTACGACATCGCGTGGTTCGCCGGGTGGAAGGTCGTGATGATCGTGCTGTGGATCCCGATCGCGATTGGCCTTTCCCTCGCCTTCGATCCTGCACTCGACCCGCGACCGGCCGAGATCGCGACGTTCGCCGTGGCGATCTGGGGCGCGTATCTCGTGCGCACGATGCTCCAGGAGAGCCTCGGGATGCTCTGCTTCTGGACGACCCGGGGGGCCGCGATCTTCGACCTGTACATGATGACCGAGCTGCTTCTGTCGGGCCGGCTCGTCCCACTCCCGCTGATGCCTGACTGGGTGCAGGAGATCGCCCGCTTCTTGCCGTTTCAGTGGGCGTTCTTCTTCCCGATCGAGAGCCTCGTCGGCGACCTCTCGAACGAGGAGCTCGTGCGCGGTCTCGGCGCGCAGCTGCTCTGGATCCTCATCGGGCTCGCGATCTTCCGCGTCGCCTGGCGCTTCGCGATCCGCCGCTACTCGGCGGTCGGAGGCTAGGCGTGAACGCTGTGCGCGTCAGCTGGCTCTTCTTCAAGCTCGGAGTCCTCAACGAGCTGCAGTACCGCGTGAACTTCTTCGTCGCCGTCCTGCAGTCGGCACTCGCGCTCGCCGTAGGGCTTGCGGTTCTCGCCCTCGTCTACTCGCAGACGGACGAGCTGAACGGGTGGTCGCAATCGGAGCTCCTGTGCCTCCTCGGCGTGCAGATCCTGATGGGCGGCCTGATCAAGATGTCCATCCA
This sequence comes from Gaiellaceae bacterium, assembly GCA_035630135.1. Taxonomy (GTDB): domain Bacteria; phylum Actinomycetota; class Thermoleophilia; order Gaiellales; family Gaiellaceae; genus GMQP-bins7. The sequence goes on from DASQLF010000077.1 coordinate 13,276, forward strand.
GCCGAACATGACGCGACTGATCGAGGACGTGCGCGAAGGCAAGCTCGACTTCGCGCTCACGAAGCCGGAGGACGCTCAGGTGCTCGTGAGCGTGCGGGAGGTGCGCATCTGGCAGGTCGTCGACGTCGTGTCCGGCCTCATCGTGCTCGGCTTCGGGATCTCCCGGATCACGACCGACGTCGGTGTCGGCGACGCGGCCGCATTCGGGCTCGCCCTCCTCGTGGGGGTGATCCTCATCTACTGCTTCTGGCTCGTCATCGCGACCGTCGCGTTCTGGGTCGTCAACATGTGGCATGCGGTCGAGCTCTTCGACGGCGTATTCCAGACCGGTCGCTGGCCGATCGGGATCTACCCCGGCTGGCTGCGCTACAGCGTGACGTTCCTCGTGCCGATCGCGTTCGCGGTCACGGTGCCGGCGGAGGCGCTCACATCTCGGCTCGACTGGGAGACGCTCGTCCTCTCGATCGGCTTTGCGGCCGTCTTCTTCGCCTTCACGCGCTGGTTCTGGCGGTTCGGTCTCTCGCGGTATTCGGGCGCGTCTGCGTAGCCGTCGAGCCTGCTAGGCTGCTGCGGTCTTTGTGAGGCGACGAGGCCTCGGACGGGAAGCTCCCGTCCGGGGCTTTTTCCATTTCAAGGGAGGTTTCATGGCAAGACCGAGGACGCAGGCGCCGAAGCGGACGGCGCGCAGCGCGATGGTGAAGTCGAAGGATCGGGCGACATCGAGCGTGGCGGCACGGCGCGCGGTGCTCAAGCGGATCAAGGACGAGGGCGTCGAGCACGTCCTCTTCTGGTTCACGGATCTCGAGGGTCACCTGAAGTCGTTCGCGATCACGCCGTCCGAGATGCAAGAGGCGCTCAACGACGGGATGGGCTTCGACGGCTCGTCGATCACCGGCTTCAACGCGATCGAGGAGTCGGACATGGTCGCGATCCCGGATCCGGCCAGCTTCCAGATGCTGCCGCGACCCGAAGACGAGCACGGTCATCCGATCGGCGCGAACGTCGCGCGGATGATCTGCGACGTCGTCACCCCGGACGGCTCGCCGTACGAGGGCGACCCGCGATTCATCCTGCGTCGTGCGCTCGATCGTATGAAGGACATGGGCTTCGACGCGTTCAACGTCGGCCCGGAGCTCGAGTACTTCCTGTTCGAGGACGACAAGGGCACGGAGACGCTCGACGAGGGCGGGTACTTCGCGATGACCGCGCAGGACGCCGCGACGGAGGTCCGCAACGACACGATCCACGCCCTCGAGGCCGTCGGCATCCCGATCGAGTACCACCACCACGAGGTCGGCCCGTCGCAGCACGAGATCGACATGCGTTACGCGGATGCGCTCGCGATGGCGGACTACACGATCACGTACAGGCTCATCGTGAAGGAGGTCGCCGCCTGGCACGGCTACTACGCGACCTTCATGCCGAAGCCGCTGTTCGGCGAAAACGGTTCCGGCATGCACACGCACATGTCGCTGTTCAAGGGGAACCGCAACCAGTTCTTCGACCGCCGCGACGAGCATCACCTGTCCCCGGCTGCGAAGAGCTTTATCGCAGGGCTCCTCGTGCACGCCCGCGAGATGTCGGCGGTGCTCGCGCAGTGGGTGAACTCCTACAAGCGGCTCGTTCCGGGCTATGAGGCGCCCGTGTACGTCGCGTGGTCGCAGCGCAACCGCTCGGCGCTCATCCGGATCCCGCTCTACAAGCCGGGCTCGGAGGGGGCGACGCGCGCGGAGATTCGCTGCCCCGATCCGGCCTGCAACCCCTACCTCGCGTTCGCTGCGCTCCTGCACGCGGGGCTCGAAGGCATCGAGAAGGGATACGAGCTGCCGGATCCGATGGAGTCGAACCTCTACCGGCTCACGGCGACCCAGCGGAAGGAGCAGGGCATCGTGTCGCTGCCCGAGTCTCTCGGCGAGGCGATCGACGAGCTCGAGGGCTCGGAGCTGATGCGCAAGGCGCTCGGTGACCACATCTTCCCGCGCTACGTGGAGCTCAAGCGGCGCGAGTGGGACGAGTACCGCGTCCAGGTCACGGAGTGGGAGAAGGAGAAGTACCTGGCTGCTCTTTGATGCAGGTTATGACTTGCGCGCGCCGCGGGTATGTCGGATGATGCGCGCTGCAGGGAATGCCGCAAGGCGAGCGGCGAACCCTGTATCTGACGGCCGATCGCGGGCTCCCTGGTGTGGAGCCCGTGGTCGTTGTGTGGCGGGTGGAAACGTGCAGAGGTGCTTGACCCGTCAGGATGCGGGCGATGTCGCGGTACGGGCCTCCGGATGCGAGCAAGGCGCCCCGGTACACGGGGATTCGCACGTTTGCTCGGTGTCCGCACGTCGAGGCCGACCTCGACGGGGTCGACGTTGCTGTCGTGGGAATTCCGTTCGACACGGCGACGACCATGCGGCCCGGGGCTCGATTCGGGCCGGCGGCGATTCGGGACGCCTCGGTTCTCCTTCGGCCGTGGCACCCGGTTCAGCGCGTCGACGTCTACGAGGCGCTCTCGATCGTCGATGCCGGCGACCTCGCGGTGACGCCCGGTAACGCCGAACGCACCGCTTCGCAGATCGCCGAGCAGCTGGAACGGATCGTGCGCCTGGGCGTCGTGCCGCTCGTGCTCGGCGGCGACCACTCGATCGTGCTCGGCGAGCTGCGTGCGCAGGCGGCCGTGCACGGCCCGGTCGGCGTCGTCCTTCTCGACGCGCACGCGGACACGTGGGACTCGTACTACGGCGAGCGCTACTTCCACGGCACGCCCTTCAGGCGCGCGCTCGAGGAGGGGGTGATCGACCCGCGTCGCAGCCTGTTCGCCGGTATGCGCGGGAGCCTCTATTCGGCAGCGGATCTCGACGAGCCACGGGAGTGGGGCTTCGAGATCCTCGACTGCGACGAGCTTCGCGCGCTCAGTGCTGCCGCCTACGCCGAGCGGGTCCGCGCCCGCCTCGGCGACGGGCCGGCGTTCCTGTCGTTCGACATCGACGTGATGGATCCGTCGGTCGCGCCGGCGACGGGGACGCCCGAAGTCGACGGGCTGCTGCCGCACCAGGCGCTCGGGTTCCTCCGCGCGCTACGTGGCCTGCGGTTCTCCGGCTACGACATCGTCGAGGTCTCGCCGCCGTACGACGGGGCGGGCCAGACGACGGCGCTCTTCGCCGCGAACGTCGGCTACGAGCTGCTCGCGCTCACTGCGCTCGGGCGCTAGCCCGGCTTGCCCGACATCGCCCAGATCGCGACGACGTAGGCGGCGAGCAGGATCACCGAGATGACCAGCGTCGCGCGCAGCAGACCGGAGCCCCGGCCGTCGCCCAGGCGCCGGACGCCGACTCCGCCCGTCACGAGCGCGACGAGTAGAAGCGCTCCGCCCGGGTCGGCGGTGAGCCAGCCGAGCGTGAGCCACGTCGGCTCCTCGCCGCCCTCGAAGCCCTCCTCGTCGTAGATCCACTGCGCGCCGACGCGCATGAGGATCCAGCCCGGGAGCGCGACAGCGAGCAGGGAGAAGTATCCGGCGCGCAGCATTGCGACGTTTCCCCGCGCGTAGCCGAGAGCACCTGCGGCGGTCATGACGCCGCCCACCAGCACGATCGCGCCCAGCACGTGGACGAAGAGCGGCACGTTCCACTCGTCCGGCCGGATCGCCGCGAGCGTGCTCACGCGCCGGGCTTCCAGATCATGACGGCGAGCAGAAGCACGATGAGGATCGACGACAGCGTGTGCATGAGCAGGCCCGCCGAGGAGCGGTTGAGCGCACGCAACTCTCCTGGCGCGCCGGGCTGGCCCGTCTCCTGCAGCTCCTGCGCACGCGTGAATGGCTTCGTGTACTCCGCCCCTGCGCGTGCTCCGGTGAAGCCCGACGCGGCCCAGAGCACTATTGCCGCGATCACCCAGCCATCCCACGGCTGGTACTCCGGCTTCGAGATCGCCAGCCAGAGGCCGAAGAGGAGCGCGCCCGCCGAGCCCGTGAGGACGACCCGGTTGCCCATCGACGCCACGCGCGCATAGGCGAGCGTGTCGTCCGCGGAGTCGATGTTCCGCATGACGACGATGAGGATCCAGTACATGACGAGCGTCGACGCCATCGCGAATCCGCTCAGCACGTGTAGCGCGAGGATCCAGTCGTTCAGGCTCACCGGGCCACGATCGTAGGACAATGCGCCAGGTGGACGCGACAGCAAGGCACCTTCGGCTCCTGACCGAGACGATCGCGGCGGTCAACTCGTCGCTCGACCTGCAGGAGGTGCTCGAGCTCGTCGCCAGCAAGGTCGCCGACGCACTCGGCACCGACGCGTGCTTCGTCTATCTCTACGACGAGCGTGCCGACGAGCTCGTGCTGCGCGCGACGCACGGCACGCGCGTGGAGGAGCTGACCCGCACGCCGAGGATGCGCCCGGGAGAGGGCATCACCGGGACGGCGGCACTCGAGCGTGAGCCGGTGATGATCCCCGAGCAGGCACATCTGGATCCGCGCTTCAAGGGCTTTCCGAACCTCCCCGAGGACGAGTACGAGTCGATCCTGGCCGTGCCGATCGTGACGCGCGCCGGCGAGCTCGAGGGCGCGTTGAACGTGCGCACACGCGCGCCTCGCGCCTTCGCCGAAGCGGAGATCGAACTGCTCGTCGCGATCGCGTCGCAGGTGGCGCAGACGATCGAGCACGCCAAGCTGTACGAACGGGCGCAGCGGCGTGTCGCCGAGCTCGAGGCGCTGGCGCGCATCTCGGAAGCCGTGTCCGAGTCCCTCTATCTCGAGGAGTCGCTCGAGGCGATCGTGAAGACGACGATGGAGTCGCTGCATGCGACCGGCGCCGCGCTCGTGCTCGAGGACGGGAAGATCGCCTGGCCGGAGGGAAGACCAGGGGCGTACGCAGTGCGCCTGCCGTTGCGCTGGAAGCGGCGACAGATCGGCGAGCTCGTCTGCGACCGCGACGCGCCGTTCTCGCCGGACGACGAGGCGCTGCTCGAGGCGATCGCGCACCACGCTGCCGTCGCGCTGGAGCACGGGCGGGCGGTCATGCGAGGGGTGCTCGCGCAAGAGATCCACCACCGCGTGAAGAACAACCTGCAGTCGGTCGCGTCGCTGCTCCGGCTCCAGGCCCGCGCCGAGCATGTCGACGCCCGCAAGTCGCTGAACGACTCGGTGAACCGCGTCCTCGCCATCGCGGCCGTGCACGAGGTGCTCACCGAGCACCGCGAGGACGACGTCGACCTCGGCGAGCTCGTCGACCGGCTGCGCGCGATGCTGGTGCAGGGGCTCGTCGCCGGCAAGGACGTGACGGCCGAGCTCGAGCCGGTGTCGCTCGCGGGCCAGCGGGCGACCGCGCTGGCGCTCGTCTTCACCGAGCTCTTCCAGAATGCACTCGAGCATGGCGGCGACCGCGTCTCGATCGAGCTCGCCGAGCGGAACGGCGATGTGGTCCTCACGATCGCCGACGACGGCGAGGGGTACGAGGGGTTCGCCGACGGGACAGGCCTCTCCATCGTCAGGGCGCTAGTCTCCGACGAGCTACGCGGCGAGCTCGCTCTCGAAAACGCGGGCGGCCTTCGTGCCGAGGTGGTGTTCCCCTCGTGACGCGCGTCCTCGTCGCCGAGGACGAGACGCTCATACGACTCGACCTCAAGGGCCTGCTCGAGGCGGCCGGCTTCGACGTTTGCGCCGAGGCGCGCGACGGTGAGGAGGCCGTCTCGCTTGCGCGCGAGACGGAGCCCGACGTCGCCCTCCTCGACGTGAAGATGCCAAGGCTCGACGGCATCGAGGCGGCCCGCCGCATCCTCGACGAGCGTCCCATCCCGATCGTGATGGTGACGGCCTACGGCGAGCGCGAGCTCGTGTCGCGCGCAGTCGAGGCCGGAGTCTTCGGCTACCTCGTGAAGCCGTTCCGGGAGACGGATCTCCTTCCCGCCATCGCAACCGCCACCGCGCGCCACGAGGAGCTGCGCGCGCTGCGCAACGAAGCCGACTCGCTCGCCGAGGCACTTGCGGCGCGCAAGGCGATCGAGCGGGCGAAAGGGATCCTGATGCAGCGCGAGGGCCTCTCCGAGGAGGACGCTTTCGCGCGTCTCCGCAAGGCGAGCCAGATCTCCGGCAGGCCGCTCAAGGTCGTCGCCGAAGCGCTGATTGCGACGCTCGGCGACGAAGGCGGTAAGACCTGACGGGTCTGACCCGGCGCCGCTACGTCGCGAGGAGACGCTCCTCCTCGTGGCGCCGATAGATCCGGCGTCCGAGCCAGGCCGCGAGGGCGAGGAGGGCGAACGGAGCGAAGACGATGAGCATGCCGAGGACGATGACAGCCTCCCAGGCGAGGACGTTCAGAGCCTCGTCGACGGCGCGGTCGATGCGCGAAGGCGATGCGACGGATCCGAACGCCTCCGGCGTCGCGACCGTCAGCTGGATCGTCGACATCCGCCCCTCGGCCTCGGTCGACGCGATACCGCGGCGCAGCTCGGGGAGCTCGGCGCGCAGCGTCTGCAACTTGGCGCGGAGCACCGCCTCGGTCTGGGCGTCGAGGTTCTCACTCGCAAGGCGCGCGCGAATCCTTGCGATCTCGCTTCGCACCTTCGCCTCGCGCTGCTCGAGCTGGTCGAGCGTTCCCTGCAGGTCGTCGATCGTGACCTGCTGCGAGACGATGCGCCCGAGCCCTGAGAGCCCCGTGATCGCCTCCTGCACCTTTCCGACCGGGACGCGGACGGTGAGCGACGCGCTGCCCGCCTCTCCGGTCGCGACCGACGACGAGACGACGTAGCCTCCGAGGGAGCGAGTGAGGTCGAGCGCATCCTGCGCTGCGCGCGAGACGGCATCCGAGTCGGAGACCTCGACCGTCAGCGTCGCGCTCACCCGCTGAATGCGATTGTCGGTCGCCGCATCCGCGGTGCCTTGCGGCGCCAGCTGGGGAGAGACGTTCGGAGCAGTTCCGGACTCGAGGGTCGTTTTCTCAGCCCGATCGCGGTTGAAGATTGCGCCGGACTGCGGTGCGACGTCGGACCGCGCGAGCCCGAGCACGCCGGCACTCGCGAACGCGAGCGCGGCGGCCGCAGGGACGGCGATGAGCGCGCCTCGTCGCAGCGGGAAGCGCCAGCTCGCCCACGGGGCAGGCTTCGGCCGAGCACTCGTGACTGCGATCTCGCGCACGCGAGCGCGCAGCTCGAGCGGAGCGGACGGACGCGAGGCCCGCAGCTCGTGGATCAGTTCAGGCGACGACGTCATGGTCTCTCATCCTCTCTTCGAGCTTGGAAAGCGCGCGACTGAGCCGTGTCGAGACGGCCGTTACCGAGATCCCGAGCAGGCGTGCGGTCTCCTCGCCGTCGAGGTCGAGGACGATCCGCAGAGCGACGACCTCACGCTCGCCGGCGCTCAGGGCACGCAATGCCTCCTCGAGCTCGGCTGAGAAGCCCTCGCCAAACCCGCCGGAGAGATCGCGCCGCTCCGCCGCCTCGGAGCGCTCCTCGCGCTTGCGGGGGCGGGCGTCGGAGCGGAACCAGTCGAGCGCGGTCGAACGCGCGATTGCCAGCAGCCAGGCCCGCGGGGTTCCGCGTCCGGGATCGAATCGGCGCCACTTCTTGAGCGCCGCCTCGAACGTCTCGCCCGTCAGATCCTCGGCGACGGCCCAGTTCTTCGTGAGGTAGAGCAGATAGCCGTACACGTCGTCGAGCAGTTCCTCGGCGACGGCGGCGAAGCTGGGCGGGGCTGTTGCATCGAGGGGGCGGGGAGTATCGAGGGTCACCGCATGCACGCCCTCTGTACGCCGCCGCCTGCTGCTCGCGTCACGTGGCGTGCGCGTCCTCGAACAGCACCTCCCAACGCGCGAGGAGGGCCGTCAGGTCGTCTCGGGCATTCCGGTGGGCGGTCAGGACGTCCATGTTCGTCCAGTCGTCGGAGAGCCTCCGCTCGAGATCCGCCACGCGCGCCTCGGCTGCCTCGATGTCGGCTTCCAGCCGCTCGAGCTCCGACGGACTTCGCTTGGCGGGCCGCCTAGAAGGCGCCTTCGGCGGCTTCTCCACACGGGGCTCTGGCTCTTCCGTCGGCTCGGCGGCGCTCCGCTCGCGCTCCATGTCCGCCCAGCCGCCGTCGTAGGAGCGGAGCACGCCGTCCTCGAACGCCACGATCCGGTCGGGCACGGCGTCGAGCAGCGCGCGGTCGTGCGAGACGAGCAGCACGGTTCCGGGGAACGCCTCGAGGGCCGCCTCGAGCGCTTCCCGAGACTCGACGTCGAGGTGGTTCGTCGGCTCGTCGAGCACGAGGAAGTTCGAGCCCGACGCGACGAGGAGGGCCAGTGAGAGCCGCCTGCGCTCACCGCCGGACAGCGCGGTCACCTGCCGCTCGTGTGTCTCCCAGCCGGAGAAGAGAAAGCGGCCGAGCAGGTTCTGCGCCCGCGGTCGCTGCAGGCGTGTGGCCGCCACGGTCGCGTCGAGCACCGTTCCTCTCGTCGGCAGCTCGAGCGCGTGCTGGGAGAAGTAGCCGGGCACGACGCCGTGCCCGAGCTTGATCGTCCCGCCCTCGAGAGGATGGGCGTCGAGGATCGCGGCGACCAGCGTCGTCTTCCCCGCTCCGTTCGGCCCCACCAGACCGACCTTCTCGCCGCGTTCGATGACCATCGTGGCGCCCGTCAGCAGCTGCTTGTCACCGGCGGCGAGCCCTACGTCCTCGGCTTCGAGCACGATCCGTCCGCTGCGCGGCGGATCGAGGAAGTCGAAGCCCAGCGAGCGGCGCTTGCTGGTCAAGGCCGCGACCTCGCCGCGCGCCGCCGACCGCTCCTTCTCCAGACGGCCGATCTGGGTGAGCTTCGCCTGCGCCTGCTTGGCCTTGCTCTTCTTGTACCGGAACCTCTCGACGAAGCGCTCGAGGCGGGCGATGTCGACTGCCATCCGATCCGCGACCTTGCCCGCGGCCAGCGCGCGCGCGGACTTCTCCTGTCGCCACGCGTGCCAGGGCCCGGCGAAGTAGTGCGCGCCGCCGGCCGAGAGCTCGAGCACCGAGGTCGTGACCGCTTCGAGGAACCAGCGGTCGTGCGCGACGAGGATGACTGCCGCGTCGATCGTCTCGAGCTCGCGCTCGAGCCACTCGAGGTTCTGGACGTCGAGGTGGTTCGTCGGCTCGTCGAGCAGGAGCAGATCCGGGCTTCCGGCGAGTGCTCGCGCCAGCGACGCCCGTGTCAGCTCTCCGCCGGAGAACGTGCCGAGGGCGCGGTCGAGGTCGTCCTCCACGAAGCCGAGCCCGCGCACGGCCGCCGCGGCTCGTTCGCGCCACGCCCAACCGCCGGCGTGCTCCAGGCGTGCCTGTGCGTCGGCGTAGCGGCGGAGGGTGCTCTCGTCGTGCGCACCCTCGGACATGGCAGTCTCGAGCCGGCGCAGCTCGGCCTCGAGGTCGAGCAGGTCGCGTGCCCCCGAGAGTGCGTACTCGCGAAGGCTGATGTCGAACTCGAGCGGAGGGCGCTGGTCGTGCAGCGCGACGCGCGTGCCCTTCGCGAACGCGAGCTTTCCGCCCTGGATCGACGTCTCGCCGGCGATGGCTCGCAGCAGGGTCGTCTTGCCGGCCCCGTTGGCGCCCGCAAGCGAGAGCCGATCCTTGCGCCCCACCGTGAACGAGACGTTCTCGAAGAGCGGGTCTCCGGAGAACTCCTTGCGCAGCTCGGAGGCGATGAGAACGGCCATGACGGGCAGAAGGGTAGTTCGACGGATTCGCGAGGATCGTTCCCGGCTGGGCGGGCAGGCGTCACCGCAGGTTCAGCGCGTGCTCGATCTGGCCGAGAACTAGCGCGCGGCGGGAGCTGCGGTAGCCACGAGTCGCCTTGCTGCGGCTGCGATGTGCCTGGCGCCGATCCCCGCCTCGGCGAGGAGCTCGTCCGGCTTTCCCGAGCGCGGCATACGGCTCACCGCCAGCTTCACGACGCGCGGAGGGTCGTCCGTGTCGGCGAGCGCGGCGATCACGGCGTCGCCGAGGCCGCCCTCCGGCCAGTGGTCCTCGACCGTGACGAGCCGTCCGCCTGTCGCCTCGGCGGCTGCCCGCAGGGTCTCCGAGTCGAGCGGCTTGATGGAGTACAGGTCGATCACACGCGCGGCGATCCCGTCCTGCGCGAGCGCGTCCGCCGCCTCGAGGGCCTCGTGCACGGTGATCCCGGCGGCGACGATCGCAACTTCGTCGTCGTCGCTCGAGCGCAGCACACGGCTTCCGCCGACCTCGAACTTCTCGTCCGGCGCGTACAGGACGGCTGTCGCGGGCCGGAGCGTCCGCAGGTAGGAGATCCCCTCGAGATCGGCCATCGCGGCGACGAGCTTGGCGGTCTGATTCGCGTCGCAGGGATGGAGGACGGTCGACCCGTGCACGGCCCGCAGCGCAGCGATGTCCTCGAGTGCCATCTGCGACGGACCGTCCTCGCCGATCGAGACGCCGGCATGCGACCCACAGAGAGCGAACGTCGCGCGGCTGATCGCGGCCATGCGGACGAAGTCGTATGCGCGGGCGAGGAAGGCAGCGAAGGTCGAGGCGAAGGGCGTCCAGCCGACCGCCTGCAAGCCCACTGCGGCCGCGACCAGCTGCTGCTCCGCGATGTACATCTCGAAGTACCGGTCGGGATGAGCCTTCGCGAAGATTTCGGTGTAGGTCGAGTTCGACACCTCGCCGTCAACCGCGACGACGTCCGGGCGCGCCGCCCCGAGGGCCGCGAGCGCGTCGCCGTAGGCCTTGCGCGTCGCCACCTCCTCGCCAACCTCGTAGCGCGGCAGCTCGAGCGTGCCTGCGGCCGGCCTCTCCGCGGCGGCGGCTGTCGGCTTCGGGATGTCGATGCGAACGTTGGTGATCCCGCCGAGTTCCGCGATCGCCGCGTCGGGATCGTCGAGGGGCTTGCCGTGAAAGCCGTTCTCGTTCTCGATCGCGGCCACGCCCTTCCCTTTCATCGTGCGCGCGATCACGACGGTCGGCGAACCCGAGGTCGAGACCGCCTTCGCGAAGGCCTCGTCGATCGCGTCCAGGTCGTGACCGTCGATCGCGACCGCGTTCCAGCCGAATGCTTCCGCGCGGGCGACGTAGGTGTCGAGATCCCATCCGACCATGGTCTCGCCGCGCTGACCGAGCCGGTTCACGTCGATGACCGCCGTCAGGTTGTCGAGCCCGAAGTGCGCAGCGTGCTCGAACGCCTCCCACATCGACCCCTCCGCCATCTCGCTGTCACCGCAGAGCACCCAGACGCGGTTGTCGACGTGGTCGAGGTGCTTGCCCGCGATGGCCATGCCGACTCCGATCGGCAGCCCCTGTCCCAGCGAGCCCGTGGCCACGTCGACCCACGGGATTCGCGGCGTCGGATGACCCTCGAGCATGCTCGTGTGCTTGCGGTAGTCGAGGATGTCGTCCTCCGAGACGACCCCGGCGGCGCGGTAGATCGCGTACAGCAGGGTCGACGCGTGCCCCTTCGAGAAGACGAGGCGGTCGTTCGCAGGGCTCTTCGGGTCGGAGAAGTCGAAACGCAGGTAGCCGTCCACCAGCACGGCCATGAGGTCTGCCGCGGACATCGCAGAGCTCGGATGACCGGACTTCGCCGCGGCGCTCATACGCACGGAATCGACGCGCAGCTGCTGGGCGAGATCCTTGCGCCTCTCACGGTCGGTCACGGTGGCCATCTTACGATTCCGTGTCTTCTCGATCGGCAGAGAGGTAACCTTGCGGCATGAGAAGTCGCCTGCACGAGCTCTCGGCTCTGGGCGTGAGCGTCTGGGTGGACTCGCTGTCGCGCGAGTGGCTCGAGGAAGGTGAGCTCGACCGCCTCATCCGTGAGGACGCGGTGGTCGGCGTCACGTCGAATCCGACGATCTTCGAGAAGGCACTGTCGACCGGCGAGTGGTACGACGGCCAGCTCCGTGCCGAGCTCGAGCGGACGGACGACACACGTGAGGTGTTCTTCTCGCTCGCGGTCGAGGACATCAAGCGGGCATGCGATCTCTTCCATCCCGTCTTCGAGCGGACAGGCGGTGTCGACGGCTTCGTCTCGCTCGAGGTCGATCCAGACCTGGCCTACGACCGCGACGCGACCTTCGAGCAGGCGACCGCTCTCGCCCAGCGCGTCGAGCGCGAGAACCTGTTCGTCAAGATCCCCGCGACGGAGCCGGGGCTCGGTGCGATCGAGGACTCGATCGCGGCAGGCCGGTCGATCAACGTCACGCTCATCTTCTCCCTCGACCGCCACGCAGCAGTTGCGGAGGCGTACATCCGCGGCCTCGAGCGGCTCGTCGCAGATGGCGGGGATCCCGCCCGCGTCGCCTCTGTCGCCAGCTTCTTCGTCTCGCGCGTCGACACGGAGGTCGACCGGCGACTGGCCGAGGTCGGACGCGAGGATCTGCAGGGACGTCTCGCCGTCGACAACGCGAAGCTCGCGTACCAGCACTACCTCGAGGTCTTCTCCGGGTCGCGCTGGGAACCCCTCGCGGCGGCCGGGGCAAAGCCGCAACGCTGCCTGTGGGCGTCGACGTCGACCAAGAATCCCGCGTACCGCGACGTCCTCTACGTGGAGGAGCTCATCGGTCCGGACACGGTCAACACGATGCCCTCCGAGACGCTCGCGGCCTTCCAGGATCACGGCGAGGTGCGCGTCACCCTGACCGAGGGGCTCGACGAGGCACGGGCACTGCTCGAGGAGCTGGAGCAGGCCGGTGTCGACTACGACGACGTGACGGAGACGCTCGAGCGCGAAGGCGTGCAGAAGTTCTCCGACTCGTTCGCGTCGCTGCTCGAGGGCATCGACGCCAAGCGCGCCGCGCTCGTCTGACGTCAGCTCCGCTCGCTCAGGGCGGCGAGAAGCTCGTCGTGGATGAGGCCGTTGGACGCGACGGCGCTGCCTCCGTCGATGCGTGAGACGCCCGCGGCGTCCGAGAAGCGGCCGCCTGCCTCCTCGACGACGACCTGCATCGCCGCGAGGTCCCATACGCTGATGCCCACGGCGTCGACCGCTCCGTCAACGCAGCCCTCCGCCACGAGCATGTACGGCCAGAAGTCGCCGAATCCGCGGGCATGCCACGCGCGTCTCACGATCGCGGGCACCTCGTTCTCGAGCGGGAACGAGAGCACGGCATCCGCGATGCGGCCGACGTCCGAGACCCCGATGGGCTCACCGTTCGCGAATGCGCCCACGCCGCGCTCGGCCCACCACCGCCGCGAGAGCGCCGGCGCGGACACGACCCCGAGCTGCACCACGCCGTCCGTCTCGAGCGCGATCAGGGTGGCCCAGATCGGGATCCCGCGCGAATAGTTCCGCGTGCCGTCGATCGGGTCGAGGATCCAGCGCCGCGCCCCTGAGCCCGCTGCTCCCTCCTCCTCGCCGAGCACCGAGTCGTCCGGCCGTTCGGCGGCCAGAAGTCGCCGAAGCTCGGCCTCCACCGAACGGTCGGCCTCGGTCACCGGCGTGAGGTCCGCCTTGACCTCGACTGCGATCCCCGTGCGGAAGCGCGGAAGCGAGATCGTGTCCGCCGCGTCGGCCAGGCGCTGTGCGAGCTCGAGGTCGGCGCTCACGGCGTCGACCCTA
>DASQLF010000078.1:0-11840 GCA_035630135.1 Gaiellaceae bacterium
GTGCTGATCGAGGAGGGCGTCGACGGGATCGAGGTCGAATGCGGCGTCCTCGGAAATCGTGATCCAGTCGCCTCGGTCGTCGGGGAGATCGTCGCGCACGCGGACTGGTACGACTTCTCGGCGAAGTACGACGAGGGCGGCATGGATCTGATCGTCCCGGCCCGCATCCCGCCCGAGTCGGACGCGCGCGTGCGGGAGCTCGCCGTCGACTCGTTCGTTGCCACCGAGTGCGAGGGGATGGCGCGAATCGACTTCTTCGTCCGCCCTGACGGCGATGTCGTCGTGAACGAGATCAACACGATCCCCGGCTTCACCTCGACGAGCGTCTACGCGAAGCTCTTCGAGGCCGCAGGCGTGCCGTACGCCGAGCTCCTCGACCGCCTCGTCGAGCTCGCGCTCGAGCGCCACGAGCGCCGAAGCCGACTCGTCTACTAGCGCCTAGGTCAGAACGGCAGCCAGCGCGTCTTCCCAGGCTCGCAGGCCGTCTTCGAGCTCGGCGTCGGACGTCGTCAGCGGACACAGGACGCGGATGCAGTTGCCGTCCACGCCGGCCTTGAGCAGGAGGAGGCCACGCTGCAGAGCCTCGTCGATGATCTCCTCGACGAGCTCGGGGGCGGGCTCCCTCGTCGCTGGATCGCGCACGAGCTCGATCGCGAGCATGGCGCCCATCCCACGGACGTCGCCGATCTGCGGCCAGCGGCCCTGCCAGTCGAGCATCCTCGCGCGGATCGCGCCGCCGAGGAGTTGCGCGCGCTCCACGAGACCCTCGTCCTCGAAGACGTCGAGCACGGCCAGTGCGGCCGCGAGCGCGACCGGGTTGCCGATGAACGTGCCGCCGATCGCTCCTGGGTGCGGGTGATCCATGATGGTCGCCCGTCCGATCACACCGGACAGGGGAAGCCCGCCCGCGATCGACTTCGCGACGATCACGAGATCCGGCTCGACGCCGAAGTGCTCCATCGCGAACATGCGCCCGGTGCGACCGAATCCGGTCTGCACCTCGTCGGCGACGAGCACGATCCCGTTCTCGTCGCAGATGCTCCTGAGACCCTCGACGAACTCCGGCGGCGCGGGAACGAAGCCGCCTTCTCCCTGCTGCGGCTCGAAGACGATCGCGGCGACGTGCTCGGGCGACACGTGCGTCGTGAACAGACGCTCGAGCGCCGTCAATGCGGCCTTCGCAGCGATGCCGCGATACGGGTTCGGATACGGCGTGCGATAGACCTCGGGCGCGAAGGGGCCGAGCCCCTTCTTGTACGGACTCGTCTTCGAGGTCATCGTGAGTGCCATCCAGGTCCGGCCGTGGAAGGCCCCCTCGAACGCGATGACGGCCTGGCGCCCCGTGTACAGCCGCGAGAGCTTGACCGCGTTCTCTACCGCCTCCGCACCCGCGTTGAAGAACGCACCGCGTGTCTCGCCGGCGATGGGGACGAGCGCGCCAAGGCGCTCGGCGAGCTCCACGTATCCCTCGTAGGGAACCACGGTGAAGTCCGTGTGCAGGAATCGATCGGCCTGCTCGGAGATCGCCTCGACGACCCGTGGATGGTTGTGCCCGACGTTCACCACGCCGACGCCGCCGACGAAGTCGACGAAGGTGTTGCCGTCGACGTCCGTGATCGTGGCGCCGAGCGCGCGCTCGGCGACGATCGGCTGATGCACGATCAGCGGGTGCGCGACCGCGTGTTGCTCGCGCTCGAGGATCTCTCTGCTTCGCGGCCCTGGAATCGCCGTGCGCAGGTCTATGACACGCGTGGTCGCCACGTGCCGGAGCGTAGATGATCCCCCCGATGGGGAACGATCCGATCGTGCTCGTCCAGGCCTGGCTCGAGGAAGCTCGCGCGGTCGCTGGCGAGCCGCACGCGATGACGCTCGCGACCGCGACGCCGGACGGGCGGCCGTCCGCGCGGGTCGTCCTGCTTCGCGGCCTCGACGAGCGTGGCCTCGCGTTCTTCACGAATCGAACCTCCCGCAAAGGCCACGAGCTAGGGGAGAACCCGCGCGCCGCGATCGCCATCCACTGGTGGGAGCTCGGTCGGCAGGTCCGCGCCGAGGGCGCCGTCGAGGAGGTCTCGGCGGAGGAGTCGTCGGCGTACTGGGCGACACGACCGCGCGGGAGCAGGATCGCCGCCTGGGCTTCTCCCCAGTCGCAGGCTCTGGGAGACCGCGACGAGCTCGAGCGGCGCGTCGCCGAGGTCGCCGAGCGCTTCGGCGACGAGGACGTCCCGCTTCCGACCTTCTGGGGCGGTTACCGGCTCGTGCCCGACGCCGTCGAGCTGTGGACGCATCGCGACGACCGCCTCCACGACCGTCTGCGGTACGTGCGCGAAGGCGACGGCTGGCGCGTCGAGCGCCTGGCGCCGTAGCTACTTACGAACGCGGCGTCAGCGCGCCGTCGGTGTACAGGCCCTGGGCATTCCAGAGCATGTACCCCTTCGCGCCCGAGATCCGAGCGGCGTCGATCTGGGCGCGCACCTTCTCGAGGTCGTACTCGATGGCGAAGCTCCAGTCCTGCACCCACGGCACGAGCAGCACGTCGCGCCCGCGCAGCGTGACCTCGAAGCGACGAAGAGCGCGCGCCACCGTCGCGCCAGGAGCGGCGCCGGGGTCGACGAGACCGAGCTCGCCGGGGCCGAAGAGCGACGGGTACGTCATCGCGTAGACGGTGTCGAGGTAGGGCGCCATCTTGCGCGGAAGCTGTCCGATGCCCAGGTCTCGCGCGCCGGAGAGGCCGAAGACCGCGGCCGAGATGCGGACGCCGAACGGGTCGAGCCTGCTCCTCGCGTAGCGCAGGAACGCAGGCACCGTCTCGCGCTTCGCGAGCGAGCGCTCGTTGCGGTACACGGCGCCTTCGACGTCGCCGTCCGACGGGAACCGCACGTAGTCGAACATGATCTCGTCAAAGCCGGCCTTCGCGGCGGCGACGGCGATGTCGACGTTGTAGTCCCACACGCGCTTGTCGTAGGGATTCGTCCAGCCGAGGCCTGCAGCGTCACGCCAGACCGAGCCGCCCGACGTGCGGATCGCCATATCCGGTCTCGCGCGCGAGAGAACCGGATCCTCGAAGACCACGATGCGCCCGACGAGATAGATGCCGCGCTCGTGGACCTTCGCTGCCGCCTCGCGGGCGGAGTAGTAGTCCCGCGCGGCGCCGATCGAGACCGCGAGCCGCGGAACCGCGCCGGTGATGAAGCCCACCTCGCCGTTCTCGTCCTTCACGTCCAGCTCGAGGGCTGTGAGCCCCTCCTTCTCGAGCTCGAGGTACTCGTCCAGCTTGCCGGGCAGCGACGCCAGGCCCATCGTCACGTGCACGCCCCGGAGCTCGATCGGCAGCGTGCGCGGACCGCTCGAGGGCGACGACGCGAGCGTCGCCAGATCGGTCACCGTCCGCGGCTTCTCGCTCGTGCCGACGAACTGGGCGCCCATTCCGAGCAGCAGGACCGCAACGAGCACCATTCCCAGGGCAGCGCCACGCCTGAGGCGCTTTCTCCGCCTCACCGCAGCCCGACGATCGCGAAACCGCTCGTTCGGGTCGATGGGTGGGAACAGCATCGACACCGGGGCGTGGACCTTACCGCAGATGCCTCCGTAGAATCGCCGCGTGGTCCTCTCCGATCGCTCTATCCGCCGGCTGCTGAACGAGGGTCGCATCGCCATCGATCCGTACGACCCGACGCTCATGCAGCCCGCGAGCCTCGACGTGCGCGCCGATCGCTACTTCCGTGTCTTTCGGAACTCGCGCTACCCGTTCATCGACGTGAAGGCGCAGCAGGAGGACTTGACGGAGCTCGTCGAGGTGACGGACGACGAGGCCTTCATCCTCCACCCCGGCGAGTTCGTGCTCGGATCGACGCTCGAGCGCGTCAGGCTCCCGGACGATCTCGTCGCCAGGCTCGAAGGGAAGTCGAGCCTCGGCCGGCTCGGGCTGCTGATCCACTCGACCGCCGGCTTCATCGATCCCGGCTGGGACGGCCACGTGACCCTCGAGCTCTCCAACGTCGCGAACCTCCCGATCACCATCTACCCGGGCATGAAGATCGGCCAGCTCTCCTTCGTCCAACTGTCAGAGGCCGCCGAGCGGCCCTACGGGTCGGAGGGCATCGGGTCGAAGTACCAAGGCCAGCGCGGCCCGACGCCGAGCCGCTACTGGCAGAACTTCTCTTCCCCGCAGTCCGAGTAACGGGCTAGCCGGGCGTGCAGTCCTCGGGCGCGCCGACGCCCAGTCGGTCGAGAAGGCCCGTGAGCACCTCGACCTCCGCATCGTCGTAGCGCGCGCCGAAGACTGCATCGACCTGACCGAAGTGGCTCTGGGCCGCAGTGCGCAGACGATCGAGGCCGGCGTCCGTGAGCACGGCGTAGACGACGCGGCGATCGGTGTCGCACGACGCGCGCTCGACGAGGCCCTGGCGCTCGAGCCCGTCGAGGAGCCGGGTGATCCCGGAGGCGGTGAGAAGCACCTGGTCGGCGAGATCGACGCGACGCATCCGGCGCTCCGGCGCCCGCGACAGCCGGAGCAGCACCTCGAAATCGCTCAGCGTCAAGCCGTGGTCGGCCGTGAGCTGGGCGTTCAGGTCACGGGTCACGCCCGCGTGGGCACGCAGCAGCGCCACGAAGGCTCCGACACAAACTGATTGCGCGCTCAATACTTGACTAGGCATCTATCTCCTGATAAATTAATTGCGTACTCAATAGTAGCGAACGCAAAGGAGCCCTAGATGTCCATCCTGGCAGAAGCCTCGGCCACCGTCATCCCGACCGGGACGTGGTCGATCGATCCCGCTCACTCGGCCGTCGAGTTTCACGTGAAGCACCTCGGCCTCGCGACCGTGAAGGGTCGAGCGCCGGTCGTCAGTGGAACGATCGTGGGGGGCGAGACATCCTCGATCGAAGGCACCGTCGACGTTTCCAGCATCACGACCTTCGACGAGAACCGCGACGGCCATCTGCAGTCGCCCGAGTTCTTCGACGTCGCCCGGTATCCGGAGCTCGTGTTCACCTCGTCGAGGATCGCAGCCGAGGGCGACTCGCTGCGCGTCGACGGCGACCTCACGATCCGCGGGATCACGAAGCCGGTGACGCTCGAGGGCACAGTCGTAGGCACGGGCAGCGACCCGTGGGGCAACGAGCGACTCGGGGTGGATCTCGAGGCAGTGGTCGACCGCACGAGCTGGGGGCTCGACTGGAACGCACCCCTCCCTGGCGGCGGCTTCCTCCTCCCCGACCGCGTCAAGCTGACGGCGACCTTCTCGGCGGTCAGGGCGGCCTGACGTGCGTCTCCTCGCGATCTCCGGCAGCCTCCGGGCGGGGTCGTACAACTCGGCCCTCGCCCGGTCGGCCGCCGATCTCGCTCCGGAGGGTGTCGAGGTCGACGTCTTCGAGGGTCTCGCCGACCTGCCGCCCTTCGACGCAGATCTGGAAGGCGACGAGGCCGAGGCCGTGCGACACCTGCGGGCGAGCATCGACGCTGCCGATGCGGTGCTGTTCGTCACGCCCGAGTACAACGGCTCGATTCCCGGCGTCCTCAAGAACGCGATCGACTGGGCGTCGCGGCCCCGCGGCGGAGCCGCACTGCGGGATAAGACCGTCGCCGTCGCGGGGGCGAGCACCGGCCAGTACGGCGCGCTGTGGGCCCAGCAGGACCTGCGACGCGTGCTCGGCGTCGCGGGCGCCCGCGTCGTCTGCGGGGATCTTCCCGTCGGCCGCGCGCAGGACGTCTGCGACGAGTCCGGCGATCCCAGCCCGCTCGTGGCCGAGCGACTCCGGACGCACTTGGCCGAGCTCGTACGCGAGGCCGCCCCGCTGCCCGTCGCGGCGTAGGCCAAGAACGCCGAAGGGCCGCCCTGGAGCGGCCCTTCGAGACGGATACCAGCGTTGAATTAGTAGAGGCGCTTCCGGCGCGCACCTTGCGGTACGCACAGCGCGAATCGCGAGCCCCCTACGCTGGCTAGACGTTTCCCGGTGGTCCCGGGGGCACGCCTCTACCCGCTGGTACCTCCACTGCCCGTACTGTCATCGCTCAAGCCGGACCACCTCCTTTCCGCGGTAGCGGGAGC
Source organism: Gaiellaceae bacterium (assembly GCA_035630135.1). GTDB lineage: Bacteria > Actinomycetota > Thermoleophilia > Gaiellales > Gaiellaceae > GMQP-bins7. Next base: position 6,051 of record DASQLF010000078.1, read on the forward strand.
ATACGTGAGGTGGGCGGATGGAGGAATGCGCTGGAGAGCCACGGCCCACTGCCCGCGACCCCGACGCAACGTGCATGGCCTGATGAGCGCGGTCAGGTAGCCGAGCCGAGGACGACCGAGAGCTCGAGACCGCGATCGAGCGCGACCGTCACGCTCGACAGCGACGGGTCGGCCTGACGCGCCGCCGAGTACGCGCCGAGCGTCTCGACATGCGACACGACGTTGTCGGCGACGACGAGCCCACCCGGTTCGAGAAGCGGCCGCGCGAGAGCGAAGAGGGGCTCGTAATCGTCCTTCTCGGCATCGAGGAACACGAGGTCGAAGACGTCCTGCGTAGCGGCGAGGGTCGCCTTCGCGTCGCCTTCGACGAGCTCCGCCCACCCCTCGAGGCCCGCGGCTGCGATGTTGGCGCGCCACGCGTCGCACTTGGCCGGATCGAGCTCGAGCGACGCGACCCGGCCGCCGAGGACGCGCGCGCCGGCAGCGAGCCAGATCGTCGAGTAGCCGCGCGAGCCGCCGATCTCGAGCACTTCGATCCCCGCCTGCGACGCGGCGAGCGCGAACAGGAAGCGGCCCGTCGTCGATTCGACCTGCCGCGAGCGTCGGGAAGGTGGCAGCCCGGCTTCGCGCTCGGCAGCGTCCTCTGCCTCGAGCCGCGCGAGCACCTCGAGCACGCGCTCGTCGAGCATCAGTCGGGAACCTCGACGACCACGTGGCCATCCTCGCGCACCGAGACCGGATAGGTCGGGACCGCCTGGAACGCGGGGAGGGTCATCGGGATCCCGCTCTCGAGGTCGAACCTCGACCCGTGCCGCGGGCACACCACGACACAGGCCTCGGGATCCCAGTCGCCTTCGCACAGCGGGCCGTCGTCGTGCGAGCAGCGATCTTCGATCGCGAGCAGGCGCCCGGCGCAGTTGTACACGCCGACGATCACGTCGCCCGTCTCCACGAGGCGCATCGACCCCGGCGGCAGCTCCTCGAGCGGAGCGACCTCGACTTCGGCCACGCCTACTCCAGCACCAGATCGCGGCTCGCGGTGCCCCACTCCTCGGGCAGCGGCGTGCCGCGGGACTTGTGCAGTGCGAGCTTCAGTACGCCGAGCCCGAGGATCGCGCACTTGAGTCGCACCGGTGTGAGCGGGATGCCCAGCTCCTCGAGTAGTACCTCCTTCGGCATCTCGGCCACTTCGCCGGCGGTGCGACCCTTCACGAGATCCGAGAGCATCGACGTGGCCGCCTGACTGATGGCACAGCCGCGGCCGTCGAAGCCGACCTCCTCGATGACGTCGCCTTCGCCCAGGCGCACGGAGACCAGGATCTCGTCCCCGCACAGCGGGTTCTGACCCTCGGCGCGCGCGTCGGCAGGCTCCAGGAGCCCGTGATTTCGCGGGTTCTTGTAGTGATCCAGGATGACCTCCCGGTAGAGCTGGTCGAACTCGCCCACGACTATCCGAGGCTCTTCTTGACCTTCTCGAGACCGACGACGAGCCGGTCGACCTCTTCCGGGATCGAGTACAGGTAGAAGCTCGCGCGGTTCGTCGCGGCTACCCCGAGCTTCCGCATCAGCGGCTGACAGCAATGGTGGCCTGCGCGAATCGCGACGCCTTCCCAGTCGAGCACCTGCGCCACGTCGTGTGGATGCACCCCTTCGACGTTGAAAGACACGAGGCCGGTGCGACGATCCGCCGGCGGCCCGTAGACCTCCACCCAGGGCAGCTCGGCGAGGCGGCCGAGCGCGTACGCCACGAGCTCGTGCTCGTGCTCCTCGATCGCTTCCAGTCCGACCGCCTCGAGGTAGTCGACGGCTGCTCCGAAACCGACCGCCTCGGCGATCGGCGACGTCCCCGCCTCGAACTTGTGCGGGAGATCACCCCACGTCGTTTCCTCGAACTCCACCTTGCGGATCATGTGCCCGCCGACGTTGAACGGCTCCATCGCCTCCAGCAGCTCGGCTCGGCCCCAAAGCGCTCCAGCTCCGCTCGGCCCGCACATCTTGTGCGCGCAGAAGGCGAGGAAGTCGCAGCCGAGCGCCTGCACGTCGATCCGCCGATGGGGGGCCGCTTGCGCGGCGTCGACGACGATCAGCGCGTCGCGGTCGTGTGTCCAGCGGGCCAGCTGCTCGACGGGGTTCACCGTGCCGAGCACGTTCGACACCAGGTTGGTCGCGACGATCTTGACGCGCCCGTCGGGATCGATCGCATCGAGGGCCGTGAGATCGAATTCACCCGTCTCGTCGAGCGGGATCATGCGGAACTCGGCGCCGGTTCGCTTCGCCACGTACTGCCACGGGACGAAGTTGGAGTGGTGCTCTGCCTCGGTCACCAGCACGACGTCGCCCGGGCCGAGGTTCGTGAGACCCCAGGCGTAGGCGACGAGATTGAGCCCCTCGGTCGCATTGCGCGTGAAGACGATCTCGCGTGCCTCGGGGGCGTTGACGAACGTCCGAATCTTCTGTCGCGCTCCCTCGTAACCGGCAGTGGCGCGCTCGGCGAGCTGGTACACGCCGCGATGGACGTTCGCGTAGGAGTGCTCGTAGAAGTCCCGCATCGCGTCGAGCACGTGCCTGGGTTTCTGAGACGACGCGGCGGAGTCCAGGAACGCCACCGGCTTCCCGTTGACGAGCTCTTCGAGGTACGCGAAATCGGTGCGGAGACGATTCGCGTCGAGTTTCGAATGGGTCGTTACGGCCACACAGTCATCGTACCGAGCTACCCCAGGTCCACCTTGCCGTTCGTGGCTGCGCGCTCGGCCGCACGCCGGACCCGCTGCGCGGTCAGGAGCGCATTCGCGAGGAGCTCCTGCACCTGTTCCATGCGCACGCGCTCCGACGTCTCTGCCAGCAGCGCGAGCTTGTCGTCGGGCGGCAGCTCCACCTTCGCGGCGAGCGCGAACGACAGCTGCGGGGCGTCCCCGTCCGGTACGTCGATGTCGCTCTCCGTGACCTCGCGTAGCGCGCCGAACAACCTCAGCGCCTCGTCGACAGCGGGCTCCTCCGCGGGATCGTCACCGTCGTCGATCGGTGCCACGAGGCCGGTATTGAAGGAGCGCCCGTCCGTGAGCTCGGTCAGGCGGAAGCGATCCCCACCCTCGACGAGGATGTTCAGCCGCCCGTCCTCGAAGCGCGTCAAGACCTCCACGACCCGCGCTCGCGTGCCGAGATCACGCAGACCGTCGTCGTCGGCGTAGACGAGCCCGAACTCCCCATCCGTCTCCAGGCACTCGTCGATCAGCTCCTTGTAGCGCTCCTCGAAGATGTGAAGCGGGAGCCGCTCGGTGGGCAGGAGGACGACGCCGAGCGGAAACAGACCGAGCTCCATCGGCAGAGACTACGCCGATGGCTGCGTCAGCTCGTGCGCTCGAGATCGAGCGCAGCGGAGTTGATGCAGTAGCGAAGCCCCGTCGGATTCGGACCGTCGTCGAATACGTGGCCGAGATGACCGCCGCACGCGGCGCACGTGACCTCCGTGCGCGTCATGCCATGGCTCGTGTCCGTCTCGGTCACGACGCTGTCCAACGACGTCGGCTCGTAGAAGCTCGGCCAACCGCTGCCCGACTCGAACTTCGTGTCGGATCGGAAAAGCTCCGCCCCACAACCCGCACACCGGTACACGCCCTGGTCGTGCTCGTCCCAGTACGCCCCGGTGAACGGACGCTCCGTTCCTCCTGCGCGAAGCACCTCGTACTGGTCGGGCGCGAGACGCTCGCGCCACTCCTGCTCGGTCAGCTCGAGCTTCTCGGCCATGGGGCCAGGCTAGCGCCTCAGGCGAGGCCCTCGAGCTCGTACTCCCGCAGGAAGCCCTCGAACAGGCGGCGATGGCCCTCCTCGTCGCGGAGGATGTCGATCACCATGTCCTGGGTCACCCAGTCGACGCCGTCGGTCGCCTCGATGATCCGGTTGTAGTGCTCGATGGCTCCGGTCTCGGCCTCGATGACGCCGCGGATGAGGTGCACGATGTCCGTCTGCTCGTCCGGGGGCTGCAGGAACGACTGCTCCGCCGTGAAGTCGAGCGAGCCGGGAACGACGCCATAGAGCTCTTTGATGCGGTTCGCGAACTGCTTCGCGTGCGCGAGCTCCTCCTCGATGTCCTCGGCGAGCGACTCCTTGATCTCCTGCGCACGCACACCGTCCGGGTTGACCGAGCCGGCGATGTAGCTCATCACCGTCTCGACCTCCATCCAGTACGCCTTCTGCAGAAGCTCGAGAATGCTCTCCCGCGCCTCGGTGTTCTCCTCGGACATGATTCCGTGCGTATCGGTACGAACTGCCATTCGTGACCTCCTGAAGCCGTTTCTCTGAGCGTTCCCGGCTTCGGGCGCGTCTAATCTCGCTGCTACAGCACCACGAGCGAGAGCGCGACGAACTGGGTTACCGCCGCGGCGATCACGAGCAGGTGGAAAACCTCGTGGAACCCGAACGTCGCCGGGAACAGGTTCGGCCACGCAGTCGCGTACGCGAGCGCGCCGACCGTATACAGACCCGCTCCGACGGCGAGAAGAACGGCGGCGGCGACACCGACCGACGGGAAGAGCGCGGGCACGAAGACGATGCCGATCCAGCCGACGCCGAGATACGCGACCGCCGACACCCAGCGCGGTGCGTGAATCCAGCGAAGCTCGAGAATGACACCGAGGACGGCGCCGAGCCAAGCCGACGCGAGCACGACGACCTGGAGCGCGCCCTCGAGCGCGACCAGTGCGAACGCGGTGTACGACCCCGCGATGAAGACGAAGATCATCGCGTGGTCGAGCCGCCTGGCGCGCAGCCTGGCCGTCGCCGTCCGCCACGGGAACCGGTGATACAAGGCGCTCGCACCGAACATCGCGGCGAGAGCGGCCGCATAGATCCACACGGCGAACCGCTCGAGAAAGCCGTCGGCGAGAACGACGAGGACGACGCCGGCCACGAGCGCCGCGAAGAACGCGTACTGGTGCGACACGCCGCGCAGGCGCGGGACGATCTGCGTGTCCATCGCGGAATAGTGCCCGAGAGCGGGCGGAACTATGCCTGCGGGATCCGGGACTCGAGCGCGTCCGCCAACGCGTCGCGAACCGCCTCGAGCTCGACGCGGTCGAGGACGTCCTGGAAGAACCCGCGCACGATGAGACGCTCTGCCTCCGCGCGCGTCAATCCACGGGTCATGAGGTAGAAGAGCTGTTCGCGATCGACCTGGCCGAGCGTGGCGCCGTGGGTACAGCGCACGTCGTTTGCCATGATCTCGAGCCCGGGAATCGAGTCCGCGTGCGCCGACTTCGAAAGCAGCAGGTTGCGGTTCTCCTGGTACGCATTGGTCTTCTGCGCACCCTCCTCGACGCGGATCATCCCGCGCCAGACCGCGCGAGCGTTGTCGCGAAGGGCGCCCTTGAACGCGAAGTCGGACGTCGTCGACGGGGCGATGTGCTCCTGGAACGTGTCGTAGTCGAGGTGTTGCGAGCCGTCGGCGAAGTAGGCGCCCGTCACGCGCGAGGTCGCGCCAGCACCGGCGAGGTCGTTCTGGATCCGCACCTTGCCTTTCGCGGAGCCGAAGCCGCCCGTGACCCAGTCGAGCTCAGCATCCCGCTCGACCCGCGCGTGATGCGACGCGAAGTGCCAGGTCGCGCGCGAGAGGTTCTGGACGGACACGTACTCGACCTTCGCGGCCTGTTGGACGACGATCTCGACGGCTGCGTTCGTGTACGAGGCGAGCTCGGGCGTGGAGGACACGTACTCCTCGATCAGCGTGAACCGGCTCTCGGGCTCCGCGACGACGAGCAGGCGCCAGAACAGCGACCCGCCGTCGACGGCGTTCGC
>DASQLF010000079.1:0-13994 GCA_035630135.1 Gaiellaceae bacterium
CGCGTGCACCCGGGCGCGCAGTCCGCGTTGCCGCAGCTCACCTCCTCGCCCCAGTCCCAGTAGAGCTCGGAGTCCGGCCCGCAGGGCCCCGGCCCGCCAACCGACCAGAAGTTCTCCGAGCTCGGCAACCCGACGATGCGCGAGCGGGGCATCCCGATCCGCTCCCAGAGGTCGATCGCGACCTTGTCCTCGCCCAGGCCGAGCGCCGGGTCGCCGGCGTGCACCGTCACCCAGATGCGGTCCCAGTCGAGCCCGAGGCGCTCCTGGATGAACTCGGTCGCGAGCGCGATCGCCCCCTCCTTGAAGTACTGCCCGAACGAGAAGTTGCCGAGCATCTCGAAGAAGGTGAGGTGATGCCCGTCGAGACCGACCTCGTCGATGTCGACGGTACGAAAGACCTTCTGCGACGTCGTCGTGAGTAGGGCCGGGGGTGGTTCGAAACCGAGGAAGAACGGCATCTGGGGCTGCATCCCCGCCGAGGTCAGCAGCGTCGAGTCGTCGCCCGCGCGCGGGACGAGCGAGTACGACGGGCAGCGCAGATGGCCCCGTTCCTCGAAGAACGAGAGAAAGCCTTCACGCAGCTCGGCGGCCGTGCGCATCCCGGGATTCTACGAACGAGGTCGCGAAGGCCCGGCTGAGCTACGCGGCCGGCGGCGGCGTGTCGGGCCGCGTCTGGCCCGCGTTGCGAAGCTCGTCGTCGAGCTCGTGCTCGCGGCGCACGGCCGTTTCCTTCGCAACCCGCACCGCCTCGCCCGCGTCGTGCCGGGCGCGGAACGCAGAAACCCCGTGCGACAGGCCCGCCGCGAGCCCGCTCACCTTCTTCACCGGCGTCGTGATCGCCGTCGAGACCGCACGCACTGCCGTGTCGGCGCTGTCGGCCATGGCGACCGCGCTGTCGGTGACCGTGTCGAGCTTGTCGATCTGGTCGTTCACGCGGTCGACGGTGCCACCGGCCTTGACCACCACCGGCAGGACGTCGCGCTCGGCGCCGCTGATGAACGACGACAGCCGCGCGAACGTGCCTCCCATGCGGATCAGCATGTACGCGAGCCCTGCTCCGGCGACCACGAAGAACGCGGCGAGCGCGTAGTCGAGGACGTCTCCGGAGCTGACAGCCAGCACGGTCATCGCGAAGATCCTAGAGGCTCCGCGTCGACAGCCGTGACGACGCCTGCTCCGACGACCGCGTCGTCGTCGTACAGCACCGCCACCTGACCGCGTGCGACGCCGTAGGCGGGCTCGTCGAGCCCGAGCGTGAAGCCGTCCTCGGTGACGCCGACGTCGGCCCGAACAGGATCGGAGCGATAGCGCAACTTCGCGTCGGCTCGGGCCACGCGCCCGTACAGCCTCCCGCGCGCCTCGACTGCGCGTACAGCGAGGTGCTCGCGCGGACCTACCGTCACGGCGTTCGTGCTGGCGTCGGTGCGCAGCACGTAGAGAGGCCGGTCGGCGGCGATGCGTACGCCGCGTCGTTGCCCGGGCGTGAATCGCCAGTACCCGTCGTGCTCTCCGATCGTCGCGCCGTCGAGGTCGACGACCGGACCTCGGTTCGCATGGAGCCCCTGTCGCTCGAGGAACGTGCGGTAGTCATCGCCGCCGAGGAAGCAGGCCTCCTGGCTCTCGGCGCGCCGTGCAGCGGCGAGCCCGAGCTCCGCAGCCTCCGCGCGCGTCTCCCCTTTCGTCTGTTCGCCGAGCGGGAAGCGGACGCGCTCGAGGAGCGTCGGATCGACGGCCGCGAGCATGTACGACTGGTCCTTGCGCGCGTCGCGCGCCGTGCCGACGAGCTTCACGCCGTCGCGCTCCACGATCCGCGCGTAATGCCCGGTCCACACCTCGTCTGCGCCTGCACGCTCGGCGAATGCCACGAGCTCGTCGAAGCGAAACGTTCCGTTGCAGCGCATGCACGGGTTCGGTGTCTCGCCGGCCGCGTAGGACCGGGTGAACGGATCGACGATCGCCGACTTGAACTCCTCGCGCAGGTCGAGCGTCACGTGCGGAAGGCCGAGCGAGTGGCACGTGGCGCGAGCTGCGGCAACTGCCGTCGGCGAGCAGCACGCGCGCTCCGTGTCGGGCGCGGCGGGATCCTGCCAGAGGCGCAACGTCACACCGAGCGCTCCGGGTCCGGCGCGACGAAGTGCGACCGCGCTGTCCACGCCGCCGCTCATGGCGACCGCGATACGGCCGGAGCTCTGCATGGCGCGAAAGATCGGGCCGAGCGCGGACGCGAGCGCGTCGACGGCGAGCGGCTCGCCTCCAACGGCGGCCGCCTCGACCAACGTCATGCCCTCGAGCGTACGGCTCAGCCCCGGCGCATCGGCAGAGACGATCGTGTCGCCGTCGACATTCAGCCGGACGGACGCCCACTCACCGCCGCGCGTCGCATCTCCGAAGGCCTCGATCATCGAGTCAGGCTAGCGCCATCCTGCGCGGCTCTTGGTGCTCCACCCTGCCGATGGAACCGGCCGTTGCGAACCTGGACTTGCCAGGTGGGTGCCGTGCGGAGCGTCGGCAACGCCTATCTCCGACGCCGGCTCCCTTCACGTGACTGTTGGTTCACGTATTGGCCGGGCCCACGCACAGGGTCGAGCCGCTTGAGTGTACGTGCCTAGCTGCTGCCGCTGGTGGCGAAGCGCCACTCGAGCTCGACGGTGCCGTCGAGCTCGAGCATCTTCGCGAGCGCATCGGTGACCTCGAGCTGCCGGCCGGGCTCCACGAGCGCATTGTCGATCACCTCGCTGAGGATCTGCGTCTCGCCGTAGCGCAGGATCACCTTCGCGCCGCAAGGCAGCACCGGATGCGTGACGCCGAGCGACTGCGGCGCGAGCACCTGCCCGCACGTCGTGCGCTGCGCGTCGCCCGACGCGCCTCGCGAGCCGGAGAACGCGATGTTCCAGCCTGCGGGCGCCGGCGCACTCGTCAGAGCGGCCGCACCCGCGTCGGGCTCGCGCTGCTCGACGATCGCGGCCGCTGCGATCGCGGCGACGAGCGCGACAGCGGCAAGGAGGACGACGCGCTGACCGAAGACTGCAGGCACCGGAGAAGTGTGGCTGACGCCGCGGCTACGCCGGCGTCTCGTCGACCAGCCGGATGCCGAGCTCGCGCAGTTGCTCCGCCGATGCGGTCGCCGGTGCGCCGGTCAGCGGGTCGGATCCGCTCGCCACCTTCGGGAACGCGACCACCTGGCGGAGGTCGGGCTCGCCGGCCATGAGCGCGACGAAGCGCTCGATCCCCATCGCGAAGCCTCCGTGCGGAGGCGCCCCCATCGCGAGTGCGTCGAGGAGGAATGCAAACTTCCCCCGCGCCTCGTCGTCGCTCATGCCCATCGTCCTGAAGACGTCCTGCTGGATGTCAGGGCGATGGACCCGGATGGAGCCGGAGCCGAGCTCCCACCCGTTCCAGATGAGGTCGTAGTGCTGGCTGAGCGCGTTTCCGGGGTCGCCGGCGACTCGATCCTCGTGACCGGCGATCGGGGCCGTGAACGGGTGATGCAGGAACGTCCAGTTGCCGGAGTCCTCGTCTAGCTCGAAGAGCGGGAAGTCGACCACCCAGTGGAAGAGGTCCTCGGCGCTCGCGAGACCGAGCTCGCGAGCGAGGTGGAGCCGCAGCCCGCCGAGGACGCGCGCCACGGTCGCCTCGGCATCAGCCACGAACAGCACGGTCGAGCCGGGCTCGCTGCGGAAAGCCTCGAGCTCAGGCTCGGAGAGGAACTTCGCGATCGGCGAGCGCACCTCGTCACCGTCGTAGACGAGATAGGCGAGGCCCTTCGCGCCCCACTCCTTCGCGATCTCCTCGAGCCGCTGCAGCTCTGTCCGGGAGAAGGCACGCGGCGCGACGACATACCGCACTGTCTCGGCTCCGGCGAAGACGCCGAACTCCGATCCCCGCGTCACCTCGGTCGCTTCCTGGATCTCGAGCCCGAAGCGCAGGTCCGGCTTGTCGGTGCCGAAGCGAGCGAGCGCATCCGCGTAGGTGAGCCGCGGGAACGGGCGCGAGGGAGGCTCTCGCCCCATCGCCGCGAACGCGTCGACGACAACCTGCTCGAGCACGTCGAGCACGTCCTCGCGCTCGACGAAGGCCATCTCGAGGTCGAGCTGCCTGAACTCGAACTGCCTGTCGGCGCGAAGATCCTCGTCCCGCCAGCACGTCGCGATCTGGTAGTAGCGGTCGAGCCCGCCGATCATGCAGAGCTGCTTGAAGATCTGAGGCGACTGCGCCAGGGCGAAGAATCTGCCGGGCTGCAGGCGCACCGGCACGAGGAAGTCGCGCGCGCCCTCCGGTGTCCCGCGCGTCATGCTCGGCGTCCAGACGTCGATGAAACCGCGGCTGTCCATCGTCCGCCGGATCGACGAGATAACGGTGTGGGAGAGCCGCATGTTGCGCTGCATCCGCGCCGTGCGCAGGTCGAGCCAGCGGTAGCGCAGGCGCAGCGTCTCGTCGACGCCCTCCTCGTCGAGCTGGAACGGGAGCGGCGTCGAGCGCGAGACGATCTCGAGCTCGTCGACCTGCACCTCGACTGCGCCCGTCTCCATGGCCGCGTTGATCGTCTCGGCCGAGCGCGCGACCACTTCGCCGCGCGCGCGCAGGACGAACTCGTTGCGGATCTCCTTCGCCACCTCGGCCGCGGCGGGCGCTCGCTCCGGGTTGATCACCAGCTGAGTGATGCCCGTGTGGTCGCGGAGGTCGACGAAGACGAGTCCGCCATGGTCACGGCGCGTGTCCGTCCAGCCGGAGAGCGTGAGCGTCTCGCCGACGTGGTCGGAACGCGGGTCTCCGCACATGACGTCGCGCCAGGTCATGGCGACAGTCTGGCGAGAAGTTCGTCGTGGGAGATCGCGTCGTCGCCACTGCCGGGCTGGCGGATCGTCGCGCCTTCCGCCCCCACGACCACCACCGTGGCTGCACCCATCCTGCCGGCCTGCGTCAGCTGCCCTTTGAGGGATCGCCCCGCGTAGTCCGTGTCGCACGCGACTCCTCTGCGGCGCAGCTCGGCGAGCCACCCTGCGAGGACGTCGCGCGGGGCGTCGGGCTCGAACGCGAAGAACACGTCGATCGAGGGCGTCTCGGCGGTCGCGATGCCTTCGGCCTCCAGCGCGAGCAGCAGCCGCTCGATTCCGGCGCCGAAGCCCACTCCGGGTGTCGGAGGTCCCCCTATCTCCTCGACCAGGTAGTCGTAGCGGCCGCCGCCGGAGAGCGTGGCGTTCTCGTTCTCGAGCGGGCCGACGAACTCCCAGGTCGTCCGCGAGTAGTAGTCGAGGCCGCGCACAAGGGTCGGCTCGACGCGATAGTGAACACCGGCGGCGTCGAGGTCGCGGCGTACGACGTCGAAGCGCTGCACGCACTCGGAGCACAGCGACTCGCCGATCTTCGGCGCCCTGTCGAGAGCCGCGCGGACTGCCTCGGGCTTGGCCGCGTAGTTGTCGAAGACGCGGAGCGGGCTCGTGGCGGCCTTCTCGCGCGTCGCCTCGTCGAGCCGCTCGAGGTTCGCATCGAGCCACGTACGAAGAGCCTCGAGGTATGCGGGCCGGCATTCGCGGCAGCCGATCGAGTTGAGCTCGAGGTCGTACTGCGTCACGCCGAGCCGGGCGAGGAGCGTGTCGTAGAGCTGGATCAGCTCGGCGTCGACGGACGGGTCGTCGCTGCCGATCGCCTCGACGGACGCCTGCCAGTGCTCGCGATAGCGGCCCTTGCCCGGCGCGCCGTAGCGGTACATCGACGCGATCGTGTACAGCTTGGCCGGCTGCGGCTCGCGCTGCATGCCGTGCTCGACGTACGCACGGCAGATCGGCGCGGTGGCCTCCGGGCGCAGCGTCAGCGAGCGGTCGGAGCGATCCGAGAAGGTGTACATCTCCTTCTGCACGACGTCGGAGCCCGCACCCGACGTGCGCTCGAAGAGCGCCGTGTCCTCGAACACCGGAGTGGTGATCGGGCGGTACCCGTAGAGAGCGCACAGCCGCTCGAGCTCGGAGGTCACGCGCCGCCACTGCGGCTGCTCGGAGGGAGTGACGTCGTGAGTTCCGCGCGGCCGCTCGACCTTCGTCGTGCGGCTCATCCGGTGGGCTCCGTCCGGAGCTCTGCCAGGAACGGATTGTGCGCCAGCTCGTCGCCGAGGGTCGTGATCGACCCGTGTCCCGGATAGACGACGGTGTTCGCGGGAAGGGTCTCCATGAGCATCCGGATCGAGGCGACGAGTGTGCCCCAGTCGGATCCGGGGAAGTCCGTCCGACCGACGGATCCCGCGAACAGGACGTCGCCCGAGAACAGGCATCCCTCGGCGTGGTAGGCGACGTGAGCCGGAGAGTGTCCGGGAACGGCCAGCACGTCGAAGGAAATCCCCGCGATCTCGATGGTCTCGCCACCCTGGAACACGACGTCCGGCGAGTAGGGGCGGAGCGTGACCCCGGGCGGAGTGATCGGCGGCGGCTCCTCGAGCAGGAAGCGCTCGCCCTCCGGCATGTGCACAGCGGCGCCCGTTCCCTCGGCGAGGTCGGCGACACCGAGCAGGTGATCCCAGTGCCCGTGCGTGACCAGAATCCCGGCGCAGCTCGTGCCCAGGCGTGCGAGCGTCAGCCGCAGCTCGGTCGCGTCCCCGCTCGGGTCGACGACGGCCGCCTCCGCGGCGGCTGTGTCGGAACGGACGACGTAGCAATTCGTCCCCATCGGGCCCAACGACAGCTGCTCGACGCGAAGCACGACGTGCGCGTCAGGTCTCGCGGCGGTCGGCGCGCGCGCGGCGGCGCTGGGCCGAGCGGTAGAAGAAGTTGTCGATGAAGTAGCTGAACGGGACGAAGATCGCGACGATCAGGAGCGTCTGCGTGATCTTGGTCACGGTCGGCAGGTCGGGCGAGAGCAGGAACACGGTGCCGAACATGATCGGCGCGAAAATCGCCCCGCGTCGCAGCGTCCTACGCCACGACGGGGCCTGCGGGTCGCGCTCGAACCGGGTGGAGCCGCCGCCCTTCGTCTTTGCGGGCGCGGCCGCGTCGTCCGGCTCAACCTCGTTGCCGTCGTCGTCGACCCAGACGTACTCGTATTCGTGACGCTTCCCCTTCGCGCGCCGCCGGCGCTGCCTCTTCGTGGCCACCGCGCGATTATGCCGACCCGGTCGAGGCGACCTTCCCGCCTGCGATTACGGTGTGGACGACCGGGCCGGCCAGGTGGTACGCGAGGTGACGCCAGTCATCCGCGGCGACGAGGACGACGTCCGCGTCGAAGCCCGCCGCGAGCCGGCCTTTGCGGTCGGCACGCTCGAGCACGTGCGCGGCGTTGACCGTGCACGCCGCAAGCGCCTCCTCCGGCGCGAGCGACATCTGGGTCGCCGCGAGTGAGCAGACCAGCGGGAGGCTCTCGCAGAAGGCGCTGCCGGGATTCATGTCCGTGGCGAGCGCAACCGCGGCGCCTGCGTCGACCAGTGCCCGCGCGGGCGGCATCGGCCGGTTCAGGAAGAGCGCGCTCGCGGGCAGCAGCACACCCACGACGTCGCTCGCAGCGAGCGCCGCGACTCCTTCGGGCCCCGTCGCCTCGAGATGGTCGACGGAGCGTGCACCGAGCTCGATCGCGAGTGGGATTGCACCGGACTCCGTGAACTGGTCGCCGTGCAGCCGCAGCGCGAGCCCGGCGTCGCGGCAGGCGACGAGGTAGTGGCGCGCCTGAGCGGCGTCGAAGGCGCCGCGCTCGAGGAACACGTCAGCCGCCTCGGCGATCTCGGCCGCCTCGGCGAGAACGTCGTGGATCAGGAAGTCGACGTACGCCTCGGCGCCCGCGTCGGCGAACTCGGGCGGCACCGTGTGGGCTCCGAGCCAGGTCGGCACGCCGCCCGCGTCGCGCACTGCCCGGAGCTGCGCGAGCTCCGTGTCGTGGTCGAGCCCGTAGCCGGACTTGGCCTCGAACGTGGTCGTGCCGGCCCGGAGCATCCAGCTGACGTGCTCCGCGAGCGCCTCCGCGAGCCCGGCGTCGCCGGCCTCGCGCGTAGCGCGCACTGTCGACAGGATCCCGCCGCCCCGCGCGTGCAGCTCCTCGTACGAGGCGCCGCCCGCGCGTAGCGAGAACTCCTCGACGCGGTCGCCGGCGAAGCAGGCGTGCGTGTGGCAGTCCACGAGCCCCGGGATCGCCGATAGGCCACGGCCGTCGAGCTCTTCGACGTCGCCGTTCACGGACGGAACCGCGGACATCGGCCCGGTCGCCACGATGCGTCCGTCCTCGCAGAGGACGAACGCATCACGCGTCACCTCGACGTCGCGCAGCGCGGCGCCGCGAAGCGGCGCGGCGCTCCCCGCCGGCGTGGCGAGCTGCGCGAGGTCGCGGATGAGCAGCTTCACCGAAGCGACCACGTCGGACTGCCCTTGTGACAGTGTGTCACTTGGGCACTGACGGAAGGTCGACGTTTCCGTCGCGGGCAGCCGCAAGCGCCTCGTCGTAGCCCGCATCCGCGTGGCGTGCAACTCCCATGCCGGGATCGGTCGTGAGCACCCGCTCGAGCCGCTCCGCCGCGTCATCCGTCCCGTCGGCCACGACGACCATCCCGGCGTGGATGGAGTTCCCGATGCCGACTCCTCCGCCGTGGTGCACGCTCACCCACGTCGCGCCCGCGGCGACGTTGACGAGAGCGTTCAGGATCGGCCAGTCGGCGATCGCGTCGGAGCCGTCGCGCATCGCCTCGGTTTCGCGGTACGGCGACGCGACGGAGCCCGCGTCGAGGTGGTCGCGCCCGATGACGACTGGCGCGGACACCTCGCCCGAACGCACGAGCTCGTTGATGGCATGCCCCGCCTTCGCGCGGTCGCCGTAGCCGAGCCAGCAGATCCGAGCCGGCAGTCCCTGGAAGGCGACTCGCTCCGGCGCGAGCTGGAGCCACCGCTGCAGGAGCGCATCGTCGGGGAAGAGGGACGCCAGCTCGCGGTCGATCGCGTCGATGTCCGCGGGATCTCCGGAGAGCACGGCCCAGCGAAACGGTCCGATCCCGCGACAGAAGAGCGGCCTGATGTACGCCGGCACGAAGCCGGGATAGGAGAACGCATCCGCGAGACCCGCCTCCTGCGCCTCTCCTCGGAGGTTGTTCCCGTAGTCGAAGACGTGGCACCCGGCTCGCGCGAGCTCCGTCATCGCCTGCACGTGCGCGACGATCGACTCGCGTGCGAGGCGGAGGTACCCCTCGGGATCGCGCTCACGCAGGGCGGCGGCCTCCTCGAACGGCACCTCCGCAGGGACGTAGCCCGTCAGCGGATCGTGCGCGGCGGTCTGATCCGTGACGAAGTCGAAGTGCTCGCCACGCGCGGCGAGCTCGGGAAAGACGCTCGCCGCGTTCCCGAGCACGCCCACGGAGACGGCGCGCCCGTCGGCCGCGGCCGTCCGAACCCGCGCGAGCCCATCGTCGAGCGAGTCCGCCACCTCGTCGAGGTATCGCGTCTGCAGCCGCCGCTCGATCCTGCTCGGATCGACCTCGACGCAGAGGATCGACGCTCCGGCCATGGTCGCCGCCAGCGGCTGGGCGCCGCCCATCCCGCCGAGGCCGGCTGTGAGGATCGTCCGCCCGGTGAGATCGGCGGAGCCGAAGTGCTCCTCGCCCGCCGCCGCGAACGTCTGGTACGTGCCCTGGAGGATCCCCTGCGTGCCGATGTAGATCCAGCTCCCGGCGGTCATCTGCCCGAACATCGTCAGCCCCTCCGCCTCGAGCCGCCGGAACTCGTCCCAGCTCGCCCAGCGCGGAACGAGCAGCGAGTTCGCGATGAGGACGCGCGGCGCGGCCTCGGTCGTGCGGAAGACGGCGACGGGCTTGCCGCTCTGCACCAGCAGCGTCTCGTCCGAGCGGAGTCGCACGAGGGTGCGCACGATGTCCCGGAGCGCCGCATGGTTCCGTGCCGCACGCCCGGTGCCGCCGTAGACGATGAGCTGCTCCGGGTGCTCCGCCACCTCGGAGTCGAGGTTGTTGAGGAGCATCCGCAGAGGCGCCTCCGTCTGCCACGAGAGGGCGTTCAGCGACGTTCCGCGGGGAGCGCGGATCGCGCTCAGGTCGCCGCACAGCGCTTCGACACGTGCGTCCGCCGTCACGCGAGGGCGCCGACCTCGGCCTCGGCCGCAGCGAGGATCGCTCCCGAGCGGATCGCCTCCGCGACGAGCTCGATGTCGCTGCTCAGCGACCGGTCTTCGGTGAGTCGCGGCGACCGGTGGCGCACGGCGTCGTGCACCGCGCAGACACCCTCGCCAGGCCGGAGCGGGGCCAGGAACTCGATCGCTTGCGTCCCGGCAAGGAGCTCGATGGCGAGAGCACGCTCGACGTTGTCGAGAACACGAAGCGCCTTCAGTCCGGCCGCATTCCCCATCGAGACGTGATCCTCCTGGCCCGCGCTCGTCGGGATCGAGTCGACGCTCGCCGGGTGGGCGAGCACCTTGTTCTCCGACACGAGCGCGGCGGCGACGTACTGCGGGATCATGAACCCGGAGTTCAGCCCCCCCTCCTCGATGAGAAACGGGGGCAGGCCGTCCGAGAGCGATGGGTTCACGAGCCGCTCCACGCGCCGCTCGGAGATGTTCGCGAGCTCGGCCACGGCCATCGCCAGCACGTCGAGCGCGAAGGCCAGTGGCTGGCCGTGGAAGTTCCCCGCCGAGACGATCTGCCTCTCGGCGACGAGCACGAGCGGGTTGTCCGTGGCCGCATTGAGCTCGACGACGACGGTCGCCTCGACGTAGTCGAGGAGGTCGCGAGACGCGCCGTGCACCTGCGGTGCGCAGCGAAGCGCGTAGGCGTCCTGCACCTTGTCGCACCAGCGGTGCGACTCGATGATCGCCGAGCCGTCGAGCAGGCGCCAGACGTTCTCGGCCGACTCCTGCTGCCCCTTCAATGGGCGCGCGCGGTGCACCGCGGGCAGGAAGCTCGTCCGCGAGCCCTGCAACGCCTCGAGCGAGAGCGCGCAGGCGAGGTCGGCCGTGCCCGCGATCCTCTTCGCCCGAACGACGCCGAGCGCCGCCATCGCCGCCATGAACTGCGTTCCGTTGATGAGCGAGAGCCCCTCCTTGCTCTGGAGGCGGATCGGCTCGAGGCCGACGGCGCGAAGCGCAGCGGCTCCGTTCATCAGCTCGCCGTCGACGATCGCTTGCCCTTCTCCCACGAGTGGCAGGGCGAGATGTGCGAGCGGCGCGAGATCGCCGCTGGCACCGACCGATCCTCGCGCCGGGACCCACGGCAGCACGCCGCGAACGAGGCACTCGAGCAGGAGCTCGACGGTCTCGATGCGCGCGCCGGAGAACCCTTTCGCGAGCGCGTTGGCCCGCAGCAGCATCGCCGCGCGCACGATGTCGTCCGGGTACGGCTCGCCGACCCCACACGCGTGCGAGCGCAGTAGGCGGAGCTGTAGCTCCTCGGTCAGCTCCTCGGGGATGTGGGCGGACACGAAACGGCCGAACCCCGTGTTCACGCCGTAGGTGTGCTCGCCGCGCACTTCCTCTACCAGCGCCCGGGCCTCGAGCATCCGCACTCGCGCCGAGTCCCCAAGCGTCGCCGACGCGCCCTCGACGGCGACGTCCCACACGTCGGCGAGGGTCAGATCCTCGCCCGTCAGGACGATCGCGCGGGTCACTCCGCGAGTCTAGAACCCAGCACGTTCTCGAGAACCCGCGACGCGTCCACGTCCGGGACGACGGCGTTCGCGGCGACGGCCGCATCGAGCACACGCGCCGGCACGAGGCCGACGAGCTCGCCCGTGGCCACGTCCACGCCCCGCGCCGCCGCCTCGTCTCTCACCCGATCGACCACGTCGTGGAGAGCCGCTTCCTCGATGTCGATCACGTTCATCGACACCTGGACCTGTGCTGCATTCGGAAGCTGAAGGCCGATCGCCTGCACGCCAGGCATCCCGCCGCTCGACCCGCGCACGGCGCGCGCGATCTCCCGCGCGACCTCGACATCGTCGGTCGCGAGCACCAGGTTGTAGGCGACGAGCGGCCCCCGCGCGCCGACCAGAACGGCGCCTGAGTGAGGGTCGATGCGGTTCGGGCCTGCATCCGGCTCGAGCTCACCCGCCTCGACGCGCCGGACGAGCTCCTCCAACCCGCCGCGGCGGAAGAACGCAGGTCGTCGTCCGTTCCCGATCGCGCCGTAGTGGAAGACCGGCAGGCCGAGCTCGTCGCCGACGCGGCGCGCCAGCATGCGCGCCGCCTTTGCGGCGCGCGGCATGTGATCAGGCGCGAGCGGCACCAGCGGGACGACATCGGCGACACCGACCCTCGGGTGCGCGCCGACGTGCCGTCGCAGGTCGATCAGCTCGACCGCAGCCGCGATGCCCGCGAGCAGCGACTCGACGAGCGCCTCGTCCTCGCCCGCGAGCGTGAAGACGGAGCGATGGTGGTCGGCATCCGAGTGGACGTCGAGCACGAGCGCATTCCCCGCGAACGCCTCCGCGACGGCCCCGATGACGCCTCGGTCGCGACCCTCCGAGACGTTGGGCACGGCCTCGAGCACGATCCGTACCCTACGAAGCCGTGTCCGACGAGGAGCCACGAAGCACGCCGCACCGCGGATGGCGCACGTTCGTGCGCCTGCTCGGCTTCCTGCGCCCGTACCGAGCGTCGCTGATCGTCTCGACGCTCCTCGCCATCGCCGCGCAGGTCGCGGCGATCCTCGTCCTCGTCGTCACGGGCATCGTGATCAACGAGGTGCAGGACGATCCCGAGCTGCGCGTGCTCTTCACGTACGCCGGCTTGATCGTCCTCCTCGGGCTCGTGCGCGGCGCCTTGACCTATGGGCGGCGGATCATCTCCGGCAGACAGGCCCTGGGCGTCGAGTACGACCTCCGGGACGAGCTCTACTCCCACTTCCTGCGCCTCTCGTTCGGCTTCTACGACCGCAGCCAGACGGGACAGCTCATGTCGCGCGCGACGATCGACCTGCAGGCGGTGCGCTTCTTCCTCGGCTACGGCCTGATCTTCTTCGCGCAGCACGTGATCACGATCGTCGTGGTCACGACCGTCCTCTTCTTCTACAGCTTTGAGCTCGCCCTCGTCGCGCTCGCGATCACGCCCGTGATCGCGTTCACCGCGTTCCGCTACAGCCGGGTGTCGCATCCGGTGCTGCGCGACGTGCAGCAGACGCTCGCCGACGTGACGACCGTCGCGGAGGAGTCGATCACGGGCGTGCACGTCGTCAAGTCGTTCGCGCAGGAAGAGCGCCGGGGACAGCGCTTCGCACGGGCCGCGGACACGGTCTTCACGAAGACCCTCGCGGCCAACCGGCAGCGAGCGATCTACGTCCCGCTCCTGACCTTCCTGCCGTTCATCGCACAGGGGCTCGTGCTGCTCGTGGGTGGCCGCATGGTGATCTCGGGCTCGCTCTCGCTGGGAAGCTTCTCCGCCTTCTACCTCCTGCTGGCGATGCTGGTCATGCCGCTGCGGATGCTCGGCATGTGGATCGGGCAGGCGCAGCGCGCAGTCGCGGCCGGCGAGCGTATCTTCGAGGTGCTCGACGAGCCGGAGGAGGTCGCGGACGCCGTCGACGCCGTAGCTCTACCCGACGGCTCCGGCGAAATCGTGTTCGAGGACGTCACGTTCGGCTACGACCCCGACCGGCCCGTGCTCGAAGACGTCGCCCTCCGGATCGGCGCAGGTCGCACCGTGGCGCTCATCGGGCCCACGGGGTCGGGCAAGACGACGCTCGCGGCACTCGTTCCCCGCTTCTACGACACGACCCACGGGCGCGTACTCGTCGACGGCATCGACGTCCGGCGGCTCCGACGGCGGTCGTTGCGCAGCGAGGTCGGCGTGATCTCACAGGATCCGTTCCTCTTCTCCGCCTCGATCCGCGACAACATCGCGCTGGGGATGCCTGACGCGCCGCAGGAGGCGGTCGAGGCCGCGGCCGAGGCCGCGCAGGCGCACGAGTTCATCCTCGAGCTGCCGCACGGCTACGACACCGTCGTCGGCGAGCGCGGGATCACGCTCTCGGGCGGGCAACGGCAGCGGATCGCGATCGCCCGCGCGCTTCTGATCGATCCGCGCATCCTCGTGCT
>DASQLF010000080.1:0-21698 GCA_035630135.1 Gaiellaceae bacterium
GCCGCGTCGCTTCGTCTGCACGGACGGCGAGGCACACGCTGGCGTCCCTAGACTGACTCGCGCCTTGCCGAGCCCGCCGCGAGACCTCCGCGCGTGGATCGCGCTCCTCGAGCGGGAGGGCGAGCTGCGGCGCATCTCCGCCGAGGTCGACCCCGACCTCGAGATGACCGAGATCGTCGACCGCGTCGTCAAGGCGGGCGGTCCGGCGCTTCTCTTCGAGAATCCGAAGGGCGCGAAGCATCCGCTGCTGATCAACCAGTTCGGCACGGAGCGGCGCATGTGCATGGCCTTCGGAGTCGACAAGCTCGACGATGTCGCCGCCAAGCTCGGCGACATCCTCGAGATGCAACCGCCCGAGGGATTCCGCGACAAGGTCAAGGGCCTCCTCAAGCTGAAGTCGGTGGCGGACGCGCGGCCGAAGTCGGTCTCGAGGGCGCCGTGCCAGGAGGTGTTCTACGAGGGCGACGACGTCGACCTCGGGCGCCTGCCGATCCAGCGCTGCTGGCCGGGCGACCCGGCTCCGTTCATCACGCTGCCGGCCGTCATCACCAAGGATCCGCAGACCGGGTCGCGCAACGTCGGCATGTATCGCATGCAGGTGATCGACCGCCGCTCGACGTTCATGCACTGGCAGCTGCACAAGGACGGACGCGCGGATCTCCTCGCGGCGGAGGATGGCCGCATCGCCGTCGCGGTCGCGATCGGGCTCGATCCGGTCACGGCGTACTCGGCGAGCGCCCCGCTTCCGAAGCACCTCGACGAGCTCATGCTCGCCGGGTTCCTGCGCGGTGAGCCGGTCGAGCTCGTCAAGTGCAAGACCGTCGACCTGGAGGTCCCGGCGAACGCGGAGATCGTCCTCGAGGGCCACGTTGCGAAGGACGACGTCGGCATCGAGGGGCCGTTCGGAGACCACACGGGTTACTACTCGCACGCCGAGCCGTTCCCCATCTTCCGTCTCTCCGCGCTGACGATGCGGCGCGACGCCATCTACCCATCCATCGTCGTCGGCAAGCCGCCCGCCGAGGACGCTTGGCTCGGCAAGGCGACCGAGCGGATCTTCCTCCCGGCCGTCCGCATGACTCTGCCGGAGATCGTCGACTACGACCTGCCGGTCGCGGGCGCGTTCCACAATTGCGTGATCGTCTCGATTCGCAAGTCCTTTCCCGGTCACGCGCAGAAAGTGATGCACGCCCTCTGGGGTCTCGGGATGCTCTCGCTCTCGAAGTCGATCGTCGTCGTCGACGCCCACGTCGACGTGCACGACTACGAGGACGTGTTCTTCCGCGTCACCGCGAACGTCGACCCGAAGCGCGACGTCCTGATCACGGAAGGCCCGCTCGACCACCTCGACCATGCCCCCGGGAGGCAGTTCTACGGCGGCAAGATCGGCATCGACGCGACGCACAAGCTGCCGGAGGAGGACGCTCGGCCGTGGCCGGAGGAGATCGCCATGAGCGACGAGATCCGCGATCTCGTCACGCGTCGCTGGGCCGAGTACGGGATCTCGTGACTTCACTCCACGCTCGTCGGCTCCGCATGGTTGAATCAGCCCGAGGCCCGTCTTGAGCGACACCGGTCACGACAACCCGCACGTCCCAGGCCCGAGCCTCTGGCCGATCGCCTTCGCGATCGGAGTCGCGTGTCTCCTGCTCGGGCTCGTCATCAGCTGGATGGTGGCCGCTGTCGGCGCCGTCATCGCAGTGGTGTTCGGGTTCCTCTGGGCACGCGACGTCACCCGCGATGTGCGCGACGACGTCCCTCACATCGAGCCGGAGACGCGTCAGGTAGCCGACAGCGCGAGCGCTCCCGTGGCGACCACCGCAGCTGCACAGCCGCTTCCTGCCTACACCCGCTCGCGCTTCCTCGAGGCCTCGACATTGGGTGTCGGAGCGGCGATCGGCGGGATCCTGACACTGCCGATTCTCGGGTTCACCGTCCTACCGTCCTTCACGAACATCGACGAGGACGAGGCCGACCTCGGGCCGATCGAGAACTTCCCGGAGAGCGAGTACGTGATTGCGTCGTACCTCGCCAACCCGAGCCAGGGCGAGGTCAGCCGGCGCACGGTGTTCGTCCGCAACAACGGCCAGGCCGACTCGGGCGACCCGAGCTTCACGATCCTCTACAGCCGCTGCGTCCATCTCGGCTGCCCCGTGCAGCCGAACGGCCCGATCGACGAGGAAGCCTCGAAGGAAGTCGAGAACGTCGTGCTCCGCCCGGTACTCGCGCAGTCGTTCGGCTGTCCGTGCCACGGCGGCCTCTACGACGCGGAGGGCAACCGGCAGGCAGGGCCGCCGGTGCGCTCGCTCGACCGGCTCACGTTCTCGATCCGCAACGGCCGTCTCGTCCTCGGCGAGCTCTACGCGGTCGGCAACGTCTCGGGCACCGGGGCGAACGCGACGATCTCGCGGTACCCGTGGTCGGTGCCGGGCACGCACGTCGACGGCATCGAGGCGTGGCTGTACCCCATCGTCCCGAGCCAGGTGACGGGGTAGGGCGTGGCGGTCAAGTCGAAGCGGCAGCAGATGATCGACCTCGCGGTGCTCGCGCCGCTCGACTGGGTGGACGAGCGCACCGGGGCCGTCCGCGGGACGAAGTGGTTCCTCTTCCGCAACGTTCCGCGGGACATCAGCTGGATGCAGACGCTCGGCTCGGCCGCGCTCACCGCGTTCATCGCGCAGGCGCTGACGGGCGCGATTCTCGCCATGTACTACAAGCCGTCGTCAGAGATCGACCCGATCACGGGCAAGCCGATCGCCTACTCCTCCATCGAGGCGATCACGAACGACATCACGCTCGGCTGGCTCGTCCGCGGCATGCACAAGTGGGGAGCGAGCGTCTTCATCATCCTGCTCTTCCTGCACATGGGACGCGTGTTCCTGTTCGGTGCGTACAAGTATCCGCGCGAGCTGCAATGGATCACCGGCGTGCTCATCCTCGTCATGGGGATGCTCATGGGCTTCACGGGCTATCTGCTGCCGTGGGATCAGACGGCGTACTGGGCGACCGTCGTCGGGATCAACCTGAACGGGACGGCGCCCTTCGCCGGACCGTGGCTCGCCCAGTTCCTCGCGAGCGGTCCCGAGATCGGCTCCGACACGCTGCCGAAGTGGTATGCGCTGCACATGCTGCTGATACCCGGCGCCCTGATCGCGCTGATCGGCGTGCACATCTATCTCGTCACCCGTCTCGGCGTGTCGTCGCCGCCGTGGTCGGCCGAGCGGGCAGGTCGTGAGCGCGAGGCCGCGCCGGCTCCGGCAGGCGCACGGGCGGGGCTCGTTCGCGGAAGCGGAGGCGACTGATGGCCCGTGATCTCGGCGAGCTGAACCGCGAGGAGTACGCGCGCTACAAGGAGGACGTCAAGAAGGAAGGGAAGGGCTTCTTCCCCTTCGCGATGTGGCACGACACGCTGATGTCGCTCGTCGTCGTGAGCGTGATCGTCGGGCTCGCGATCGTCTGGTACTACGACGCTGATGGCGTGAAGCCCGGCCTCCTCGGCCCCTGGTACACGGAGCCGGCCGATCCGGGCACGACGGACTTCATCCCGCGCCCCGACTGGTTCTTCTACTTCCTCTTCTATCTGCTGCGGATCTTCGAGTGGCCCGAGACGGTCTTCATCGCGACCGTCGGGATTCCGACGATCTGCCTGATCCTGCTGCTCGGCCTGCCGTTCTACGACCGGCGCCGCGAGCGCAGACCGCTCCATCGGCCCGTCGCGATGGTCGCCGCCGTGTTGACGATCCTGTCGATGGGCGTGCTGACCTACAAGGGTGCGACGGCGGAGGAGGCGCTCGGCTCCGAGCTCGTCCTCCTCGTTCCGGAGTGGGCCGAAGAGCAGGGTTTCACGGGCAACGAGGAAGCGACCCTAGGCGCGGAGCTCTTCGCGCAGTCCGGCTGCCTCAACTGCCACATCTATCTCGGCTCGGGTGCGGGCAACCTCGGTGCCCCGGATCTCTCCGAGATCGGGCAGACGAACGACGCCGAGTACTTCGTCCGCTACCTCGCGAACCCGGCGGCGTTCGGCAACAGCGTGATGGGGTCGTACTCGTACCTCGGCGAGGAGAACCTCCAGGCGCTCGGCGTGTTCCTCGAGGCTTCCAAGGGTCCGCAGGACGAGTAGTACGTAGCCTTCGGGCGTGCGCGTCTTTCTCGGAGTGACCGGCGCGTCCGGGGCCCCCTACACCGAACGTCTCTTGCGTGCACTCGCGGCCTCGGGCTGCGAGGTGGGCCTGTGCGCCTCGCGCTCGGGCATCGAGGTGCTCGCGACCGAGCTCTACCGGGATCCGTCGCTCGCCCGCGAAGAGGTGCTCGAGCGCCTCGTCGGAGACGCCGACAGCGTCACGGTCTACGGCGAGAGCGACTTTCGAAGTCCCTACGCGAGCGGGTCTGCGCGGGTGGACGCCTACGTGATCTGTCCTTGCTCCATGGCGACCGTCGGCACGCTCGCCTCCGGCGCGATGCAGAACCTCATCCACCGCGCGGCGTCCGTCGCCCTGAAGGAACGGCGCAAGCTCATTCTGGTGCCACGCGAGACGCCGCTCTCCTCGATCCACCTGCGGGGGCTCGCCACCCTGAACGAGGCCGGAGCCGTGATCCTCCTCGCGGCGCCGGGCTTCTACCACGGTGCCGAGACGATCGAGGACCTCGTCGACTTCGTGGTGGCACGCGCTCTCGACCAGATCGGCATCGACAACTCGCTCATGCCGCGCTGGGGGCAGAGCGCGTGACCTACGAGTCGGGCACGCTGGCGCCGGAGAACGTCCGCGGGATGTTCGACCGGATCGCGCCGATCTACGACGTGATGAACCGCGTCATGACCGTCGGGCTCGACCGGCGCTGGCGGAAGCTCGCGGTCACCGAGGTCGTCTGGCCCGGCGATCGCGTGCTCGACGCCTGCTGTGGCACGGGTGACCTCGCCGTCGAGGCCGAGCGGCGGGGAGGACGGGTCGTGGGGCTGGACTTCTCCGAGAGGATGCTCGAGCGAGCACGGAAGAAGTCCGGCGCGATCGAGTGGGTGCAGGGCGACGCTCTCGCACTGCCGTTCGGAGACCGCGAGTTCGACGCCGCCACGGTCGGCTTCGGCGTGCGAAATCTCGCGGACCTCGAAGCCGGGCTGCGCGAGCTCGCTCGCGTGCTGAAGCCCGGCGGACGCGTCGCCGTGCTCGAGATCACGCGTCCGCGCGGCATCCTGAAGCCGTTCTTCCGGCTCTGGTTCGACGGCGTCGTGCCGGTGCTCGGCAAGGTGCTCCCCGGCGGGGAGGCCTACACGTACCTGCCGGCGAGCGTCCGCCGGTTCCCCGGCCCGGAGGATCTCTCCGCGCTGTTCGAGAGCGCAGGATTCGAAAGTGTCCGCTACCGCCTCCTCGGGGGCGGGATCGTCGCGCTGCACGTGGGCACGCGTCCATGACGGCCCTCGAGGTCGTGCGCGCGGCGGCCGGGCTCGACGGCTACCTCGCCGAGGTCGAGGCGGAGCTCGCGCTAGCCGTCGAGCATCACCACGGCGTCGTCGCCGAGGTCGGCCGGGGTGCCCTCGAAGCCGGCGGCAAGCGGCTGCGGCCCGCACTGGCATTTCTCTCCTCGACGCCCGACGACGAGCCTCCGGTCGCAGCAGGCGCCGCGGTCGAGCTGGTGCACATGGCCACGCTCGTCCACGACGACCTGATCGACGGCGCCGCCGTGCGCCGCGGCCGCGCCGCCGCGTGGAGCGAGCACGGCGAGGAGGCCGCGAAGGCGGCGGGCGACTATCTGTTCGCACGGGCGTTCTCGGTGCTCGCCGAGACGGGCGATGCCGCCGGCGTCTCCGTGCTCGCGGACGCGTCGCTCGCGCTCGCACGCGGCGAGGCCATGCAGCGGCTCCAGCGTCACGACCCCGACACAACGGTGGACGCGTACCTCGAGCGCTGCGCCCTGAAGACCGGCGCGCTGTTCGAGGCCGCCTGCGTGCTCGGCGGCGGCAGCGGGGAGTACGGGCGGCTTCTCGGCGTGGCGTTCCAGATCGCCGACGACGTGCTCGACTGCTCGGGCGACACGATCGAGACGGGCAAGGTGCCGGGCACGGACCTGCAGGACGGGACGCCGACGCTGCCTCTTCTGCTCGCCGCGCAGGAAGACGCCGTCGTGCGCGACGCGCTTGCAGGCGGTCCGAGGGAGGGCGTCCTCGTGAGGGTCGCGGCGAGCGGTGCGCTCGACCGTTCCCGCGAGCTTGCGCTCCACTACGCTTCGGAGGCCAGGTCGCGCCTCGACGGTGCCCCCCGCCGGGAAGAGCTCGAGGCGTTGACCCGGGCCGTTGTCGAGAGGAGGAGCTGATCGCCGTTCTCGCGCTGCAGACGCTGGAGCCCATCCGGGAGAAGATCGAGTCCGGTGAGCGACTCGACTTCGACGACGGAGTCGCCATCCTCGAGTCCGACGACCTGCTCTCGCTCGGAGAGCTCGCCGACCTCGCGCGCCGCCGCCGCGGCGGGACGGACGAGGTCTTCTTCGTCCAGAACCTGTACCTGAACCAGACGAACGTCTGCCGTGTGAAGTGCAAGTTCTGCGCGTTCGCCGCCACGCGCAAGCAGGAGCACGCCTACACGTTCACCAAGGAGGAGCTCGTCGAGGACGTCCTCGCGCAGCGCGAGGTCACCGGGTTCACCGAGATCCACATGGTCAACGGCGAGAACCCGCACGTGGACTTCGCCTTCTACCGCGACACGATCGCGGCGCTGCACGAGGCGCTCCCGGACGTGCATCTCAAGTGCTTCACGGCCTCCGAGATCCACCACATGACGACGCTGTCGGGCCTCACGCACGAGGAGGTGTTGCGCGAGCTCATGGACGCCGGCCTGGGCTCTCTTCCCGGCGGCGGCGCCGAGGTCTTCGCGGACCGCGTCCGCCGGCTCGTCGCGCCCGGCAAGGAGTCGCCCGAGATCTGGTTCCACGTGCACGACACCGCGCACAGGCTCGGGATGCCGACGCACTGCACGATGCTGTACGGGCACGTCGAGAACTACGAGGAGCGGGTCGACCACATCCTGCGCCTCCGCGACCAGCAGGATCTGACCGGAGGGTTCCTTGCTTTCATCCCGCTCGCGTTCCATCCCGAGAACACCGTCTTCGAGCGGCGCGGCTGGCGGCACACCACTGGCGCGGACGACCTCAAGATGCTCGCCTTCTCGCGGCTCATGCTCGACAACGTGCCGAACATCAAGGCGTACTGGATCATGATGGGGATGCCGCTCGCGGCCATCGCGCTGCATTTCGGCGCGAACGACGTGCAGGGGACGGTCGTGCGCGAGCAGATCTTCCACGCCGCGGGCGCGCGCACGGAGACCGAGCAGAAGGTCGACGAGCTCGTCCGTTTCGTCCGTGAGGCCGGGCGCATCCCGGTGCAGCGCGACACGCTCTACAACGAGCTCCGTCGGTGGTGACGCTGACCCAGACGATTCCGGCGATGCCGGTTCGCGAGATGCCCGGCGCCGTCGCGTTCTACCGCGACCGGCTCGGCTTCGAGGTGCTCCGCCACGAGGGCGGCTTCGCTGTCCTGGCGCGCGACGAGGCCGTCGTGCACCTCTGGGAGGCGAGCGACGAGAGCTGGCGCGAGAAGGTCCCCGCTGACGAGCCTGTGCGGTCGGGCGCCGAGTCCTTCATCGCCGGCACAGCCAGCTTTCGCGTGCAGGTCACGGGCCTCGACGAGCTCTACACGGAGATGCGCGAGGCCGACGTGTTGCACCCGGTGTCGAAGGACGGCGTCGACGACACCGACTTCGGCACGCGCGAATTTGCCACGCTCGATCCCGACGGGAACCTCGTCACGTTCTTCGAGTGGCGGTCCGGGTGAGCCGGGAGGGCGCCCCCAACAGCCAGTCGAAGCGAGAGCCCGCGGCCGGGACCCCCATCTGGGTCTGGGTGGTGTACGTCTTCGGGATCCTCGCCGCAGCGATCTTCGCCTTCTCGCTGCTCTTCACGCTGGGCGCCGTGCTGCTCTCCGACGACGTCGAGGCGACGTACGACATCTCGACGCCTGCGATCGTGCTCTGGGGCGGGCTCATCCTCGCCGCCGTCGTCACCTGGGTCGTGCGCCGGAGGCAGCGGTGAGGCTCGGCCGCATCTCGTACGTGAACATGGCTCCGGTCTTCTATGGCCTCGAGGCGGAGTTCGAGGAGGTCTCCGGCGTGCCGACGGAGCTCTCGCGGATGCTCCTCGACGGCGAGATCGACATCGCGCCGATCCCGTCGATCGAGTACGCGCGGAACGCCGACCGGCTGCGGGTGCTGCCGCGCGTGTGCGTCTCCTCCGAGGGCGCGATCGACTCGATCCAGCTCGTGACGCGCATGCCCTTCGGGCAGGTGCGCTCCGTCGCGGTCACTCCCGAGAGCGCGACGTCGGTCGTGCTCACGCGCATCCTGCTGCCGAAGGCGGAGATCCTCCCGCTGGGGATGGACGCGGACGCGACGCTGCTGATCGGTGACGCCGCGCTGCGAAGCGCGTTCGAGGATCCCACGCCGCACTTCGACCTCGGGAAGCTCTGGACCGAGCGCACCGGCCTTCCGATGGTCTTCGCGGTCTGGGCTGCGCCGGAGCCGGTCGCTGACGGGCTGATCGAGCTCGAGCATGCGCTTGTCGCGTCGGTCAGGCTCGCGCGCTCGGAGCCGGAGCTCCTCGCGAAGCGCGCGAGCGACACGTACGGCTACCCGCCCGGGTTCCTCGCCCGGTACTTCGAGAAGCTCCGCTACAGCTTCGGGCCACGCGAGCGCGCCGGGCTGTACACCTTCCTCGAGATGGCCCGCGACGCCGGCGAGCTCGCCCACGTCCCCGAGCTGCGGTTCGTTCGCGAGGAGGTGGCGGCGTGACAGTCACGGCCGAGCCGACTCCGTCGGTGGACGAGGCGCTCGAGAAGGCTCGCGACGGCGAGCGGATCACAGACGAGGACGCGATCTCCCTCCTGCGCTCGCGTGACCTCGTCGCCGTCGGCCGCGTCGCGAACGAGATCCGCAACCGGAAGACCGACCCGGCGAAGGTCACGTTCATCGTCGACCGGAACCTGAACTACACGAACCTCTGCGTCACGGACTGCGACTTCTGCGCGTTCTACCGCCGACCCGGCGACGTGCGCGAGGGCTACCTGCTGCCGAAGCCCGTGATCTACAAGAAGATCGAGGAGACGCTCGCGATCGGCGGCACCGGTCTCCTCATGCAGGGCGGCCACCACCCCGACCTCGGGATCGACTACTACGAGGACCTCTTCCGCTCGATCAAGGCCCGCTACCAGATTCACCTGCACGCGCTCTCGCCACCCGAGATCCAGCACATCGCGCGGCGTTCGAAGCTCACCGTGCCCGAGACGCTCACGCGGCTCCGGGACGCGGGGCTCGACTCGATTCCCGGAGGCGGGGCCGAGATCCTCGTCGACCGGGTGCGCCAGATCATCGCGCCGAAGAAGACGAAGTCGGAGGAGTGGCTCGACGTCATGCGGCAGGCGCACCGGCTCGGCATGTCGACGACCGCGACGATGATGTACGGCCACGTCGAGACGCTCGAGGAGCGTGTCGAGCACATGCGCAAGATCCGCGAGCTGCAGGACGAGACGCGCGGCTTCCGCGCGTTCATCTCGTGGACGTTCCAGCGCGACGGCAACCGGCTCGACGACCTCGTCCCCGAGGACACGCGCCCGACCTCCTTCGACTACCTTCTGACGCAGGCCGTCTCGCGCATCTACCTCGACAACGTGCCGCACATCCAGTCGTCGTGGGTGACGCAGGGCATGAAGGTCGGCCAGGTGGCGCTCGGCTTCGGCGCCGACGACATGGGCTCGGTGATGATCGAGGAGAACGTCGTCTCGGCTGCCGGCACGACGTATCGCACGACGACGGACGAGCTCGTGCACCTCATCAAGGCGGTCGGGAAGACGCCCGTGCAGCGCGACACCCTGTACCGCGAGGTGAAGGTTTTCGCGTAGACGACGTAGCGGCTTCAGCCCTTAGAGTCGCGCGATGGAGACCGACCACACGGTCGTCGAGCGACGTCTTCTCGACCGGGCTCTCCGGCCGGACACCGTGGCGCTCGATGCCGGCTGTGGACGCCGGACTCGACTTCGTGACCACCGGGACCGGATCGTCCGCCTCGTGGGTGTCGACACCGACGACGACGCGGGGCGCGCGAACCCGCACGTGGACGAGTTCGTGCACGCGGACCTCGACGAGGCACTGCCGTTCGGCGACGCGAGCTTCGACCTCGTGTACGCCAACTTCGTCGTCGAGCACCTCGCCCGCCCACAACAGGCGTTCGCAGAGTGGCGCCGCGTGCTCGAGCCGGACGGCACGCTGGTGCTGCTCACGAGCAACCGCGCGAGCCCGTTTCTCAGAGGCGGTGATCTCCTCCCCCACCGGCTACGGCTTCTGATCAAGCGACGCGGTGCGGGAGTCGAGGAGCGGGACGTGTACCCGACGCGCTACCTCGCCAACACCCCCTCGCGACTCGCCGAGGCCACCGCTGCTGCCGGCTTCGAGCCGGTCGCGGTCGAGCTCGTGGGAACGGCGCATCGCTATGGCGCACGCATTCCCGGCGCCGCCGCTGTCCTCCGCACAGTGGAGCGGATGCTGCCCGCCGCCCGTCGTTCGACGATCGTCGCCGCGTACCGCCCGCTGCGTGTACGGAACGTGTAAGACCTGCAAAGGGCGCGTTTTCGTTCCGGTACGCTCGCCGAGCTTTGTCTCGCGTCGTGATCGTGTCCGTGCTCGCCGCCGTCGGGATCGCCGTCACGAGCGCGCCCGCACTCGCCGCGTCGACGCCGCTCTTTCCGGGAACGACGTACGAGGACACGCTGCAGTTCACGCCGCATGGGCCTGTCGCGATCCGCGTCGTCCGTGGCCCGCGCCCGGTGGGCCTCTTCCGCCTGCGGACCGTGCTCTCGAACGAGACGGTGCTCGGGCGCGAGACGGTCTCGTCGATGCAGCGGAGACTGGGAAGCCAGGCGACGATGGTCGGGGTCAACGGCGACTTCTCGCGATTCGCCGACGGCAACCCCAGCGGAATCCTTCTCCGTGACGGGGTGCTCATAGCGCCCCCCAACAGCCAGCGCTCCAGCGCAGGGTTCGGGCTGGACGGGACGCTCGACGTTCGCAGAATCCGCTTCCTCGGCACGTGGCGCGGCTCCGGGCAGCGCAGATCGCTGAACGTCCTCAACGATGCGCCCGGCAAGAACGGGATCGCTCTCTTCACCTCGGAGTACGGCCGGACGACGCCACGCATCGCCGGCTCCTACTCGGTCGTGCTCGCGCCGTTTCCCGCATCTGTTCCCAACGCGGATCTCGTCGCTCCCGTGGCCACGGCGGCACGGAACGACGGCGTTCGAATCGCGCCGGGAACGGCCGTTCTCGTTGCCCGAGGGAACGCCGCGCAGAAGCTCCAGGCAGAGGCGCAGATCGGCGCGACGGTCACGCTCCGCCTGATCCTCCAGCCCGACTGGCCGACGGTCTCCGACGCGGTCGGGGGCGGCCCTGTCCTCGTTCGCGACGGCCGGCCCGTCTACCAGGCGAACGAGGCGTTCGAGGTCTCCGTGATCGCTCCACGCCATCCGCGCACGGCGATCGGCCAGCTCGCGGACGGACGCACGCTCATGGTCGTCGTGGACGGACGGCAGTCGGGGTACTCGGTCGGGATGACCACGTTCGAGATGGCGCAGACGATGACGCGGCTCGGCGCGGTGCGCGCGATGCAGCTCGACGGTGGGGGGTCGTCCACCCTGGCATTCGACGGCGTCGTTCTCAATCGGCCGTCCGACGGGCGCGAGCGACCCATCTCGACGGCCGTCATGCTCCAGTACTACGGCGTCTACGCGCGGCCCCCGCTCGAAGCCGTCGTGTCGCCGAACGGAGACGGCGCCGCCGAGACGCAGGAGCTCTCGTTCAAGGTCGTTCGCCCGTCGACGACCACGGCGACGCTCACCGCTCCGGACGGCACGATTGCCTGGCAGGAGGCCGACATCGCGCGCGAGCCCGGCGAGTACGACGTGGCGTTCCCACCTGCGACGCTGACGCCGGAGGGCGAGCCGGCGTCGCCGCTTCCACCGGCCGAGGGTCGCTGGACGCTGACGGTCAGCGCGCTCGACGACCAGGGCCTCGGATCGACCGCGACCCGTCGCTTCACGGTCAACTCGACGCTCGCGTCGCTTCGTGTCGCCCCCGTGCGCGTCGTCGTCCGGCCCTCGGGCGGGCGGGCCGACATCCGCTGGACGCAATCACGCGCTGGCCGCGTGAAGGTCACGATCGAGACGCCGGAAGGTGTCGTCGTACGCACCGTGTCGAACGGCGTGCTCGGCGCCGGCGCCCAGGCCGTCGTGTGGGACGGACGCGGAGCGAACCGCAAGCCGGTGGGCACGGGGAGATACGTCGTCCGCGTCACGGCCACGAACGAGCTCGGCGCAGTCTCACTCGGTGGAGGGATCGTCGTCCGCTTCTCCCGCTGAGGGTTCCAAACCTGGTAGAACGGTCGGGCCGCAGGAAACGATCACGGAGGGGGAACCATGTCGAGACGGTATGCGGTGCTGGCGCTCATCCTGGGCCTGGCGCTCGTCGTAGCTGCGATCGGAATCGCAGCGGCGGGCGGCGAAGGCGCGCGGAGCAGCGACGGCACCATCGCGAACGCGAAAAGCACGCACGAGCATCATCAGCACGGCACGCTCGTGGGGCATCTGCCGCCGACGAGCAAGAACGTCACGATGATCTCCAAGCTTCGGCTGAAGAATGTCGACCCGGACAACATCGCCGACGTCGGCGTCTGGAACAACCACGCATATCTCGCCGCGTGGGGTGGCGTCGAGTGCAAGTACAACGGCGTGCACGTTGTCGACATCAGCGACGTGAAGAGCCCCAGACGGGTCGCGTTCATCCAGGCCAAGGAAGGCAGCGCACCGGGAGAGGGCATCCAGGCGCTCACGATCGACACGCCCGCCTTCAATGGCGACATCCTGGTTTCGAACAACGAGAAGTGCAACGAGAAGGCCGGCTTCGGGGGCCTGAACATCTATGACGTCTCGAAGCCGTCAAGCCCCACGCCGCTCGTCGAGGGCTTCGGTGACTCCACCGTCGCGGGGCAGGGCAAGAAGGCAGCGAACGACATCCACAGCGTCTTCGCGTGGGATGCCGGCGACAGGGCCTATGCGGTGATCGTGGACAACGAGGAGGGGCCGGACGTCGACATCGTCGACATCTCGAACCCGAAGAAGCCGGCGCTCGTCGCCGAGTACGACCTCGACGAGGCCTTCCCGCAGATCCTGCAGCGCACCCCGACGAACCTCGTCGAGGTGTTCCATCACGACATGGTCGTGAAGCAGATCGGTGGGCGCTACGTGATGCTCGTGTCGTACTGGGACGGTGGCTACGTGAAGCTCGACGTCACCGATCCGACGAACGCCACGTACATCGCCGACTCGGACTTCGCGAGCGTCGATCCGCAGCTCCTCGAGCAGGCGAAGCTCACGGAGGCGCCCGAGGGCAACGCGCACGAGGCCGAGTTCACCGCTGACAACCAGTACATCGTCGCCGCCGACGAGGACTTCTCCTCGACGGGCATCCGGGGAACGACGAACGACGGAGGCGCGTTCGTGGCTGCGACGGGTAGCGGCACGCCGCACCTCGACGTCGGAGAGGTGCTGCCGCCGGCAGGCACCACCGGCTCGACGCGCTACGTGGGACTCGCTTGTCCCGGCGACACCGTGCCGTCTCCAGGCGGCGCCTTCTTCGCCGTGGTTTCGCGCGGCACGTGCACGTTCACCGAGAAGATCGCCGCCGTTCAGGCGGCGGGCTACGACGCGGCGATCGTCGTCAACCGGGAGGGCTTCGACGGATGCGGCCCGTTCGGGATGAGCGTCGACGGGGCTATCCCGGCGTTCTCGATCGAGCGGAGCGTCGGTTTCGGGCTGTTCGATGTCGGCGGTTACAACGAGGCGACGTGCCTTGCGGGCGCGGTCGAGACCATTCCGGGGATCGTCGTCGGGCAGCAAGGGGACGTCGTCCAGCTGGAGTCGTTCTTCGACGGCTGGGGCTACGTCCACCTCTTCCGCAACAACGCGGGGAAGCTCCAGGAGCTCGACACGTTTGCGATCCCGGAGGCGATGGATCCGAGCAAGGCCGACGGGTTCGGCGACCTGTCGGTGCACGAGGCGGCGACCTCGCCGACCGTGAACAACCGCATCTACTTCTCCTACTACTCGGGCGGGTTCCGCGTGCTCGAGATCCAGGACGACGAGCTCGTCGAGGTCGGGAAGTTCATCGACCAGGGCGGGAACGACTTCTGGGGCGTCCAGGTCTTCTCGCAGGGCGGCAATGAGTACGTCGCCGCGAGCGACATGGACTACGGCCTGTACATCTTCCAGTACACGCCGGCGCCGTAACGACGTCGAGCGCGGGGTGCGGGCAAGTCCCGCACCCCGCGTCTCTAGACTCTCGCGGTGCTCGTCGCGTCGATCCTGAGCGAGCTCTCGCACGCCATCACGTCCGTGATCGGCGACTACGGGCTCTACGCGGTCTTCTGGCTGATGCTCATCGACGCGGTGCTTCCCGCGGCGAGCGAGCTCGTGATGGTCTACGGCGGTGCCCTCGCCGCGGGGGCGTTCGCGAACCAGCAGGTGACGCTCTTCGGCCGCGAGATCGACGAGGGCTGGCCGGCGTACTTCGCGATCGTGCTCGCGGGGACGATCGGCTACACGCTCGGCTCGATGGGGGGCTGGGCGATCGGCTTCTACGGCGGCCGCCCCTACCTCGAGCGGCACGGTCGCTGGCTCCACCTGAGCCCGGCGAAGCTCGAGAAAGCCGAGCGCTGGTTCGAGCGCTGGGAGGACTGGGCCGTCTTCCTCGGGCGGCTGACACCGCTCGTGCGCTCGTTCGTCTCGGTGCCTGCAGGCGTCTTCGAGGCACCGTTCTGGCGGTACACCTGGCTGACGTTCCTCGGATCGACGATCTGGTGTGCCCTCTTCGCGGGCGCCGGCTTCGCCGCCGGCGAGTCGTGGGAGGACTTCCATCATGCGTTCCGGTACGTGGAGTACCTCGTCGCCGTAGCGATCATCGGAGGCGCCGCGTGGCTCGGCTGGAAGTACCTGAAGCGGCGAAGAGGCCGGATCGCCGAGGAGTCGTCAGGCGTCTGACGAACGGGGACGCAATCCGACCGGAGCTACACTCGCCCGCGTGACGCAGCCGATTCCCCTCATGAACTCCGAGGCGCAGTACGCGCCCCTCGTCGACGAGCTCAAGGACCGTTTCGCGGCCGTCCTCGCCTCCGGGAAGTTCATCTTCGGGCCCGAGGTGGAGGCTTTCGAGCACGAGTCCGCTGCGTTCCTCGGCGTCCCGCACGCCATCGGTGTCGCGAACGGCACGGATGCGCTCGTTCTCTCGCTCGAGGCGCTCGGCATCGGCCGCGGAGACGAGGTGATCTGTCCCGCGTTCACGTTCTACGCAACCGCCGAGGCGATCGCACGGGCCGGCGCGACGCCCGTGTTCGCGGACATCGACCCCGTCACCCTGAACCTCGATCCCGAGGACGTCGCGGCTCGCATCACGCCGCGGACCAGGGCGATCATGCCCGTGCATCTCTTCGGGCGCATCGCACCGCTCGCCGAGCTCGCGGAGCTGGACCTTCCCCTCGTCGAGGACGCGGCGCAGGCCTTCGGCGCCGAGGGCGTCGCTCAGAAGGGCGCCTGCTCGACCTTCAGCTTCTTCCCGTCGAAGAATCTCTTCGCGCTCGGAGACGGCGGGCTCGTAACGTGCCTCGACGACGACGTCGCCGCGCGCGTCCGGATGCTCCGATTCCACGGATCCCACGACAAGAAGACCTTCGAGCTGATCGGGACGAACTCCCGACTCGACGCCGTTCAGGCCGCGATGCTTCGCGTCTTCCTGCCCCACCTCACCGGCTGGAACGACGCGCGCCGCGATGCGGCCGCGACCTACGGCGAGCTCGGGCTCGGCGAGGTCGTCGAGCTCCCGGCTGACGAGGCGGGCCACGTCTACCACGTCTACGCCGTGCGGACGACGCGCCGGGAGGAGATCGCCGCGTCGCTCCGGGAGGCGGGAATCGCGAGTGCCTCCTACTACACGACCCCGCTGCACCTGCAGCCTGCGCTCCGTTATCTCGGAGTCGAAGCGGGCTCGCTGCCGGAGACGGAGCGTGCCGCCGCGGAGAACCTCGCGCTGCCGATGTGGGGCGGGATCGCGCCCGAGCAGCAGGAGCGCGTCGTCGACGCGGTTCGCTCGGCCGTCGGCG
Source organism: Gaiellaceae bacterium (assembly GCA_035630135.1). GTDB lineage: Bacteria > Actinomycetota > Thermoleophilia > Gaiellales > Gaiellaceae > GMQP-bins7. The sequence continues at coordinate 16,237 of DASQLF010000080.1, forward strand.
TCCCGGCGTAGCCATGCGCTTCCCCGTGAGCCGCCATCGCTTGTGGCAGGTCGCGGTCGACGCCGCGCTCATCGCCGCGGCTTGGATCCTCTCCTGGTACGTCCGCTTCGACGCGAGACCGCGCTATTACGACCGCTACCTGGAGTGGGACGTCGTCGTCCTCGTCGTCGGGATCATGCTCCCGGTCTTCGTCGCGTTCGGCTTCTACAACCGCTGGTGGCGCTACGTGTCGACGCAGGACATGTGGGGCGTGCTGCGCGGAGTGACGGCAGCGGTCATCGCGGCGCTCCTCGTCTTCGCCCTGCTCGACTTCCACAAGGCCGCGGTGCCGCGCGGGATCTGGATCATCGACCTGCTCCTCCTCCTCGCGTTCGTGATGGGAGCACGGCTCCTGGCCCGCACCCTGATCGAGAGGCCGGGCACCCGCTCGATCGTCGCGCGCGGCAAGGAGGTCATCATCGTCGGCGCCGGCGACGCGGCGCAGCTGATCCTGCGCGAGATGCACCGCAACCCGACGGTCGGCTACACCGCAATCGGGCTCGTCGACGACGACCCGCGCAAGAAGAATCTGCGCCTCCACGGGGTGCGTGTGCTCGGCACGATCGAGGAGCTGCCCGAGCTTCTGCGCGAACGCCGCCCGGACGAGCTCCTGATCGCGATCCCGTCCGCCTCGGGAGACGCGCGCGAGCGCATCGTCCGCGTCGCACGCGAGGCCGGCGTCCCCGTGAAGACGCTGCCGGGACTTCACGAGCTGATCACGGGCGACTTCAACCTGACGGGGCAGATCAGGCCCGTCGAGGTCGAGGACCTGCTCGGGCGCGAGCCCGTCGATGTCGACCTCCCGTCGATCGCCGGCTATCTCACCGGCGAGGTCGTCCTGGTCACGGGTGCAGGGGGCTCGATCGGCGCCGAGCTCTGCCGGCAGATCGCGCGCATGGCCCCGACGCGGCTCGTCCTCGTCGACAACTCCGAGCCCGGCCTGTTCGAGATCGAGCGGGAGCTCGTGGGCGAGCGGGGCTTCCACGCCACCGCCGCCGTGCTCGGCGACGCGGGCAACGCGACGAAGATGCGGCAGGTCTTCGAGAAGTATCGCCCCGCCGTGGTGTTCCACGCTGCTGCCTACAAGCACGTGGCGCTCGTCGAGGCGAACCCGCTCGAGGCCGTTCGCAACAACACCCTCGCCACGCGAACCGTCGCCGACATCGCGGTCGAGTTCGGCGCGAAGCGCTTCGTGCTCATCTCGACGGACAAGGCCGTGCACGCGAAGGGCGTGATGGGTAGCACGAAGGCGATGTGCGAGTGGATCGTCGAATCGTGGGGACACCGAAACGACACGACGACGAAGTTCTGCGGGGTTCGCTTCGGGAACGTCCTCGGCTCGTCGGGAAGCGTGATCCCGATCTTCCGCAAGCAGATCGCCCGCGGCGGTCCGGTCACCGTGACGCACGCGGAGATGACGCGCTTCTTCATGACGATCCCCGAAGCCGTCCAGCTCGTCATCCAGGCCGGTGCGATCGGCGGGCGCGGGCAGGTCTACGTGCTCGACATGGGCGAGCCGGTGAAGATCACCGACCTCGCCGAGACGATGATCCGGCTCTCGGGCAAGGAGCCCGGCACGGACGTCGCGATCGAGTTCGTCGGCGCGAGGCCGGGCGAGAAGCTGCACGAGGAGCTGTGGTCGGACACGGAGACCGTGTCGCCGTCGAGCCACGAGGCGATCATGCTCGTGACCCGTCCGCCCATCGACCAGGAGTGGCTCGAGGCCGAGCTCGACGAGCTCGCGCACCTCGTCGACGCAGGCGAGACGCTCGAGGTGATAGGCCGACTCAACACGATCGTCGCCGCACCACGTCGGAACGGCCTCGCGGGCGCAGACGGCGCGGGCGCCGCCGAAGCGACGCCCGCGACCGAGTCCGTCTAGCTCGAGCTACGCGCCCGGGATCCGCAGCAGCAGCAGCTGCCCGCCCGCGCGCTTGTACGTGAAGTCCGGCTGCCCGTCGCCGTTGTTGTCGTCACCAGGAGCCTTCTCGACCCACAGGGTTGCGGCCTGGACGTCGATCAGGAACGCGCCTGGACCGAACGCCGCCGAGGCGTCGACGATCCCGCTCGACTCCCACGCACCCCAGTTGCCGGCAGGCCGTCCGTCGACGTCCGTAGGACCGCCGTCGGCCGACTGGTCGACCTTGACGACCGCCTGTGGCGTCCCCGAGAACGGCACCCACCAGAGCCGAGCGGTCGTTGCGTTCGGGAGGCCTTGATCCGCAGCCACGAACTGCTGGCTCGATCCCGGATCCTCGGTGACGAGGATCCCGTTGGCGGTCGACTCGATGTTGTCGGGCTGGTGGATCTCGTTCAGCGTCTTGACCGGGGCATCGTCACCCTCGACGAACACGCTGAGCGACGTCACCTCGGTCGGCTCGTCCTCGTCGAGCACCATCTTCCAGACGCGGCCGTTGGTCGAGCGTCCTGCCTGCGACGCTCCGGCCGTTCCGCGGCCCGAGTCGACGACGTAGACGACGTTGTCCATGCCTGGCCGCTTGTCGTAGGCCATGTCCTCGACGCGGACGAAGTTGAACACGTTGTTCTGCTGGCTCCAGTACTCGAGCACCCACTGGGGCCCGTCGAGCCCGGTCGGAGTCGTCGTCCGGTTGTCGCGCTGCCAGCTTCCGTCGTTCGGGGGAAGCGGGAAGCCGACGTCGGCTGCCTTGATCTCCGATCCGTCCGTGTCCAGACCCGTTGCGATGTTCCTCGGCACCTTCACGAAGTGGCCGCTCACGCTCTGCGTGGATCCTGGCGTGAAGTCGTAGTAGTCGTCGAATGCCGGATCGTCCGAGACGAACGCCCAGAGCTCCCCCTTGTCGGCAAGCACGGCGTCGGTGTCCGGCGCGAGGTACGAATAGAGCTGTGACTGCGCCGGCCGGGTGCCTGCGGCCAGGGGTCCGCCGGGCGGAATGGTCAGCGGGCCGCTCGTGAACGTGTCGTCGCCCGACATGACGACCAGGTCGTCGTAGCCGGGTATTGCCACGGAGTTCTCGTGGTTGTGCCTGCCCATGCCGTAGATCGGCCGGTGCTTTCCGGTGCGGACGTCGAGCGTGACGACGAGGCCGACCTGCTTCTCGTTCGGGTCGCCGATGGCAGGCGGCCACGAATCCTGCTGCCGGAGGACGTAGTCGATCGCCTCCTCGTTGACGAACAGGATGTCTCGATCGAATCCTTCCTTCTCGGTCGCGAGATAGCTCGAGCAGAAGCGCTGATAGCCCGCGCTGCTCGGGATGACGAACGAGCCGTTCATGATCCCGCCCGAGTGCTGGCTGACGATCAGCCGACTCACCTGCGCGTTGTCGAAGTCGTTCTCTCCGTTCGCCGCGGTGGGTGCCGCGGTGTTGTACGGGAACGGAACCCTGCTCGTCTCGTGGTTCACGAACAGGTCGACGCGTCCCTTGCCCCGCGTCTGCAGGGCGATCCCGTCAGGAATCGCCTCGAAGCGGAATCCGCTCGACAGTACGTCGCCGACGGTGATCATCGGCGTCGCCTGAACGCCCGCCATGACCGGCGTGAGCATGGACGGCTTGGAAGTCTTGAAGCCGGCGTCGCTGTCGCCTGCGGACGCTCCCGTCGCTGTCAGTGCTACCAGCGCCGCGGCCGCAGCCAGCACAACGCCCACTCTGCGTCGTGTCATGTGCTTGTCCCCCTTCTCTCCGCTGACGCGCGGACCCTAAACCCACGGGGCGCAGGGCGCTAGTGCTCGAGGGCGGAGAGCAGCAGGTCGAGTAGAAGCGCCGGATCGCGCTGCAGGCGAGCGCTCGCCCGGGGCCGCTTCTCGAGGACGAGGGAGTCCGCCGAGGTCAGTGGCCGAAGCCGCCCGTCGGCGATGAGCGCCTCGTCGACGGCTCCGAGACGGCCTGCGAAGAGCGTGTAGACGGGCGTGCCCAGCGCCACGGCCTCTCGATTCATCGTTCCGCCGGCAGAGATGACGAGATCGGCGAGCGCCACGAGGCTCTGCGCGTCGATCGCGTGCTCCGGAAGCACGAGCGACGGCAGCCGGCGGGCGCCGATCGCGTCTCGCTGCTCCTTCGTGCGCGGAAGGACGACTGCATGCACGGAGTCGTCGCTGCCGAGCCGGTCGAGCACGTCCTCGAACAGCGGATTGCCGTGCCGGTGGTAGAGCGCCACCTCGGGCGGCGTCCGGACGACCACGAGGGTTCGGGTGCGATCGAGCTGCAGGAGCTCGAGGACGGACGTGTCCGGCTCGAACCCGTGGAGGTAGTACTCCTCCTTGAGACCGGGGTAGCGGCGGACCTTCGAGGAACGAGCCCCAAGCCTGTCGAGGCGGCTCTGGGGGATCGCGTCGGGGACGGCGACGCGCGTCGCCGCGCGGCACCCGAGGCCGTGCTGCGTCCGGGCGAGCTCGTAGTCGAAGGCATAGGCAGAGGGAACGCCGAGCGAGCGGGCGACGAGAGGAAGCTCGTGCGACGCATGCGAGAGCGCGACGTCGAACCCGTGCCCTCTCGCGAAACGCCGCAGTGCGCGGAGGCGACCCGCCATCGCGCGCGCCTTGCCTGCGGCCCCTGCTCCTCCGTGCTCAGGACCGACGACCTCGTGGGCAATGCCGTGCAGCTCGAGCAGCTCCACGGTCTGCGCGTACTCGCGCGTCGTGACCGCGACCTCGTGTCCGCGCTCGCGCAGGAGTGCGATGAGCGGCCGAAAGAAGGGCACCTGGGGCGAGTTCGAGATGTCGATCCAGACGCGCACGCGGTGACACTACCCGCCCCAGGGATAAGCTTCGCTTATGGACACGCGCCAGCTTGCCGCGTTTTGTGCCGTCGTCGAGCGCCGGAGCTTCTCGCAGGCCGCCGAGCGTCTCGGGGTGACGCAACCCGCGGTCTCGCTGCAGATCCGCGCCCTCGAGAAGCGGCTCGGCACCCAGCTCCTCGACCGCTCGGGGCGACGCGTCGAACCGACCGAGGCGGGTTGGCGGCTGTATCGCGGTGCCCAACGGATGCTCGCGCTCGAGGGTCAGCTGCTCTCCGACGTCGCCGCGTCGGGTGAGGGAGAGCTCGCCGGAGACCTCGTTCTCGGCGCGTCGACGGGGCCTGCCGCTGTCGTCGTTCCGGTCGTGCTCGGTGAGTTCCAGCGCCTGAACCCCGGCGTTCGCGTCTTTCTCACGGTCTCGGACACGCACTCGGTGATCGAGCGGGTCGCGGCGCGCGAGCTCGAGCTCGGCATCGTCGGCGCGTCGCGGCGACACCGCGGCGTCCGCTTCGAGCCGTTCTTCTCGGACGAGGTCATCCTCGTGTGCCCGCCCGGGCACCGGTTCGCCGGCAGCACCGTGAGGCTCGAGGAGCTGCGCGAGGAGCCGCTCATCCTCATGCAGGAGGGCGCGGGCGTACGTCAGATCGTCGAGGACGCGCTGCGCCGACAGGGCGTCAAGCTGCGAGATCTCGACGTGCGCCTCGAGCTCG
>DASQLF010000081.1:0-3138 GCA_035630135.1 Gaiellaceae bacterium
GGAGCTCGAGGACGAGACGGCGCGTGCGGGAGCGCCGGCACCCGAGACCGAGCCCGACGCGGCCGTCTTCCACGAGCTCGGCGACCTGCTCTTCACCGTGGTCAACGTCGCCCGCCGGCTCAACGTCGATCCCGAGCTCGCGCTACGTGCCACCACGCGGCGCTTCACCCAGCGGGTCGAAACCGCGGCCGGCCTCGCCGAGTCGGAGGGAGAGGACTGGCGCCGCCTCGAGCTCGATGCGCAAGACGCTTACTACGAACGCGCGAAGGAGACGCTCGCATGACAGCCCTCACGCACGTCCACGCCCGGCAGCTCCTCGACTCCCGCGGCAACCCGACGCTCGAGGTCGACGTCCGCCTCGCCTCCGGGGCGCTCGGCCGTGCGGCCGTCCCGTCCGGCGCGTCGACGGGCGAGCACGAAGCGGTCGAGCTGCGTGACGGTGACAGCGACCTCTACCTCGGGAAGGGCGTATTGAAGGCCGTCGAGCACGTGAACGGCGAGATCGCGGATGGCGTCACCGGCCTCGACGCGTCCGATCAGCGTGCGCTCGACGACGCACTCGTCGCGCTCGACGGGACACCGACGAAGAGCCGCCTTGGCGCGAACGCGATCCTCGGCTGCTCGCTCGCCGCCGCGAAGGCGGCTGCGGCCGACGCGGGCGTCCCCCTGTACCGCTGGCTCGGCGGCAACGCCGCGAGGACGCTGCCCGTGCCGCTCATGAACGTGATCAACGGCGGCGCGCACGCCGACAACCGCCTCGACCTGCAGGAGTTCATGGTCGTGCCCGCCGGCGCGGAGACGTTCTCCGACGCGCTGCGCATCGGAACCGAGGTCTACCACCAGCTGAAGGCCCTCCTCCACGAGCGTGGGCTGTCGACGGCCGTCGGCGACGAGGGAGGCTTTGCTCCCGATCTCGAGTCGACCGAGCGCGCGATCGAGACGATCCTGGAGGCGGCGGAACGAGCAGGGCACAGGGAGCGAGTGGCGATCGCGCTCGATCCCGCCGCGAGCGAGGTGTATCGCGACGGGACGTACCACCTTCCCGGCGAGGGCCGCACACTCGATCCGGCGGAGATGATCGACTTCTACCGCTCACTGGCCGGGCGCTTCCCGCTCGTGTCGGTGGAGGACGGCGTCGACGAGAACGCGTGGGAGGACTGGCGCGGGCTTACGGAGGCCATCGGAGACGACGTGCAGCTCGTCGGCGACGACCTGTTCGTGACGAACGTCGATTTCCTGCGACGCGGCATCGACGAGGGAGTCGGCAACGCCATCCTCGTGAAGGTCAATCAGATCGGAACCCTGACCGAGTCGCTAGACGTCATCGAGATGGCTCGCGCGGCCGGCTACGCGACGGTGATCTCGCACCGCTCGGGCGAGACCGAGGACACGACGATCGCCGACCTCGCCGTCGCGGTGAATGCCGGCCAGATCAAGACCGGCGCCCCGGCCCGTACCGATCGGGTCGCGAAGTACAACCAGCTCCTGCGCATCGAGGAGGAACTCGGTGTCGATGCGGTGTACCCGGGCTGGTCCGCGTTCCGCGGGCATAGCTAGCCTGGGTCGATGCTGCAGCAAGACCGCCGGACCAAGGTAGTCGCGACGATCGGTCCAGCGTCGAACGACGAGCAGATGCTCCGCGCGCTCGTCGAAGCCGGGATGGACGGCGTGCGGCTCAACTTCTCGCACGGCACCCACGCGGACCACGAGCTGAGCGCCCGTCGCGCCCGTGCGATCCAGGCCGAGGCCGGCCGGCCCCTGGCTCTGATCGCCGATCTGCAAGGCCCCAAGATCCGGATCGGCGACATGGACAGCCCGGCGCAGCTCGAGGTGGGCGACTCCGTCGTCGTCGCGGCTCAGAGCGAGTGTGGCAAGGACGACCTCCCCGTCGCCCCGGCCGTCCTCGGAACGGTGCTCGAGGCCGGCGACGAGATCCTCATCGACGACGGCCACGTGCGGCTCCGCGTCGAGCGTCTCGACGGCGAGAAGGCGTACTGCGAAGTCGTGACCGGCGGAGTCGTCGAGCCGCACAAGGGCGTGAACGTTCCCGGCGTCCCGCTCCCCGTGCCCTCGCTCACAGAGAAGGATCTCTCCGACCTCGACTTCGCGCTCTCACTCGGTGTCGACTACGTAGCGCAGTCGTTCGTGCGGACCCACACGGACGTCGCGGCGCTCAAGTCGCGCATCGAGGCGGCCGGTTCGCAGGCCTGGGTGATCGCCAAGATCGAGCTCAAGGAGGCGGTTCTCCAGCTCGAGCCGATCCTCGACGTCGCGGACGCCGTGATGATCGCCCGGGGGGACCTCGGGGTCGAGATCGGCGCGGCCGAGGTGCCGCTCCTGCAGAAGAAGATCATCGTCGAGGCACTCGAGCGCGGAAAGCCAGCGATCACGGCGACGCAGATGCTCGAGACGATGATCCACCGGCCCGAGCCGACGCGCGCGGAGGCGTCCGACGTCGCGAACGCAATCCTCGACGGCAGCTCCGCGTTGATGCTCTCGGCCGAGACGGCGGTCGGCGAGTACCCGGTGGAGGCCGTGGCGACCATGGCCCGGATCGCTCGCGCCGTCGAGCCCAGCCTCGGGTACCGCCACCAGCTTCCATCCGCTCTCGACGATCCGACGGTCGGCCGTGCGATGTCGAACGCCGCCTGCGACCTCGCGGAAGCGCTCGGTGCGAAGGCGATCCTGGTGCCCACATTCACGGGTCGCACCGCCTCGGCGGTTGCACGCCTGCGACCGCGCCGCCCCGTAGTGGCGCTGACGCATGTGGCCGAATCGCGCCAGCACATGGCGATCGAGTGGGGCGTGACGCCACTCGAGATTCCGGAAGTGACGGACGTCGAAGAGCTCTGGAGCCTGTCCATCGCGGCGGCGCGGGACGCCGGGATCGTCGCGGTGGGCGACCGGGTCGTGCTCACAGCGGGTACGGCGGTGAACATCCCGGGCTCGACGAACGTCATCAAGGTCGACGTGGCCTGAGCAGGCGACGTTCTGTCGCCCGAAGCTAGCCCTCGCCTTCCCAGTACTCGACCTCGGGTCCGGGCCTCGCGAACATGACGTCTTCGTCGTCGACACCCTTGGCGAGAACCTTCCCGGTGTCGAGGTACTCGATGATCTCGCCCTGGATCATCGACGAGA
>DASQLF010000082.1:0-11325 GCA_035630135.1 Gaiellaceae bacterium
GGCGGGCGACCGCAACAACGTCCTCGTGGACCTCGGCCGCGTCGAGTCGCTGCTGCCGCGCTCCGAGCAGGTCGACGGCGAGCGCTACGAGCAGGGAAGCCGCATCAAGGCCGTCATCGCCGAGGTGCGCTCCGGGACGAAAGGCCCGCAGGTCATCCTCTCGCGGCGCGATCCGGAGCTCATTCGGGCGCTCTTCGAGCTCGAGGTGCCGGAGATCGCGGACGGGCTAGTCGAGATTCGCGGCGTGGCTCGCGAGCCGGGCTACCGCTCGAAGATCGCGGTGGAGTCGCACATGCAGGGAGTCGACCCGGTCGGCGCCTGCGTCGGGCCGCGCGGCTCGCGCGTGCGCATGGTCGTCTCCGAGCTGCGCGGCGAGAAGATCGACATCATCCCGTGGAACACGGAGCCTGCGCGCTTCGTCGCGAAGGCGCTCTCGCCGGCGCGCGTGCGCGAGGTCTACATCGACGACGAGACCCGCGAGGCCACCGTCGTCGTCCCGAACGACCAGCTGGCGCTCGCGATCGGCAAGGAAGGCCTCAACGCCCGCTTGGCGACGCGCCTGACCGGCTGGAAGATCGACATCCAGTCCGAGCAGGAGTTCGCGCAGGCCGAGGCGGAGGCCGCGTTCGGCGGCGGGTCGGAGGACGGCGAGGAGTACTCCGGTCGCTGCGCCGCGGTGCTCTCGAACGGCAAGCGCTGCCCCAATGCCGCGCTCCCGAGCTCGCGCTTCTGCGGCGTCCCCGCGCACCAGGAGCTCGCGAACCAGCCGCAGGCGCCCGAGACCCCGGCCGAGGAAGTGGAGATCGCGGACGCGGACGAGGCGTCCGAGCTCGAGCCCGTGGCGGTCGTCGAGGAGGCGTCCGCCGACACTGGCGACGCGGAGGAGAACCCGGACGAGGCGTGAGCCTCCCGGGTTCTAGACTGACGACACATGGCTGACGGACGCAAAGGCCCGAACCGCCCGATCCGCCCGCGCGGAGGCGGCCCTGGAGGTCGCAAGCGGCGCGTGGTCATCGAGGGCGGTGGCGGCCAGAGCAGAGGTCGGCAGGCTCGCGACCGCTCGAACGCGCCACCGCAGCCACGGCAGCCACCTGCGCCGCCGCCGTCGGGGCCGATCACGGTCGAGTCCGGCGTCACGGTCAAGGATCTCTCCCAGGCGCTCGGCGTCCCTATGCCGGAGCTGATCAAGATCCTGATGGGCCTCGGTCAGATGCGGACGGCGACGCAGTCGCTGTCCGACGAAGAGGTCGAGATCATCGGCACGGAGCTCGGTCGCGAGATCACGATCAAGCATGCGGCCGAGGAGGAGCTCGAGCCGGCGGAGTACGACGACGCCGAGGAGGATCTCGCACCGCGGCCGCCGGTCGTCACGATCATGGGTCACGTCGACCACGGCAAGACGACGCTTCTCGACGCGATCCGCGAAGAGTCGGTGGTCGAGACGGAAGCCGGCGGGATCACCCAGCACATCGGCGCGTACCAGGCCGAGATCGACGGCCGCCGCATCACATTCCTGGACACCCCGGGTCACGAGGCGTTCACCGCCATGCGTGCCCGCGGGGCGAAGGTGACGGACATCGCCGTCCTCGTCGTCGCCGCCGACGACGGCGTGATGCCGCAGACGAAGGAGTCGATCTCCCACGCCCGCGCCGCCGAGGTGCCGATCGTCGTCGCCGTGAACAAGATGGACATGCCCGACGCGAACGTCGACCGCGTGAAGAGCGAGCTCGCCGCCGAGGGCCTGCAACCGGAGGACTGGGGCGGCACGACGCAGTTCTCCGCCGTCTCGGCCAAGCAGAAGGACAACCTGGGCGACCTGCTCGAGAAGATCCTGCTCGTCGCGGATGCCGAGCTCGACCTGAGAGCGAACCCCGGCGCGGATGCATCGGGCGTCGTCGTCGAGTCGAGGCTCGACGTCGGGCGCGGACCGGTGGCGACCGTGCTCGTGCACCGTGGAACGCTCCGCGTCGGAGATGCAGCCGTCGCCGGCGACGCATCCGGCAAGGTGCGCGCGCTCTACGACTATCGCGGTGACAAGGTTTCGGGTGCCGGGCCGGGCGAGCCCGTCGAGGTACTGGGGTTCGATCATCCGCCGACAGCCGGCGAGTTCGTCCGCGTCGTGGAGCACGAGCGCCAGGCCAAGCATCTCGCCAACGTGCGAGCAGAGCGCCTGCGCCGCGAGCAGCTCGCGCAGCGGCCGCGCCGCCGCGTGTCGCTCGAGACGCTGCACGACGACCTCCAGGCCGGCGAGGTGCAGGACCTGAACATCGTCCTCAAGGGCGATGTGCAGGGCTCCGTCGAGGCGCTCCTCGGCGAGCTCCAGAAGATCCAGCATCCCGAGGTGCGAGTGAACGTCATCCACACCGGCGTCGGCGGTATCACCGAGAACGACATCAACCTCGCGTCGGCGTCGGACGCGCTCGTCGTCGGCTTCAATGTGCGGCCGACCGCGGATTCGCGTCAGCTCGCCGAGCGCGAAGGCGTCGACATTCGCACCTACCGCGTCATCTACCAGCTCACCGAGGACATCCAGAAGGCGCTCGTGGGGATGCTCTCGCCCGTCGAGACCGAGGAGACGCTCGGCGAGGCAGAGGTGCGCGCGCTCTTCCGCGTGTCGCGGCTCGGCACGATCGCGGGCTGCATGGTCACCTCGGGGCTCGTCCGGCGCGGCGCGCAGGTGCGCGTCGTCCGCGACGGCACCGTGATCTACGAGACGTCGATCGCACAGCTCAAGCGCTTCAAGGACGATGCGCGCGAGGTGAGCGAGGGCTTCGAGTGCGGCATCCTCCTCGACGGCTTCAACGACGTGAAGGAAGGCGACGTGCTCGAGGCGTACGAGACGCGCGAGGTCGTGCGAACGGAGATGGATCAAGCGCCCAGCGCCTCGCCGCCTCCTCCGACGGCCCCCGACGAGTAGCCCGAGCCAAGCCGTGGCGACCGGCTATGTCGGCATCCTGGTCGCGGAGCTCCACTTCCCCGAGTCGGGCTCTCTGAAAGGCAAACGCAAGCACGTGAAGTCCGCGAAGGCCCAGCTACACGAGCGCTTCGGCGCGAGCGTCGCGGAGGTCGACCACCATGACCTCTGGCAGCGCTCGACGCTCGCGGTGGCCTGTGCCGCCCGCGAGCACTCCCAGCTACAAGGGCTGCTCGACGCCGTCGAGCGCTACCTCGGCTCACGCGAGTGGGAGCTCACGCGGGTCGAACGGGAGGTGGTCGTCCCTGGCGAGCGCTGACAGACGCAGGAAGGTGAACGAGGCGATCCGGAAGGTGCTGTCCGAGTCGCTGCCGACGCTCAAGGACCCGCGCATCGGGTTCGTGACCGTGACCGGCGTGCGGACGGCGACCGACCTCGCCTATGCGACGGTGTTCGTGAGCGTGCTCGGCACCGAGGCCGAGCAGGAGCGGACGTTGCAAGGGCTGCAATCGGCGCACGGCGTCCTCCAGGCGCAGGTGGCGCGCGAGCTCGGAACCAGGCGAACTCCCGTCCTGACGTTCGAATACGATCCCGCGATCGAGCGGGGCGTGAGGCTCAGCAAGCTGATCGACGACCTCGCCCCTGCGGACTCCGATGACGAACCAGGCTGACACTCAGGCGGTCGTCGCCGCCCTTCGCGACAACGAGCGTTTCGTCGTGACCTCGCACGAGGCGCCCGACGGCGACGCCCTCGGCTCGCTGCTCGCGATCGGTCTCGCCCTGCGCGAGCTCGACAAGGACGTCGTGATGTACCTGGGCGGGCCAGCGCCGCTTCCCGGCGAGTACCGCTTCCTCGAGCTCGACGAGCGCGGCCTTCGCCGCGAGCGGCCTGACGACTTCGCGGAGCGGATCCTCGTCGCAGTCGACTGCGCCAGCCCCGGCCGCGTCGGAGCCGAGCCTGGCGTCGTCGAGGCGGCCGCTTTCACGGTCAACATCGACCACCACCACGACAACCCACGCTTCGGCGACGTCAACCTGATCGTCCCGGACGCGTCCTCCACGGGAGAGGTGCTCAGTGACGTGATCCGCGAGCTCGGAGTCGCACTCACGCCCGAGATCGCGGAGGCGCTGTACATCGCGCTCGTCACCGACACGGGCCGTTTCCAGTACGCGAACACGACGCCGAAGGCGCTGCGACTCGCCGCCGAGCTCGTCGAGGCGGGCGCGGACGTCCACCGCGTGTTCCAGGGCGTCTACGAGAACGTGCAGTTCGCGAAGCTCAAGCTTCTCGCACGGGCGCTCGAGCGAGCCCGAGTGCTCGAGGGTGGCGAGATCGTCGTGTCGCACCTCGTGCGTGGCGACTTCGAGGCGGTGGGCGCGACGGAGCCGTACTCCGAGGGGATCATCGACGTGCTGCGGTCGGTCGAGGGCTCGCTCGTGTCGGCGCTGATCCGCGAGCCTCCGCGGGAAGGCGGGCCGGCGCGCAAGGTGTCGCTGCGCTCGTCCGTCGACGAGATCGACGTGAGCGCGATCGCGCGGAAGTCGCAGGGTGGGGGACACCGCTCCGCCGCCGGCTTCTCGAGCGACCTCTCGGTCGAGGATCTCACCGAGTTCATCGTGCGCGAAGTGGCAGCCCAGACGAACGGCGGTCAGACCCCACGGGTCTGACCTGCTCCTCGCCGACGTGCCGCCGCGCGCGCAGCATCCGAGCGGGGTCATCCTCGTCGACAAGCCGGCCGGCCCGACGTCCTTCGCCATCGTGGCCGCGGTCCGGCGGCGGACGGGCGCCCGCACCGGGCATGCGGGCACGCTCGATCCCTTCGCGACCGGCCTGCTCGTGCTCCTCTCGGGCGCCTCGACGCGGCTGCAGCCGCAGTTCGTAGGCCTGCCCAAGCGGTACTCGACCTCGATCGACCTGACGGCCCGCACGTCGACCGGCGACCTGGAGGGCGACGTGCTCGACGAGCACGAGCCTCTCGGCCCGGAAGCGCTCGACGAGGCGCTCGCCGCGCTCCACGGCGCGGTGGAGCTGCCGATCCCCGCGGTCTCGGCGGTGAAGATCGGCGGCGAGCGCGCCTACGCGCTGCATCGCCGAGGCGTTGCCGTCGAGATGCCGCTTCGCACGATGCACGTCCACGAGCTCACGCTCGAGGCGCACGAAGCCGGAATCGCCCGGCTCGACCTGCTCGTCTCGTCCGGAACCTACGTGCGCGCCATCGCCGACCGCCTCGGCGGCCACTGCGTGTCGCTGCGCCGTACCGAGGTCGGGCCGTTCGGCGTCGACGAGGCCGACGAGGCGACCATCATCCCGCCGGAAGACGCTCTCGCGAGGCTCGTGTGAAGCTCGCTCGCCAACCCTCCGAGCTCGAGCCGCGGCCGCGGGCGGTCGCCGTCGGAAGCTTCGACGGCGTGCACCGGGGACACCGCGCCGTGATCGAGGCAGTGCGCGCGACGGGGCTCGAGACGACGGTCTTCACCTTCGACCCGCACCCGCGCATCGCGCTCGGCAACAAGGTGGAGCTGTTGACGACGCTCGAACGGCGGCTCGAGCTGCTCGAGGAAACCGGCGTGGACGCGGTCCTCGTCGCCTCCTTCACGCCCGAGCTGCAGGCGCTCGCTCCCGAAGAGTTCGCCGAGCGATATCTCGGCGCCACCGGGGTCGAGATCGTCGTCGCGGGCGAGGATTTCCGCTTCGGCGTCCGTCGCTCGGGTGACCTCGCACTGCTCGAGCGACTCGGCTACGGAGTCGTCGTCGTGCCCGAGCTGCCCGCCGTGTCGTCGACTGCGATCCGCAAGCTGCTTGCGGACGGGGACGTCGGCGCCGCTGCCGCGATGCTCGGCCGCCCGTTCGAGCTCGACGGCGTCGTCGTCGCCGGCGACCAGCGCGGAGGGACGCTCGGCTACCCGACCGCCAACCTGCGCCTGGAGCCCGATCTCGCCTGCCCGCGCTACGGGATCTACGCGGGACACGCACTCGGTCACCGCGCCGCGATCTCGATCGGTACCAACCCGCACTACGGCGGCACCGAGCGCCGCATCGAGCCGTACCTCCTCGACTTCGAGGGCGATCTCTATGGCAAGCGCCTCGTCGTCGAGCTCTGGGAGCGCCTGCGCGACGAGTCGACGTTCGAGAACGAGGCCGCGCTCGTGGAGCAGATCGCGCGCGACGTCGAGGCGACGAAAGCGGCACGGAGGCCGACGCCCGATAACTAACGTTGCGCCGTGAGCTCCAACGGCACTCCGCTCATCCAGGCACGCGATCTCGTCAAGCGCTTCGGCGACTTCGTCGCCGTCGACGCCATCGACTTCGACCTCCAGCGGGGTGAGGCATTCGGCTTCCTCGGCCCGAACGGTGCCGGCAAGACATCGACGATGCGCATGATCGGCTGCGTCTCGCCCGTGACGGACGGGTCGCTCACGATCTTCGGCCTCGATCCGGCGCGCGAAGGCGTGAAGATCCGCGGGCGCCTGGGCGTCGTGCCGCAGCAGGACACGCTCGACATGGAGCTGACCGTGCGCGAGAACATCGTGATCTACGGGCGTTACTTCGGGCTCGGCCGCAAGGAGCTCGGCAAGCGCGCGGACGAGCTGCTCGACTTCGTGGAGCTCACCGAGCGCGCGAACGACAAGGTCGAGCCGCTCTCGGGCGGCATGAAGCGCCGACTCACGATCGCGCGTTCGCTCGTCAACGAGCCGGAGGTACTCCTACTCGACGAGCCGACCACCGGTCTCGATCCGCAGGCGCGCCACGTCGTCTGGGACAGGCTCTACCGGCTCAAGCGCCAGGGCGTGACGCTGCTCCTGACCACTCACTACATGGACGAGGCCGAGCAGCTCTGCGATCGCCTCGTCGTCATGGATCGGGGCAAGATCGTCGCCGAGGGCTCCCCGCGCGGCCTCATCGAGCAGTACTCGACGCGCGAGGTCGTCGAGCTGCGCTTCGAGGACGGAAACCGGCCGGACGACCTCGGCTATTGGACGGAGGGGATCGTCGATCGCGTCGAGGCGCTCCCCGATCGCGTGCTGCTGTACGCGCACGACGGTGACGCCGCCTCCCACCAGCTCCACGAGCGTGGCCTGACGCCCGAGAGCGTCCTCGTCCGTCGCAGCTCGCTCGAGGACGTCTTCCTGCACCTGACGGGCCGGAGCCTCATCGAATGAGCTCCCTGGCGCTCTCCTGGAGGCCGCTCGAGTTCTTCCTCACGCAGTACAAGCGGATCTGGCGCGGGTCGGCGATCACGACGGCGGTCACTCCCGTCGTCTACCTGCTCGCCCTCGGTGTCGGGCTCGGCGTCTTCGTCGACCGCTCGACGGATCTGCCGAACGGCATCTCCTACCTCGAGTTCGTCGCGCCGGGGCTCATGGCGGCGACGGCTATGCAGATCGCGAGCTTCGAGTCGAGCTGGCCCGTGCTCTCGGCGATCAAGTGGGATCGGCAGTACCACGCGATGCTCGCGTCGCCGCTGCGCGTGCGCGACGTCATGCTCGGCCACCAGGCGTTCTTCGCCTTCCGCCTGGTGACGATGGCGGTCATCTACTTCGTCGTCATCGTCGCGTTCGGCGCGGTCGAGTCGCCGCTCGGCGTGCTCGCCATCCCGGTCACGGTGCTCGTCGGGATCTCGTTCTCGGCGCCCATAGCGGCCTGGGCCGCCCATACGCAGACCGAAGCCTCGTTCGTCGCGATCTTCCGGTTCCTGATCCTTCCGATGTTCCTCTTCTCCGGGACGTTCTTTCCGATCTCGACGCTGCCCGCGCCGCTCGAGGTGATCGCGTGGTTCACGCCGCTGTGGCACGGCGTCACCCTGTGCCGCGATCTGACGCTGGGCGACATCTCGGTCGCCCACGACCTCATGCACCTCGGTTACCTGCTCGTCGTCGTGGCCGTCGGGCTCGCCGCGGCCCAGATGACGTACGTACGGAGGCTCCTGGTGTGACCGAGCTCGTCGCCCGCACGCGTCTAGGAACCGCTCGCCGCCCGGCCGTCGGCGGCCTGCTCATCGTCGAGCGCAACGTGATGGTCTACCGGCGGACCTGGATGATCCTCTTCTCCGGCTTCTTCGAGCCGCTCTTCTACCTCTTCTTCTTCGTCTACCCGCTGCAGGAGTTCATCGGGGACGTGACGTTCGAGGGCGCGACGATCGAGTACGCAGCGTTCGTCGCGCCGGCGCTCCTGGCCGCGTCCGCGATGAACGGCGCGTTTTACGACGCGACGAACGTCTTCTGGAAGCTGCGCTACGGCAAGGTCTACGAGTCGATCCTCGCGACGCCCGTCGGCCCGAAGGACGTCGCGGTCGGGGAGACCATCTGGGCGGTCGTGCGCTCGCTGCTCTATTCGGCAGCGTTCCTGATCACGATCGTCGCGCTCGGCCTCGTCGACTCTCCGTGGGCGATCCTCGCGCTTCCGGCCTGCTTCGTCATCGGCTTCGGCTTCGCAGGCGCCGGGATCGCGGCCGTCACCTGGATGCGTACGTGGAAGGACTTCGACCTGATTCAGCTGATCATGCTGCCGATGTTCATGTTCTCGGCGACCTTCTATCCCATCTCGGTCTACCCGCAGGTGCTCGAGTGGATCGTTCGCTGCCTGCCGCTGTACCACGGCATCGAGCTGGTGCGGGCGCTCACGATCGGCGCCGTCGGGCCCTTCCAGCTCGTGAACGTCGCCTACCTCGCCGCGCTCGGAGTGGTGGGGATGTACGTCGCGTCGCTTCGGATCGACAAGCTGCTGTTGAAGTAGCGGGGCCTACAGCGAGATAGCCGCTCCGCTTCGACGGGGATCGCCGGCCGCTCCCGCGCGGCCGACGCAGCTGACCCCGCCGAAGTAGTGGTGGATCCGCGGCCACCGCCGGACGGTACGACCGCGCTCTTCCAGGGTGCTCAACGCCACCTCGTCCACGTCCGGCTCGGCGTCGACGACCGCGAGAGTGGGGTGGACACGGGGGCGCGCGACCGCGGTCTCCGGGTCGACGCTCTCGTCGAGGATCCCGGCGAGCACCGATGCGAGCGCGGTGCGCAGCCGTGTCGCACCGGCCGATCCGACTGCGAGCTCGAGGCCGGTCGCGTCGAACACGAGCGTCGGCGCCATGCGGCTCTCCAGGTGGTCACCCACAGCGGGCTCACCGAAGACGATGTCCGATTCGCCGAGGAGGTTGTTCAGCTGGACGTCGAAGCCGGGAATCCAGACGCCCGCGCCGACGCCGAGCGAATGCGTGAGCACGCATGCGCGCCCGGCCTCGTCCACGGCGACCATGTTCGTCGTGTGCTCGCCGCCGTCGCGGACGGGTTCGAAGGCCTCGACCAGCGCCAGCACTCGCTCGGTCTCGTCGAGACCGGCGAGGCGCGG
This sequence comes from Gaiellaceae bacterium, assembly GCA_035630135.1. Lineage (GTDB taxonomy): Bacteria > Actinomycetota > Thermoleophilia > Gaiellales > Gaiellaceae > GMQP-bins7. The sequence goes on from DASQLF010000082.1 coordinate 9,255, forward strand.
GAGCCGCGGAAGGAGCTCGGGGACGCCCGAGAGTCCGGACCGTGTGACGATGCGCCGGCCGGCGTACTCCACCATGGCCGGCTCGCGCCACAGCGCCGCGTAGCTCGCGAGATCGCCGTGCGAGAGCACGACGCCGTCCACGCCGAGCAGCGCCTCGGCGATCGAGCCGCGGTACGCGCTCTGCGCGCCCTCCTCCGAGAGCGCCTCGAGCGTCTGCACGAGTCCCGGCTGCGAGAGCAGGTCACCCTCGCCCAGCAACCGACCCTCCGTCGCGAACAGATCGAGCCCGCGGCCGAGCACGAACAGCTCGCCGAGCATCTCGAGCGATCGTGCGTGCATCTCGGGAAGGGGGACGCCCGATCGGGCGAGCGCGAGCGCCGGCTCGCAGAGGCGCTCCCAGGGCAGGCGTCCGAGATGCTCCGAGAGCGCGCCGAGCGTCGCGGGCAGGCCCGGCACCGCGCACGACGCCGCGCCGATCGCGTACACGACGACCTCGTCGCCGAACGGGATGGGCAGCTCGGCGAGGTCGCCGGTCTCCGACGGCACGGCCGCGAAGCCGTCGAGGTTCATGACGCGAGAGCCGTCGAACGCGACCGCGTGGCAGCCGGCGAGAAGGCCGCTCATCACCGTCTCGGCAACGCACGAGACGAGCGCCATCGCCACGACCGCGTCGGCAGCAGTGCCGCCGTCGGCGAGGATCTCGGCTCCCGCGGCGGCGGTGGCGGGATGGCCCGCAGCGACTCCCGCACGCATGGGTTCAGGCTAGACGGTCGCTCGCGTCGCTCAGCTGCAGGCGATGCGGCCGGGCGGAGGCCCCGAGTCCCGGTCGAAGCGGAACGTGACGTCGCGGAGCGGCCAGAAGACGGCGAACACGCGCGCGAAGATCGCGTTCTCGAGCACCGGCCCGAACGTTCTCGAGTCGATGGCCGCAGAGCGGTTGTCCCCGAGCAGGAAGTACTGCTCGTTGGGAATCGTGACCGCCTCGAACGGCTCCGTCGCGATGTCGTCGAACTTTACGTCGTCCACGTACACGGTGCCCTCGCGGCCCTCGATGATCTCGCCGGGGCCGGCGGCGACGCGAAGCACGAGCGTCCGGTCGTCGGCATCGCGGTCGGGGACGATCCTGCCGTCGTCCGCCACCGCGGCATGCACGGTGACGACGTCACCGGGCTCGGGATCCGCCCAGAGGCGATAGGTGAGCCCCTGGGCGAGGACGCGGGCGTCGCAGCCGGGGATGGTGTCGGCCATGGCGGACGAGTCGTCGGGCTCGACCGGAACGAGGATCTCGGCGAAGTCGAGCACGACGAGCGCCGCGACGGCGAAGACGAGGAGGGCCAGCGTGCGAACGATCCAGCGGATCACGGCCTGCTACCCTTCCGCGAGCCGCAGTCGCAGCCCCGGCGTGCTCTTCCTTCACGCGGGGTGGGGATTGCGGAGTCGTCTACTAGGAGGAGATGCATGAGCCTCACCAAGGAAGTCAAGCTGGAGATCGTGGAAAAACACGGTCGGGGACCTGCCGACACTGGTTCGGCAGAAGTGCAGGTAGCCCTTCTCACCCGGCGCATCAACGATCTCACCGAGCATCTACGGACACATCCGAAGGATCACTACTCGCGGCGCGGGCTGCTGAAGCTCGTCGGCCAGCGCAGGCGATTCCTCAACTACATGCAGCGAAAGGACATCGAGGGCTACCGCGCCCTCATCAAGGAGCTCGGGCTCCGGAGATAAAGCGGCAAAGAGGGAAGGTGGAAGTTTGAGCGAGCCCACGTGAGAGGGCTGACTCAAACCTCCACCTTCCGAATTGCACCACGAAAGGTGAAGGGATACCTCACATGAGTACCACTCAGGCAACCGGGCAGACAGCCACGGTTTCCGTCGATGTGGGCGGTCAGGAGATCGTCTTCGAGACGGGCAAGCTCGCGAAGCAGGCCGACGGCGCAGTCGTCGTCCGCTCCGGCGAGACCATGATCCTCGCGACCGCCGTCGGCAGGCCCGACGCGCGGCCGGACGCCGACTTCTTCCCGCTCACGGTCGACGTCGAGGAGAAGATGTACGCCGCCGGCAAGATCCC
>DASQLF010000083.1:0-6114 GCA_035630135.1 Gaiellaceae bacterium
GGACGCTCGCTCTGCCCTTCCACGCGCGCCTCGACGAGGACGACCAGGCATACGTGGCGGAGGCCCTACGAGCCGCGCTCGAATAGGTCCGCCGCAAGGAGAGGCGCTCGCAGCCTGGGCCGGCTGTGCCCTGGTGGCCGCGGCCGTGCTCGTCACGTACAGCCGCCTCGACCCGGCGGAGACGTACCACGTGTCGCACGAAGGGCTCGCCGGGGCGCTCAGCCGAACGCTCACGCTCGTGAATTTCCCGATCGCGCTCGTCGCGATCGCGCTCGTCCTGGTCGCCATGGGCGTGCTGCCTCGAACCGCCTGGTGGATCGCTGCGCCGGCGATCGCGCTGTGCGCGACGGTGCCGCTCTTCGTCGACCAGGACGACCTCGACGCGCGCTTGGGAAACGCACTGCCCGCGCTCGGCGTCGTCATCGCCGTCGGTCTCACGGCGGCCGCAACGGGACGCGTCGGAGCAGCGTTTGCGCCCCGTCGGCCCTGGGATCTGTGGCGGCTCGTGCTCGCAGCCGCCGTCGGGCTCGTCTCGCTCCCGTGGATCGCCGCCGAGCTCGGCTTCCACTTCCCGGGCGACGTCTTCATGGGGGAGGAGCTCGGATCGGAGTCCGACGGCCCGTCGATCGCCGCCGTGCATCTCGGTCACCATCACGGAACGGATGGCGCACTGCTCGTCCTCACAGCGCTCCTCCTGTCACGCGTCGCGATCGCGAATCGCGCTCTGAGGGTCTTCACCTTCGCGTATCTCGGGGCGATGCTGTCCTACGGCGGCATGAACCTCGCCCAGGACGCCTGGAACGAGCAGGTCGTCAAGCGCGGCTGGACGGACGAGGGCATCCCGTCCGCGCTCTTGCCCGCTGTCGAACCGGTCTGGGGAGTGATAGTCGTGATCGCGGTCGTCATGACCGTGGTGCTGTTGCGCGAGGAGAAGTCATACTCCGCCCGATGACGCAGCGGATGGTCTTCCTCGGCTTCGGGAAGTACGCGCGAGCGGACAAGATCTACGCGCTCGAGCCGATCACTGGCGACGATCGAGGCGGCGGTCGCCGGACGCGCGTCTGGATCGAGGGCGTCGGGGAACCGCTCCTCGCCTCGCGGACGGAGCGCACGATCCTGCACGACATGGGCCACGAGACGGGCGACACTGCCCTACTAGACGGAGCGCTCGATCTCGCCGAACGGCTCGCAGCTGCCGCGGAGGAGGGGCGCGTCGACCTCGCCGACCTCGGCCGGCGGGCTCGTCGGGTGCTTGCGTCGACCGCTCGGCCGAGCGAGACCGAGCCGCTCTTCTGAGTCTCGGGCACGCGTTCTTCGCGCGCTCGGCCCACGACGTCGCGCACGATCTGATCGGCTGCACGTTCCTGGTCGACGGCGTCGGTGGAGTGATCGTCGAGACGGAGGCGTACGCGCCCGACGATCCCGCGAGCCACTCCTTCGGCGGACAGACGCGGCGGAACGCCACGATGTTCGGGCCTGCCGGACGCCTGTACGTCTATCGCTCGTACGGCATCCACTGGTGCGCCAACGTCGTCTGCGCGGAGGGAGGTGTCGGCGCGGCGGTTCTCCTGCGCGCGCTCGAGCCGACTGCCGGTCTCGAGCTCATGAGAGCGCGCCGCGGCTTCGAGGACGTCAAGCTGCTCGCGGCCGGCCCTGGGCGACTCACGCAGGCTCTTGCGATCGGCGACCTGCACGACGGCCTCGACCTCGGGGAGGCTCCGTTCATGCTGTCGCCGTCTGCCGGCCCTGTCGAGGTCGTCACTTCGCCGCGCATCGGGATCACGCGCGCGACCGACCGGCTCTGGCGCTATTCGCTCGCCGGCTCTAGCTTCGTGAGCCGTCCCCGACCACGAGCCTGACGCGAAGGCCGGGGGCCACCGCGACTCCCGGCTCCGGCGTCTGTCGAAGCACGGTCCCTTCGCGGCCCGGCGCTGTCTTCGCCGCGAGTCGCAGCTTGAGTCGCTTTCCCTCGCGACGTACGTCGCCGACGCTCGAGCCGATGAAGTTCGGGAGGGTTCCGTGCTTGGCCGTCGTCACGAAGATGGTGACGGCGTCGTTGGCGGAGAGGCCGCCTCGGCGGGGATCCTGATTCACCACGAGCCCGGGGAACTTGCCCGGCAGCGCCGGGGAGTACGCGACGTTCGCCTCCAGCGGCTGCGCCGCGAGCTCGGCCTCGGCGCCCGCCTTGGTCATCCCGATCACGAGCGGCACGTCGACCTCGTTGGGCTTGCAGTCGGCCCGGTTCTCCGGGCCGAGACCCGAGAAGTAGGCGATGAGCCGCGTGCCGCGGCAGTAGCCGTTGTCGCGCTGCCATTCGCCTTCGCGGCGGACGACCCACTGCGAGATCCCGCCGAGGTACGGCGGCGCGTCGAAGTAGACGTCGTCGTCCTCGGGGACCTTCTCGACGAACTCCTTCCAGATGAGGGCGGGCAGGGTTCCGCCTGCGACCTCCTCGCCGCCGAACTCGGTGAGCATCGGCGTCAGCGAGTTCGGGTAGCCGACCCAGACGGCGACGACGAGGTCAGGCGTGTAGCCGACGAACCAGGCATCGCCGTAGTTGTCGGTCGTTCCCGTCTTGCCTGCGACCTCCCGCCCGGCGATGGCTGCGCGCTTTCCGGTCCCGGACTGGACGACGTCCTCGAGGATGTCCGTGAGGAGCTCTGCGTGGCTCTCCTCCATGACCTGTGTGGGGATCGGCGCGTTCTCCTCGACGTTGCTCGACCGGAAACGCTCGACCTTCTCGACGACGCGCGGGCGATTCCCGAAGACGGAGCCGTCGACCCGTCGCCCCTCGTTCGCGACCGTCGCATACGCCCTGGCCAGCTCGAGCGGCGAGACCGCGACGGAGCCGAGGCCGATCGAGAAGTACGGCGACAGCCGGCTGCGAATGCCGAGTCTATGGGCGGTCTCGACGATCGCCTTCGGGCCGACGACGTCGGTCAGCTGGGCGTATACGGAGTTGTCCGAGGAGACCATGGCGCGCGACAGGCTCACGCTGCCGAGGTACGTCTTGTCGTAGTTCGTCACCTTCCAGATCCGGTCGCCCGCGTCGATGGACACAGGCTTCGACTGGAGCTCGGTGACGGGCGAGATGCCCTCGCTCATCGCCGCGGCGAGCACGATCGGCTTGAAGGCCGATCCGGGCTGACGCTTCGCCTGAGCCGCGAGGTTGAACTGGCTCTGGCGGAAGTTCCGCCCGCCGAACATCGCCTTCACCTCGCCCGACTTTGGGTCGATGGCGACGAGCGCCGCCGCCGGACCGTCCGGATCACGCAGCACCTTCTCGATCGCTGCGCGCGCCTGCAGCTGCAGATTCAGGTCGATCGTCGTCGTGACCCGGAGCCCGCCGCCGAAGACCTTGCCGGCGCCGTACTCGGCGACGAGCTGGTCGGTCACGTAGTTCGTGAAGTACGGCGCGTCGCCGCGCGTGTCGGGCAGGCGGATGTCCTCCGGCTCGGGGAGCGGCACGCGGTCGGCGCGGTCGAACTGTCGCTGGGTGATCGCATTCTGCTCGAGCATCAAGCCGAGCACGTGCCGTCGGCGGAGCGCCGCATTTCGCGGGTTGACCGCCGGGTCGTAGAGCGACGGGTCGGCGGGGATGCCCGCGAGCAGCGCGGACTCCGCGAGGGTCAGATCCTTGGCGCCCTTCTTGAAATACGCGCGGGCTGCCTGCTGGATGCCGTAGGCGTTGTGGCCGAAGTAGATCGTGTTCAGATACGCAGTGAGGATCCGATCCTTCGGCCAGTCCTGCTCGAGCTGCCACGCGAGCGCCGCCTCGCGCACCTTGCGCGCGATCGTCTTCTCGTTGCGGATGTAGGCGTTCTTGACGAACTGCTGCGTGATCGTCGAGCCACCCTCGACGATGCCCTGCTGGCGCACGTCCTGCCAGAGAGCGCGCGCGATGCCGCGGACGTCGACGCCGTCGTGCTCGTAGAAGCGCTGATCCTCGACCGAGACGATCGCCTGGCGCATGATCGGCGCGATTTCCTCCGTCTTCACGAGGACGCGGCTCTCGTCGCCGCGGAGGACGGCGAGGACGCTCCGCCCGTTCTCCGCGTAGATCACGGTGTCGACGTCGGAGCGCTGCGCAGCCGGATCGAGCGCAGGCACCTCGCTCGCCACGGCGCGGACGAGCCCGAACGTGAACGAGAGGCCCGCGGCGAGGACAAGGACGGCCACGAGTGCCGCAAGACGGCGCTTGCGAACCCGGCGCCGCGGCCGCGGCGACCCCTTCTCTTTCCGAACTCGCAAGAGGTCGGATTCTAGCGCCGAGGGCTATTTCGCCCGTAACGGCTGTGTTCAGACAGGATCGGACGCTGCGATCGGATCCGTCGTGGGGGCGTCGACCCCGCCGGCGTCCTCGATCGTGACCGCGACGACGTCTCCCGGCTCGACGGTGCCGTCGAGACGCTCGATCGCCGTCCCGTCGGCGCCCGAGAAGAGGCCTGCGGGATTCGCCGAGCCGATGTCACCGTCGGGGACGATCCACATCTCGTATGTCTTCCCCGCCGGAGCTGCGTCGATCCCGTCGAGGACGAGCACGGCGTCTCCGTCTCCCGAGACGACGACCCGGCCCTCGCCCAGCGAGAGCGCGATGCTCTGCGCGTCCGACGCGGCAAGGATCTGAGCCGTCGCCTGCTGCTGTGCGAGCGCGCTGCGCGTGTCGTCGAGCTCGCTCGAGATGCTCGATGCCCAGAGTCCGACCGCGAGCGCGACCACCGCGGCCACAGCCGCGACTGCGCCGAGAGCAGGCGCCAACCGCCGGCGTCGTGAGTCGAGCGAGACGACGTTCGAGCGTGGTTCGGCGCGTGCGTCCGCCAGGATCCGCTCGCGCAGCGCGGGCGCCGGCTCAGGCCCCGAGGCGGCGAGCGCCAGCGCGGCCGTCGTCGTCCAGAACGACTCGAGCTCCTGCTGGCACTGCTCGCATTCCGCGAGATGTGCCTCGAACGCGTCGCGCTCGTGCGCATCGAGTGCGTCGAGGGCGTAGCCCGCGCTCAGCTCGTGAATTCCGGCTTCCATGACCCTTCCTGTGTCGACTCGTCGAGGAGCTCGCGCAACCGTGCGAGCCCCGCGAACATCCGGCTCTTGATCGTCCCCAGCGGGACGCCGAGGCGCTCCGCGAGTTCCGACTGGGAGAAGCCTCCGTAATACGCCAACTCCAGCGCCTCGCGCTGGACGTCCGGCAACTGCTTGAGGGCCGCCTGCACGCGCTCGCGCTCGAAGCGAAGCCAGGCTGCCTCCTCCGTCTGCTCGGGCGCCTGTGCCGTTTCACTCTCGTCGGTGAGCGGATCGGTCTGCCGGCGCTCTTCGCGGCGGACGAGATCGACGGCGCGCCGATGCACCAGCGTGAGGATCCACGTGCTCGCCTTCGCGCGCTCGGCGCGGAAGGTCCCCGCACTGCGCCACACCTGGAGGAACGCTTCCTGCACCGCGTCCTCGGCATGGCGCTCGTCGCGGAGAACGCGCAGCGCCAGCCCGTACGCGATGCGGCTCACCCGGTCGTACAGCTCCGCGAGCGCATCCTCGTCGGCCCGGGCGACGAGCGCGACCAGCGCCTCGTCGGAGAGATGAGCGTGTTGCTTTCGCATGGCGAACCTGGTTTCCGGCGCGGCGAAAGCTAACACGGGCATGTCGAAGGCAATCGCTCCCATGCCCGCTGTTCGCTGCGCGTTGCGATCCGGTTCACCGTCGAACCGCTGTCGCCAGGCGCGCGAACAAGGGCCGTTCCCGACCCCGCGGACGGGACGACACATACCCACGGCCACGGCGACCACGAGCACGAGCACGAGCACGAGCACACGCATGCCGACGGCATCACGGACGCCCACGATCACGTGCACGCCGAGGGTCACGAGCACGATCACGACCACGAGCACTCGAAGAAGAAGGGGTTCCTGGCACGGTTCTTCGGCGGCTGAGAGCCCCGACGGTCACGCGCTAGGCTCCCGCTCCGTGGAGCAGCTCCTCACCCTGGACGACGCCGAGCGGCTCGCCGAGTCGGTGGTCGCGCCCGAGGCCTGGAGCTACATCGTCGGCGGCGCCGGGGACGAGCGGACGCTCCGCTGGAATCGCGAGGCGTTCTCCCGTTACCGCCTGAGATATCGGGTCCTGGTC
>DASQLF010000084.1:0-21035 GCA_035630135.1 Gaiellaceae bacterium
GGCAGGTCGAAGACGTCCTGCAGGACCTCGCGGTAGGTCTCGAGCACGATCGGGAACTGCGGGTAGCGCCGCGCGACCTGGAGGAGGCTCTGCGCCTTCAGACGCTGCTGCCAGAGCGGTGTGCGCTGCCCGGGGCGCCTGCGCGGGATGAGGAGCGCGCGCGCCGCGTTCTCGCGGAAGCGCGACCCGTACAGCGCCGACTGCGCGAGCTCGCCGAGGAGGAGATCCTCGATCTCGTCCGGCTCGAGGAGCAGATCGGCGAGCGGAGGCGGCGAGTCCGCGTCGGGAAAGTGCAGCGCGATGCCGTCGTCCGACCAGATCGACTGCACGTCGAGGTCGAGCGACTCGCGGAGACGAGCGCGCAGCACCATCGACCACGGCGCGTGTACGCGCCCGCCGAACGGTGTGAGGATGCAGACGCGCCAGTCCCCGATCTCGTCGCGGAAGCGCTCGACGACCACCGTGCGGTCGGATGGCACGACGCCCGTGGCGGCCTCCTGCTCGCGCAGGAAGGTGACGAGGTTGCGCGCGGCGAGAGCGTCGAGCCCGTACTCGCCCTCCGCGCGCTCGATCGCCTTCGCGTCCGAAAGCGCGGCGAGCTCGCGCGACGTCTTCCCGATCTTCTCGCCGAGCTCCGCAGGCCGGCCCATCCCCTCGCCCTTCCAGAACGGGGCGATGCCGGGCACGCCCGGCGCCGGCGAGACGATGACCTGATCCCGCGTGATGTCCTCGATCCGCCACGTCGACGCGCCGAGCACGAACGTCTGGCCTTCGCGCGCCTCGTAGACCATCTCCTCGTCGAGCTCGCCGACACGCCCGCCGCCGTCGGCGAGGAAGACGCCGAACAGGCCGCGATCCGGAATCGTCCCCGCGTTCGTGACCGCGAGACGACGTGCCCCGGTGCGGCCGCGGATCGTGCCGCCGGTGCGATCCCAGACGATGCGAGGGCGAAGCTCGGCGAACTCGTCCGACGGGTACCGGCCGGCGAGCATGTCGAGGACGTTCTCGAGCTGGGCGCGCGACAGCTCGGCGAACGGGTACGCACGGCGCGCGAGCTCGTGCACCTCGTCCACGGACACCTCTTCGTCGGCGCAGATCGCGACGATCTGCTGCGCGAGGACGTCGAGCGGGTTCCGCGGGATGCGCGTCTCCTCGATCTCGCCCGCGTGCATCGCCCGCGCGACCACGGCGGACTCCAGGAGATCGGCCCGGAACTTCGGGAAGATCCTGCCCTTCGAGACCGAATGCAGCTCGTGTCCGGCTCGGCCCACGCGCTGCAGCCCGCGCGCGACCGACTTCGGGCTCTCGACCTGGATCACGAGGTCGACGGCGCCCATGTCGATGCCGAGCTCGAGCGACGAGGTGGCGACGAGGCACGGGATCTGCCCGGCCTTGAGCAGCTCCTCGACGACCATGCGCTGCTCGCGCGCGAGCGAGCCGTGGTGGGCGCGCGCGAGCTCCTCCTCGGCGAGCTCGTTGATCCGCAGCGCGAGCCGCTCGGCGAGGCGGCGGTTGTTCACGAACACGATCGTCGAGCGATGCGCGCGGACGAGCTCGAGGATCGCGGGGTAGATCGACGGCCAGATCGAGCGCCTGCCGCCCTCGAAACCCGTCCCCAGCTCGCCACCATCGGCGATCGGCGGCACCGACAGCTCCGTCGTGGCGCCGAGCTCGCGCATGTCCTCGACCGGGACGACGACCTGCAGATCCAACTCTTTCCGCACCCCCGCGTCGACGAGCGTGATCTCGCGGTGCGTTCCCGCGACGAAGCGCCCGATCTCCTCCATCGGCCGCTGCGTCGCGGACAGTCCAACGCGCTGGAACGGAGCCTCGACCAGCCGCTCGAGGCGCTCGAGCGAGAGCGCTAGATGCGTGCCCCGCTTCGAGCCCGCCACGGCGTGCACCTCGTCGAGGATCACGGTCTCGATCCCACGCAGCGTCTCCCGCGCCTGTGAGGTCAGAAGCAGGAAGAGCGACTCGGGCGTGGTGATGAGGATGTCCGGCGGCGTGCGCAGCATGCGCCGGCGCTCCTCGGCCGGAGTGTCGCCGGTGCGCACAGCGACCGAGAGCTTCGAGTCGAGCCCGGCGAGCGGCCCGCGCAGGTTCCGCTCGATGTCGTAGTTGAGCGCCTTGAGCGGCGAGATGTAGAGGAGGCGGAGACCCTCGCCGGGCGACTCGTTCAGGCGGTCGAGGCCGAGGAGGAATGCCGCGAGCGTCTTTCCCGAGCCCGTCGGCGCCTGGATGAGAACGTGCCCGCCCGCCGCGATTGCCGGCCAGCCGAGCTCCTGCGCAGGCGTCGGCCCCGCGAACGCCCGCTCGAACCACGTCCTCGTCCGCGGCGAGAGAACGGAGAGCGGATCCACAGGTTTCAGGGTATCCGCGGGCGTCTACCATCCGAGGCGTGCCGAAAGCGCTCTACTTCACCGAATCGGACGAGGCGAACCGGCTCATCGCAGCCGAGCCGCTGGCACTCCTCATCGGGTTCGCGCTCGATCAGCAGGTGACCGTGCCGCAGGCCTTCAGCGGGCCGCAGAAGCTGACCGAGAGGATCGGCGAGCTCGACGCGAGAACGATCGCGGCCATGGATCCGGAGGAGCTCGAGATGGTGTTCCGCGAGAAGCCCGCGATCCACCGCTTCCCGGGCTCGATGGCGAAGCGCGTGCAGGAGCTGTGCGCGACGATCGTGGAGGACTACGACGGCGACGCCGAGCGCGTGTGGACGGAGGCGTCCGACGGGGCCGACCTGAAGAAGCGCATCGGCTCGCTTCCCGGGTTCGGCGACATGAAGATCACCGGGCTCGGCTCCGTCCTCGCCCTCCACTTCGGCGTCGAGGCCGCGCAGGAGCTCGTTCCGGAGCACCCGTGCCTCGGGAAGATCCACTCGCCCGAGGATCTTGCGGAGTACCAGGCCGCCAAGCGCGCGCACAAGGCAGCGCTTCGCGCCGCCGCGCAGACCGCGTGACCGAGCCCGCAGCCGCACGGCCGGCGATCGAGATCCGGACGCTCACCCAGGGCGGTCAGGACGCCGGAGACATCGGGCGCGGCGTCGCGGGGTTCCTGTCGCGCGCACAGAAGTCGCTCGACCTCGCGCTCTACGACGTGCGCTTCGAGACGAGCGCCGGCGCAGTCGTGCTCGCTGCGCTGCTCTCCGCGGTGCAGCGCGGCGTCGCGGTGCGGCTCCTCTACAACGTCTCCCACCCGGGGCCGATCCCGGTTCCGCCTCCGCCGGAGACGGGTCCGGAGGCGATCGAGGCGCTCCCGATCGAGACACGCGGGATCGCCGGGATCCCCGACCTCATGCACCACAAGTTCGTCGTACGCGACGGCGAGGCCGTCTGGACGGGCTCGGCCAACTGGACGGACGACTCGTGGTCGAAGCAGGAGAACGTCATCGTGTCGGTCGAGTCGCGCGAGATCGCTTACGCCTACTCGCTCGCGTTCACCCAGCTCTGGGACAGCGGCATCGTCGAGCGCTCCGGGAAGGTGGATCCACGCCCCACCGACGTCGGGGGCGCACAGGTTCGCGCCTGGTTCACCCCGGAGCACGGAGAGGCGCTCTCCCACCGCATCGCGAAGCATCTCGGAAAGGCGCGCGAGCGCATCCGCATCGCGTCGCCCGTGCTCACCTCCGGGCCGATCCTCGGCACGCTCGTCGAGATCGTGAAGGAGCAGCGGACGGACCTCGCGGGCATCGTCGACGACACGCAGGTCGACCAGGTCTTCCACCAGTGGCGGACCAACGGTGTGAGCGCCTGGAAGATCCCGCTCCTGCAGAGCGTGCTGGAGGGCGCACCCTGGAGCGGCAAGGAGTCGATCCCGTGGACGCCGGACTCCGAGCACGACTTCATGCACGCGAAGCTCGTCGTCGCCGACGACACCGTCTTCGTCGGGAGCTTCAACCTCTCGCGGTCGGGAGAGCGAAACGCGGAGAACGTCCTCGAGATCCGGGACAGCGCGATCGCCGACCGCCTGGCCGCCTTCGTCGACGAGATTCGCGCGCGCTACCCGGCGGCGTCCGTCCCGGGTTGATCGAGTAGGGTCGCGCGCGTGACGATCGACGACGTCCTCGCCACCGAACTCGAGACGGGACGCGCAGTCCCGACGGCCGTCGAGGGCGAGCCGTACGAGCGCTGGCAGGTCATCTCCGACGACGGCCGCGTGGAGCTCGGCATCTGGGACGTGACGCCGGGCTCCTTCCAGGGCTCGTGCGACGGGTACTACGAGCAGATGCACTTCGTCGCCGGCCGCGGCACGATCACGGACGGTGACGGGGTCGTCACCGAGATCGGCCCGGGCGTCGTGATGCTCTGCCCCGACGGCTGGACGGGCACGTGGCGCGTCGACGAGACCGTGCGGAAGACGTACGCCGTCGTGAAGACCGCCTGACCGAGCGGCGCGGCCCGAACAAAACGCTTACGGCGTCGTTACACGCTGCCCTCAGAAACCGAACCCTCCGGTGAATGGATTCGAACCGGACAACGCCATTCGAGGGAGGGAACGCCATGAAGGCAGTCGCGCTGATCACCGTCGGGGCGCTCGTGCTCGTGCTTGCGGCGGCGTTAGGACCGGCCGCGATCGCAGGAGGGAAGCCGAAGACAGGTGACGAGCCAGGCATGGTCTCGCGGGCCGACCTCGTCGGCGTGAACTTCGTCGAGACCTGCCGCTTCTCGCACCAGGCGCCGGACGACCCGATCGTCTTCCCCGGCAAGCCGGGCGCGTCGCACCAGCACACGTTCGTCGGCAACCGCACGACGAGCGCCTTCTCGGACTTCGGCTCGCTTCGCTCGAGTCCGACCACGTGCATGAGAAAGGACGACACGGCCGCCTACTGGGTACCGACGCTGTACCAGGGCTCGACGGCGATCTTCCCGCAGGGCGCGACGATCTACTACCGCCGCGGGACGCTGGCCGCGGTGAGCGCGTTTCCGAACAACCTGCGGGTCATCGCGGGCGACGCCGCGGCGACGACCGCGCAGGGCATGCGCGTCACGTTCTGGAGCTGCGGACTCGTCTCGGGCGTGGGCCGCTCGGAGAGCGTGCCGACCTGCCCCGATGCCCGCGGCTCGTTCCTGCGCCTGCACATCCGCTTCCCGGAGTGCTGGGACGGCCGGCGACTCGACAGCGCCGACCACAAGAGCCACATGGCTTACGCGATGCGCTCGGGCTGCCCGTCGACCCACCCGGTCGAGGTGCCGCAGATCACGCAGATCTACCGCTACCCGTCCAGGGGCGGCGCGGGCTTCTCGCTCGCGTCGGGCAACGAGTTCAGTGCCCACGCCGACTTCGTGAACGCATGGAAGCCCGGCGCGCTGCGGAAGCTCGTGGACGACTGCCTGAACGCGCTCGTCCATTGCGGTCGCGGTTGAGCAGGGATCGCGAGGGGGCAGCGATGCTGCCCCCTCGCGTTTACCGAGCGCTCACAGACCGCCGCTACGTTGGGCGGCCGTGCGTCTCGGCCTCGCTTCCCTGATCGTCGTCGTCGCCACGCTCGGCCTCGTGGCCGGGCCGGGCTCCTCGACGGCTGTCCGGGCGGCCGAGACCCCTGTCCCCTCGCTCGAGCCGGCCGCGACCGAGGAGCTCTGGCGCGAGCTCGTCACGAGCAAGCCGCTACGCACCCAGGCCGCCGAGTGCAGGCCGCTCCGCGCGGTCTTCTACGCAGCCTCGGACTGGATCAGGCTCGCGACGAAGCTCGCAGCGACCGCCTCCCCGTGTGCCGACTACCACGTCTCGGTCCCGCCTCTCGTGGCAGACAAGACGACGTTTCGCCGCGACCAGGCTTCCCGCATCCGTGCGCTCGGCCCGAACTATCACGCGCTGGCCGAGATCCACTTCGCGACCTGGACGCGTTGGGTCGCGAGCACCGGGTCGTCCTGGTACACGGCGGGCGTCACCGCCCGTCAGCGGATGGCGGAGGCCGGCTACGACGTCTCGCGAGGCGACAGCTGGATGCTCAACGAGCTGACCTCCGCCGTGCGCCGTGGCGACGGGAACGCTCGCGCCAACGTGCGCGAGCTCCTGCGCGGACTATACGAAGGCGGAGAGGGAGCGCAGCGGACGCGCGGGGCCGTCCTCGTCATCGGCTTCGGGCAGCGCACGAGCGACCTGTCCGTGTACCAGAACACGATGCAGGGCTGGCTCTCGGACTCGGCGTTCTGGACGGACATGGCGAGGTACGTCAGCGACTGGTCGCAGGAGGTGTACGGCGACCTGCGGGCCCATGCGGTGCCGGGCTCGCCGAACACGGATCGGCGCGAGTTGCTGAACGACTACCTGCAGCACAAGCTCGTGCTCGCGAACGCAGGCCCGGCCGAGATCGAGCCGGCGCGCGCGTTCCTGCGCGCGACCTTCAGCCCACTCGCGAACGGGGCCTGGCCGCGCGAGACCGCGTGGGGCTGGACGATGGTTCCGGCGGAGCAGATGGCGGCGTACCTCGCCGCGCAGGTGAACGCGCTCCGGTTCTTCAGCGCGACGAGCGCGCAAGCCGCCGATCACTGGGGCTTCGCCTGGGCACCGCGCAACACCACGGGTCTCTCGACCGCGGACTTCGCCGCGCAGACGGGCCTTCTCCTCGACCGGCTCGCGCTCGCCGTCCGCGACTCCGGCGACGTCGTCGATCCGGAGAACCCGGGGAGCGGCGCATGCGGAGCCGGTGAGGCGGCGTGCGCCGTCGATCTCGCGGAGGCGCGGCACAACGGAGCGTGGCGGTCGTTCAGGGCCTGGGCGCAGTCGTCGCTCACCATCGCCGCGACGCCCGCGACGCTTCCCGCCGGCGCGATCTCTCCGCCGCTGCAGCTGGCGCTGAGCTCGGCGGTCACTCGCCCGCTCTCCGTCACGCTCCGCTCGAGCTCTCCGGCGGGCACGTTCTCGACGAGCACCGCCGGGCCGTGGACGAGCACGCTCGTCCTCCCCGTGTCGCCCCAGACGGGCATCGTCTTCTACTACCGCGACACGCGCGCGGGCCAGGTGACCCTGACGGCATCGGCACCGGGCACGACGCAGGCGACGAGCCAGCTGACGATCCTGCCGGGCGCCGCCGCGCGGATCTCGGTGACGCCCGCGGCTCGCGACGTCCGCGTCCGCGGCGAGACGACGTTCACCGCCGCCGCCGTGGACTCGTTCGGGAACCCGGCGGCGTCAGCCGCGACCTGGACGGTCGCTCCCACCGGGTTCGGCACCTTCGTCCGTGGGCAGGCTGGCTCCGTCACCTTCCGCGCCGGCCGCACGGTCGGGACGGGCACCGTGACCGCGGCGGCTGGATCGCTCGTCGCGTCCTCGACCGTGACGGTACGACCCGCCGCGCTGCGCGTCCCGTCGGTGACGTACCGCCGAACGAGCCGCGGCGTCGAGGCCACCCTCGCGGCCGTCGACCCGGCCGGCAGTCCGGTCTCGCGCACGTCGCTCACGCTCGTCGTCACGCTCGACGACGAGCGCGTCGCGCGGTCCCGCGTCGCGACCGGTGCGTCCGGCAAGGCTCGCCTCGCAGTCTCGCGCGGATCGGGGTGTTACGTGGTGACGGTCGTCCGAGCCGTCGCCCAGGGCTTCGTCTGGAACGGCCGCACGCCGCGCAACCGCTTCTGCCGCCGCTAAGCGACGCCGGCGAGCAGGAAGGCGCGCGTCTCTCTCAGCATCTCGCGCGCGATCACGAGGCGCTGGATCTCGTTCGTGCCCTCGTAGATCTGCGTGATCTTGGCGTCGCGCATCATGCGCTCGACCGGGTACTCCCGGATGTAGCCGTAGCCGCCCAGGATCTGCACCGCCTCGGTGGTGACGTCCATCGCCGTGTCGGTGCAATAGAGCTTCGCCATCGCCGAGGCCTTCGTGAGCTCCGCGTCGTCGGCACCCTCGTCGACCATGCGGCCGAAGCGGTAGAGAAGTCCGCGCGCGGCCTCGCAGCGCGTCTCCATGTCCGCGAGCTTCCCGGCGATCAGCTGGTGCTCGGCGATCGGCTTTCCCATGGTCTCGCGCGAGCGTGCGTACTCGAGCGCGTAGTCCGTCGCCCCCTGGGCGATGCCGAGCCCCTGCGCGGCGACACCGGGGCGCGAACGATCGAGGATGCGCATCGCGATCCTGAAGCCCTCTCCTTCCTCGCCGAGCAGGTTCGCGGCGGGAACGCGCGCGCCGTCGAAGGTGAGCTCGCCCGTCGTCGAGCCGGCGATTCCCATCTTCGGCTCGAGCCGCGCCACCTCGAATCCGACCGTGTCCGCCTCGACCACGAACGCGGAGATGCCCGAGTGGCCGGCGCTCGCGTCCGTCTTCGCGAACACGGTGTACAGCCCGGCGACCGACGCATTCGTGATGAACCGCTTGGAGCCGTCGAGGACGTAGCCGTCGCCGTCACGGCGAGCCGTCGTACGCATCGCGGCCGAGTCCGACCCGGAGCCGGCCTCCGTCAGCGCATACGCCGCGAGCGTCTCACCGGATGCCAGCGCCGGCAGGAACCGCGACTTCTGCTCGTCCGATCCCGCGAGCTTGATCCCGAGAGAGCCAAGCTCCTGTACGGCGAGGATCAGCCCGCTCGTCGCACAGACCTTCGACACTTCCTCGATCGCGACGAGCGCGAGCAGGACTCCCGTGCCGGTGCCGCCGTGCTCCTCGTCGAACAGGAGCCCGAAGACGCCGTGCTCGCGGAAGAGCTCCACCACATCCCAGGGGAACTCGTGGGACTCGTCGATCTCGGCTGCGCGTGGAGCGATCCGGCCGCGCGCGATCGTCCGCACGAGGTCGCGGATCTCGAGCTGCTCGTCGCTCAGCTGCTCCCAGGGCACGGGCGAAGTCTAGGTCGAGGCGTGATGGCAGACGGCCTCGATGTTGTTGCCGTCGGGGTCGAGAACGTACGCGGCGTAGTAGTTCGCGTCGTACTGCGGTCGGAGCCCGGGCGCGCCGTTGTCCCTGCCGCCCGCGGCGAGCGCGGCCTCGTAGAACGCGTCGACGGTCTCGCGGTCGTCGCAGTCGAACGCAACGTGCGCGCCGCCGACCGGTCCGCGCCGCCCGATGCCGAAGTCGAGCCCGAGCGCATCCGCGAAGTACGCGAGCGCGTCCGGCTCCTCGTACACGACGCGGTAGCCGAGCGGCTCGAGCGCACCGAGATAGAAGCGCTTCGCTCCGTCGAAGTCGGTCACGTTCACGGCGACGTGCGCGAGCATCCGTTCTCCTCTCGTGGCTTCGATCGACGCGGCGAACTCTAGGTCGGCGCACGACGAGGGAGAGCCGACCAGGCGGCTCTCCCTCGTGCAACGAGCGTTGGTTCAGTGTCTCCGAGCTACTTGCTATCTCGTCGCGTTGCGACCGTGCACCAGGGACTTGACGCACTGGCCCTGGTTCTTGAATGCCGGGTTCGTGAAGCTCTTCCAGCCACCCTTCTTGCAGGCGCGCGCGACGTCCCCCTTGCCCGGTGCGAGCTTCTGCAGCTTGCCGTTGAACGTGACGTTGGTCAGGTCGGCGGTGCCTTGAACGTCGATGAGCACGCTCACCGACTGCACGATGCCCGTAGGCGTGGGCACCTGCTGGCCAGCTGCCGCGAGCGTCGCGGCCGTGAAGCTGTAGGTCACCGTGCCGTTGGCATTCGTACTCGGTGTGACGTTGTTGCAGCCGAGGAAGAACAGCCCCGTCGACGTGACCACGTTGAACCGCGGAGAGCCGCCCTGACACTGGCTGGCACTCGCGAGCGTGAACGACGCGGACTGGAACGACTGGCCGCTGACGCCCGTGACCTCGGCACCCGCGGCCGCGTTCGTGGCCGTGGGGCAGTTCTTCTCGAGATGCAGTGTCTTCGTTTTCTTGACGAGCGTCGCCTCGACGCACCCGGTGTTGCCGGGGTCGAACACGCCCGGAACGAGCGCGGCCGATGCGGAGACGGAAAAGGCGAGCGCCGTTACCAGGACGCCCGCGAGCAGGAGTTTCTTCATCTTCGTTCCCCCTTTGGTTTACGTGCTTCGTAGGAAAGGTCTCTCCGCAAACACACGAACGCACACTCGTTCGAGTCGCGTTTTACGCTCTGCTTACGCCTTTTCCCTCGTTCGAGGGAGCCTTGGCGTGCCCCCTCGGTACAGTCGCCGCGCATGATCCTGGAGAACGGCGTCATCCGCACGCTGGATCCGTCGCTTCCGACGACGCGCGCGCTCGCAATCGCCGGCCCGCACGTCGCGGGCGGGGTCGGAACCCACGAGACGGCGCTTCCGAGCCCGGACGTGGTGGACCTCGGCGGCCGCTGCGTCCTTCCCGGCTTCACGGACTCGCACGTGCACTTCCCGACCTGGTCGCTGTCGCAACGCGAGGCGAAGCTCGAAGGCGTGGAGAGCCTCGCCGAGGCACTCGAGCGTGTGCGCGCGCATCCGCGGCACGGCGAGTGGATCCGCGGGTACGGCTGGCGCTCGGCGGAGTGGGACGAGCAGCCGACCGCGGGCGCGCTCGACGAGGTCACCGGCGACGTCCCGGCGCTGCTCTTCTCGAAGGACTACCACTCGGCCTGGCTCAACACTGCGGCCCTCGCACGTGCCGTGGGGGATCTCGAGGTCGAGGGTGGCGTGGTCGAGCGCGACGCCGACGGATCCCCGTCTGGCGTGCTCCGCGAAGAGTCGGCGTGGCAGTTCCGTCAGCGCGTCGCTATGCCGAGTGAGGACGAGTTCGTCGACGCGACACGCGACGGACTCCGCATCGCAGCGAGTCGCGGCGTCGTCGCGATCCACGACAAGGACGGCTGGCTGGGTGCGCCCGGCATCTTCCAGCGCATCCACGAGCGCGAGGGGCTCACGCTCCGCGTGTGGGGCTCGATCCCGTACGAGCTCCTGCCGGAGCTCGACGCGCTCGGGATCCACTCCGGGCTCGGCGACGACTACCTCCGCATCGGTTACCTGAAGGCGTTCATGGACGGCACGCTCGGCTCGCAGACCGCCTGGATGCTCGACGGCTCGGGCGTGACGATCACGAGCGGAGGCGAGCTCGCGGAGGCGATCCGCGAGGGCGCGCGGCTCGGCTGGCCCGTCGGCGTGCACGCGATCGGCGACCGTGCGAACCGCGAGGCGCTCGACGCGTTCGAGTCGACGCGCGAGATCTGGGAGCCCCTCGGGCTGCGACACCGCGTCGAGCACGCGCAGTGCCTCGCGCCCGAGGACGTCGGACGTTTCGCGGCGCTCGGTGTCGCGTGCTCGGTGCAGTTCTCGCACGCCCCCTCCGACCGCGACCTGGCCGAGCGCTTCTGGCCCGATCGAGTCGAGAGCGCCTACGCCTTCCGCTCGCTGCTCGAGTCGGGCGCGCTCGTCGCGAACGGCTCCGACGCGCCCGTCGAGGAGCTCGATCCACTGGCCGGCGTTCGCGCCGGCGTGCGGCGGACGATCGACGACCGGGACGCCTGGCACCCCGAACAGTGCCTCTCGATCGCCGAGGCCGTGCACGCGAGCTGTGTCAGCCCCGCGTGGCTGTCGGGCGACGAGCGGCGGCGCGGGAAGTTGCTCCCTGGCTATCTGGCCGATCTCGTCGTCCTCTCGCGCGACCCGTTCGAGTGCCCGGTGGACGAGCTCGCGTCCGTCGAGGTCGTCGCGACGATGGTCGGCGGGCGCTGGGTGCACACCGCACCGCCCTGGGATTGACCCGGAGTTCACTCCCCGTGGCGGCGGCTCGTACAATGCGCTCGTGACCACACGCACGATGCTGCCCGTCCACGCG
This sequence comes from Gaiellaceae bacterium, assembly GCA_035630135.1. Classification (GTDB taxonomy): domain Bacteria; phylum Actinomycetota; class Thermoleophilia; order Gaiellales; family Gaiellaceae; genus GMQP-bins7. Next base: position 11,662 of record DASQLF010000084.1, read on the forward strand.
GCGCCGACCTGCTCGGTGGCCGGGGCCGCGGAGATCGTCGGCTCGAAGTGGACGGTGCTCATCGTCCACGACCTCTCCGAGGGCCCGCGCCGCTTCACCGAGCTGGAGCGCTCATGCGCTGGCATCAGTCCTCGCACGCTCGCCGAGCGCCTTCGCTGGCTCGAGGCCGAGGAGATCGTGGAGCGCCAGAGCTTTCCCGAGTCGCCCCCTCGCGTGGAGTACGCGCTGACGAAGAAGGGGCATGCTCTCCTTCCGGTCGTGCACGCGATGCGCCGCTTCGGTCACGAGTGGCTCGGCTGCGGCGTCCACGACACGCTCGCCGACTAACGAAGCCCCACCTTTCTGCGTCTTCACCACCGAGTGGGGGCTGTGACGTGCGTGACGACGACCGACGGGCGCGAGGCGTCCCGCGCCGTCGTCGGCGACCTCGAGGTGTACCGCCTTCGCTTCCCTCCGTCGTTCAGGCACGGGACGGTCGACCCGGCACGGGGCTACGTTGCTTTCGTGCTGGAGGGCCGGGTGTGCAAGAGCTTCGCCCGTTCGAGTGCGACTCTCTCGCACGGCGGCTTCACGTCGATACCCGCAGGCGCAGCGCACTCGAGCGCGTTCGGTCGCACCGGCTGCACGGTGCTCGTCATCCGACCCCCGGGGGAGGACGAAGCCTTTCGCCCGCTGCTCGAGCGTCGCGAGCACGCGCGCGCGTCGGTCGCGACCTTCCTCGGACGACAGCTCGAAGGCGAGCTCGCACGGCCGGACGCGTACTCGCTCCTGGCGGTGGAGGGGCTCGCGCTCGGGCTGCTCGCGTGTGCCGGTCGCGTCGTCGCACGCGATCGGCGTGACGGGGGCTGGCTCGATGCCGTGCGCGAGCTGATCCACGAGTCGAGCCCGGACGCCGTCTCCCTGCACGAGCTCGGCACCGCCGTCGACCGCCATCCGGCGCAGGTCGCACGAGCGTTCAGGCGGGCTTACGGCGTCAGCGTCGCGACCTACGCGCGCGCGCTTCGCCTCGAGTGGGCCACGGCGGCGGTCGCCTCGACGGACGAACCGCTCGTGCGAATCGCCACCGACGCGGGCTTCGCCGACCAGAGCCACTTCACGCGCTCCTTCAAGCGGCACCACGGCGTGACGCCAGGCCGCTACCGCGAACGGCTTCGCCCCTGAAGCCGAGTGGGCCGGGCGGAGAGCAAGCCCGGCCCACGTCTCTCGGCATCCGAGGCGAGAGATCAGCTGCGGACCTGGAGGTTCCCCTCGCTCACGTCGAACGGGAAGCGGATCGGCGGGTGGTCGTCGCAGTACTGCTGCGCAGCCGGAGCGGCCGCGGCTCCGAGCGTCGACGACATGTCGGGCGCAGCGTTCGCTCCCTCGCCGTCGTCCCGTGCCTGGAACCACATGTCGAGACCGACGAGGCTGGCCCGCGAGCTCGCCTCGATGACTCCGCCGACCCACACGTGGTCACCCTCGATGTACGCGCACGTGAGGCTGCCGCTCGCCGAGAGCGACACGCCGTCACGCACCTGGGTGTAGTCGAACGAGCCCTTCGTGCTCCCGTCCGCCTTGACCTGGACATGCCAGGTGAACGGTTCGATAACGAACGTGCTGCCCGCCGCCTGTCCCGAGAACCCGTAGTCGCCATTCGCCGACGCGACCACGCCGTTCCCGCCGGCGAACGCCGACGCGCCGGTCACGAGCGCCGTGACGAGCGCGAGTGCTGTCAACCTGAGCTTCACGCAGACCTCCTCCTCCTCGTTTGGGAGAAGGGAACCGCGTCGCAGCCCTGACGTCTTGAACGTAGCGACGCCCGTAGAACGTGGCGAGCGTGGAGCGGCTAGTCCTCCAGGCCCTTCGCCCGCAGCTCGGCGAGCGCGCGGTCGGACTTCTCCAGACCGTCGAGGCCCATTCCCTCGAGCACGCGGGTCGTCTTCGAGAACTGCACGTCGCGGTAGTCGACCACCTGCCAGTGATTGCCCGACGGGTCGAGGAAGTCGTGCCCGCCGACCATCCGCGCGCCCGCCTCCCGCGCGCGCCTCACGACCTCGCTCTGGTCGTCGACCACGAGCCCGTAGTGTCCCGCCGCGACGGGCTCGGCTGCCCGCTCGAGCGCGATGAACTGATCGCCGAGGTCGACGAAGGCCATCCCGCCGGTGCGCCCACGCAGCTCGAGGTCGTCGACGAGCGAGCCGAGGAAGTCGAGCATCTCGTCGAGGTCGGCTACCTGGACGGCGACGTGGTTGATGCCGACGAGCCTGGCCATGTGTTCTCGAACGACGCCGCTAGTCGGACGATTCCGCCCAGACACCGGCGAGCTCAACGATGGTCGCGGCCGCGGCGGCCATGTCCTGCACGCTCGCCCACTCGCGGACGGAGTGGTACTCCTGGCCGCCGGTGAACAGGTTCGGAGTCGGAAGGCCCTGAGCCGAGAGCACCGCGCCGTCCGTGCCTCCGCGCGTGATCGCCAGCCGCGGCTCCACACCCGCGCGGCGGATCGCCTCCAACGCGGCCTCGACGACGCGCGGGTCCTGCTCGATGAACGGGCGCATGTTGTGGTACGAGTGGCGCACCTCGACGTCGACCTTCGCGCGCGGCTCGCGCAGCTCGACGTCCTGGGCGAGTCTGGTCAGGAGCTCCACGTGCGCGGCGAGGAGGTCGTCGTCGTGATCGCGCGCGATGAAGTCGACGATCGCCTCCTCCGCGGAGCCCGAGATGCGGTGCGGGTGGACGTAGCCCTCGCGATCCTCGGTCGTCTCCGGCGACATCCGCCCCTTCGGCAGCGAGAGGACGAGCTCCGAAGCGAGCTTGACGGCGTTCACGAGCTTGCCCTTGGCGGTGCCCGGGTGCACCGAGAGGCCGCGGATGGTCACGCGCACGGACGCGGCCGAGAACGTCTCGACCTCGAGCTCGCCGAGATCGGAGCCGTCGAGCGTGTACGCGACGTCGGCGCCGAACGCGTCGAGATCGAAGTCCTCGGCTCCCCGCCCGACCTCCTCGTCGACCGTGAACGCGATGCGGATCGGCGCACGTGCGCCGTTCTCCGAGCGGGCCAGATGTGCGACGGCGGCCATGATCTCCGCGATCCCGGCCTTGTCGTCCGCGCCGAGAAGCGTCGTGCCGTCGCTCGTGACGATGTCGTGTCCGACGCGCGCGCCGAGCGCCGGCAGCGCGGCCGGATCGAGCACCTGGCGCTCGTCGCCGGGCAGGACGATCGGCTCGCCGGCCCACGCCTCGTGGACGATCGGCAACACACCGGCGCCCGTCACGTCGGGGGTCGTGTCGACGTGCGCGATCAGCCCGAGGACTGGCCCCTCCACCGTTCCCGGCAGCGTCGCGAAGACGGAGAAGCCCTCGTTCAGCTCTGCGTCGTCGAGCCCGATCTCGTGCAACTCGTCGACGAGAATGCGCGAGAGGTCGAGCTGCTTCTCGGTGCTCGGACGCTCGGCGACCCGGGGCTCGGCCTGCGTGTCCACACGGACGTAGCGGAGAAACCGTTCGAGCACGTCGCCCGCAAGGCTCTCCGCCAGCGAGCTGGAGAAGGCGGCTCTAGGAGCCAAGCGCCCCGAGCCGGGTGAAGACGTCCCGCAGCGTCGCGACGCCGAGGTCGATCGCGTCCTCCGGGACGTTCTCGTTCGGCGCGTGCACGTTGCACTCGCTCTCGATCCCGAAGCCGGTCGCGAGCGTAGGCAACCCGCGGGCCACGAGGCCGGCGTAGATCGGCAGCGTCCCACCCGTGCGCACGAGCAACGGCCTGGTACCGACGACGCTCTCGAACGCGTCACCGGCGAGCCGGATCGCGGGAGCGTCCGTCGGCGTCAGCGCGGGCCGGGCCGTGTTCTTCACCGTGATCTCGAGCTCGGCCCCCGCGGGAAGCCCGTCGCGCAACAGATGCTCGAAGGCGGCGCGGATCGTCTCGGGCTCCTGTCCGGGCGCGAGCCGGATCGAGACGTTCGCGCGCGCCTCGACCGGGAGCACCGTCTTCACAAGATCGGGTGAGCCGCTCGCGATGCCGTTCACGTCGAGCGAGGTGTCGGCGAATGTGCGCAGGTAGAAGGTCTCGCCGGCGTCGGGTGCGATCGGCGTCGCGCCGTAGTGCGACAGCTGCTCGGCTCCCGCCGGAAGCTTTGCCCACGCGTCGAGCTCCTCCGGTGACGGCGGGATCGCCCCCGCACGCAGCTCGTCCGGCAGGTAGCCGTCCGGGCGTGGCGCGACCTTCGCGAGCGCGTTCATGAGCGCGTGCGTGGCGTTGAGCGCGGCCGCCCCGAACATGCCCGAGTGCATATCGGTCGTGCCCGTCCGCACGCGAAGGTGGAAATAGAGCATCCCACGCACACCGACGTAGAAGATCGGGAGCGTCCGCGACGCCATCGCGCCGTCGAGGATCAGCGCCGCGTCGGCGCGCCCGTCGTCGCCGTCGAGCCACTCGACGATCGAGTTGCCGCCGATTTCCTCCTCGCCGTCGAAGGCGAAGCGCACATTGACCGGGAGCGCGCCCTCGTCGGCCAGTTGGCGTGCCGCCTCGACGAGCGCGTACATGTTCCCCTTGTCGTCGGCGACACCGCGCGCGAAGAGCTTTCCGTCGCGGCGCGTGAGCTCGAACGGCGGCGATTCCCAGAGCTCGAGCGGGTCCGGCGGCTGCACGTCGAAGTGCGCATACGTGAGGACCGTCGGCGCGGACTCGGGGCTCACGGAGGCCGGGATCTCGCCGACGACGAGCGGCCTCGTCCCCCACGGGATCAGCTCGGCGGTACCCCCGCCTTCGGTGATGCGGCCGGCGATCCACTGCGCCGCGCTCTCGATGTCGGCCGCATGCGCCTCATCGGCGCTCACCGATGGGATCGCGACGAACTCGGCGAGCTCCGCGACGAGCGCTTCGGACGGCCGTCCCACGGCCGCGGAGTCTATGCAGTGCGCCCCGGCCGGGAGCCGCTAGGCGACGTCGCGGACGCGCTGGGCGTCGGCGAGCGCGCGGAGCTTCTTCAGACCCTGGTGCTCGATCTGGCGGATGCGCTCGCGCGTGACGTTGAAGGCGCGGCCGACCTCGTCGAGCGTGCGCGGCTGCTGGCCGTCCAGCCCGTAGCGAAGCTCGAGCACCATCCGCTCGCGCTCCGACAGGGCGCCGAGGATCGAGCGGAGGGCCTCACGCTGGAGTGTCGTCTCCGCGAGCTCGTCCGGCAGCGGCGCGGTCTCGTCGGCGAGGAAGTGCCCGAACTCCGACTCGTCGTCGTCGCCGACCGGCTTCTCGAGCGAGACCGGAATCTGCGCGCTGCGGCGGATCCCCTCGACCTCGTCGGGCGACATCTCGACGTCGCGCGAGATCTCCTCCATCGACGGCTCGCGCCCGAGCTCGGCGCGCAGCTTCCGCTCGGAGCGCATGATCCGGTTGAGCTTCTCCACGACGTGGACGGGCATGCGAATCGTCCGGCCCTTGTCCGCGATCGCGCGCGCCACCGCCTGGCGGATCCACCACGTGGCGTACGTCGAGAACTTGAATCCCTTGCGGTAGTCGAACTTCTCGGCCGCGCGCACGAGCCCGATCGTCCCCTCCTGGATGAGGTCGAGGAACGGCAGGCCCTGGTTTCGGTAGCGCTTCGCGATCGAGACGACGAGCCGGAGGTTCGCCTCGACCATCGCCTGCTTCGCCGCGTGCTCGCCGCGCTCGATCCGCTTCGCGAGCTCGACCTCCTGCGCGGCCGTGAGGAGCGGCACCTTGCCGATGTCCTTCAGGAAGAGCTGAAGCGCGTCGGTCGTGATCTCGGGCTCCGCCTCGGCCTCCACCTCGGGCTCGTCCGCTCCGGCGGCCACCACTGAGACCTGCGCCTCGTCGAGCGCGGCGTAGACGTCGTCGAGCTGCGCCGGCTCGAGCTCGAGCTCGTCGAGCGCGAGTGCGAGCTCGTCGGCGTCCAGCTGGCCCGTGCGATAGCCGACCTCGAGCAGCCGCTGGCCCTCGTCGGAGGTGAGGATCTCCTCGATCGGCGTTCGGGTGGTAGCGCCCTGCGTTTCTTCGGCGGCCAGACCGCCCCCCTTCCTCGTCGGCGGTCACACCGTAGTTACAGGCGCGGCGGTCGTCAAAAGCCGCGCTCGAGATCTGCTCGGACATGTCTCCTTCTGACACATGGACGTGCCCGGCGACTAGACGCTGTCAGCCGCGCGCCTGGCGGATCGTCTCGAGGTAGCGATCCGCCTCGCGCGCGAGCGGCGAGCCCGGCTGTGCCTTCGACGCGAGCCTGAACTGGCGCTGCGCGCCGTCGATCCTTCCCGTCCACAGGAGCAGCACGCCCAGGTGGAAGCGCACGCTCGGCTCGGTCGGGTAGCGCTTCGAGAGCGGGCCGAGGCGGCCGAAGGCGTTCTCGGGCGCGTCCTTGTCGAACGCGCCGACGGCACCGGCCACCTGCGCCTCGACGTCCTGCGGGAACGCCCGCGCAGCCCCGTCGAAGACGCGCGCCGCGGACACCGGCCGCCCGACGCGCTGCAGCCCGATGCCGTAGAGGAGCTGCTCGCGCACGCCTCCACGCTCGGCCGCTGCGCGTAGTGCCGCGAGCTGGCGAGCCGGCGGCAGCTGCGTCAGGGCGGCCGGAGCCGTGTACGACGGGATGAAGGCCGGCAGGCCACGCGGCAGGCGCGGGTGGAGCAGGTTTCCGGCCACGATCGCGTAGGGCGTGTCCGGCTCCGATTCGAGAACCGCGCGCCATGACTCGACCGGATCGCCCTCGTTCGCCCACAGGCGCGCGAGGCCGAGGTGAAGTCGGACGACTGCGGTCTCGGGGTACAGCTTGCCGAGCTGCTCGACGCGGTCGAGCGTCCCGTCGGGCCACGCCGCGAACGCTTCGCCAACCTTCGCTTCGAGCGAATCGTGCTTCGCGAAGAGCGCAGCCGCGTCGTCGGTGTTTCCCCGGGCGTAGAGCGCGGCGCCCTTGCTCAGCTCGCGCGCCTCCGGATCGGCGCGGAAGCCGAAGGCGAACGAGAGTGGCGGTCGACCCGGGCGAAGCTCCGGCTCGGCCGTCGTCGCCGTTGCCCCGGCCGAGTCGCCGTCGGCCGAGAGCACCGCTACCCCGACGACCGCGATCGCCGCGACCGCCACTAGCGCGACCAGGAGTGCGACTCGACCTCTCGCCGACACCGCCGGACGATAGCCAGGACGCCAACGCTATAGTTCCGAAAGTAATGGCCACCTACCGCGAGCTGCTGGCGCAGGTCAAGAGCGAGATCGAGGAGATCTCCGCCGTCGAGGCGCGCGAGCGCCTCGAGTCGTCGGATGGATCGATCTTCGTGGACGTCCGCGAGCCGGACGAGTGGGACGAGGGTCACATCCCGGGCGCGATCTACACCGGCCGCGGACGGCTCGAGCAGCGCATCGAGGGGCTCGTGCCGGACAAGGGCCGGCCGCTCGTCGTCTACTGCTCGGCCGGGTCGCGCTCGGCGTTCGCCGCGAAGGCGCTCGAGGAGCTTGGCTACGACGACGTCGTCAACCTGGCCGGCGGGTTCTCTGACTGGAAGCGGAACGGCTACGAGGTGACGATGCCGCGGGTGCTCACGCCGGAGCAACGCGCGCGCTACAGCCGCCACCTGCTCATCCCCGAGGTCGGCGAGGAGGGACAGCAGCGCCTGCTCGATGCGCGCGTCCTCCTCATCGGGGCCGGCGGGCTCGGCTCGCCGGCGTCGCTGTACCTCGCCGCGGCGGGTGTGGGAACGCTCGGGATCGTCGACGCCGACGTGGTCGACGAGTCGAATCTCCAGCGGCAGGTGGTGCACTCCACCGACCGGCTCGGCGAGCCGAAGGTCGTGTCGGCTCAGCGCACGCTCGAGGCGCTCAACCCGGACGTGACGGTCGTCCCCTACCAGGAGCGCCTCACCTCGGAGAACGTCGACCGCATCCTCGCCGACGGCTGGGACGTGATCGTCGACGGCGCCGACAACTTCCCGACGCGGTACCTCGTGAACGACGCGTCGGTCTGGAACGGCATCCCGGTCGTCCACGGGTCGATCTTCCGGTTCGAAGGTCAGGCCACGGTCTTCCACCCGGGAGTCGGGCCGTGCTACCGCTGCCTCTTCCCGCAGCCACCGCCGCCCGAGCTGGCGCCGAGCTGCGCCGAGGGCGGCGTCCTCGGCGTGCTGCCGGGGATCATCGGCTCGATCCAGGCGAACGAGACGCTGAAGCTGATCCTGCAGCGCGGCGACTCGCTCGCAGGCCGCCTCCTCCTCTTCGACGCGCTCGGCACGACGCTCGACGAGGTGACGGTCAAGCGCAACCCGGAGTGCCCGGTGTGCGGCGACAGCCCGACCATCACCGAGTACATCGACTACGTCGAGTTCTGCAACGCACCGGTGCGGCTCTGATGGCGACCGTGCGCATTCCGCCGACGCTCCGCGCCGACGTCGGGGGCGCCCGCGAGCTCGATGCGAGCGGTGGCACCGTCGCAGCCGTGATCGCCGACCTCGTCGCGCGCTTCCCCGCGCTCGCGGCACAGCTCCTCCGCGACGGCGAGCTCGCCGACTTCGTGAACGTCTATCTGGGCGGCGAGGACGTGCGCACGCGCGACGGCCTCGACACCGAGGTCCGCGAGGGCGACCGCCTCATCCTGCTGCCGGCCATGGCCGGTGGCTGTTAGAGCCGCGCTTCCGGCGTCGCTCCTCGACCTCGTCGGATCGACGCCGCTGGTCGAGCTTCCCCGGCTCGCGCCGAAGCCGTCAGTCCGCATGTACGCGAAGCTCGAGGGCCAGAACCCGTCGGGCTCGATCAAGGATCGCGTGGCGAAGGCAATGCTCGATGCGGCCGAGGCAGCGGGCGAGCTCGAGCGTGGACGCCGGCTCCTCGAGCCGACGAGCGGCAACACCGGCATCGCCCTCGCACTCGCCGCCCGCCTGCGCGGATACCAGCTGACGTGCGTCGTCCCCGCGAACGTCACCGCAGAGCGGCGACGGCTGCTCGAGCTCTACGGCGCCGAGATCGTCGAATCGCCGGGCGAGGAAGGGTCGAACGGTGCCGTGCGGCTCGCGCTCGAGCTTGCCGAGTCCGACCCGAGCCTCTTCATGCCGTTCCAGTACGCGAACGAGGCGAACCCGCGTGCGCACTACGACGGCACGGGCGCCGAGATCGCCGCGGCGCTCGAGCGCGTGGACGTGCTCGTCGCGGGGCTCGGGACCGGCGGCACCCTAATGGGCGCCGGCGAGCGGCTGCGCGAGTCGTTCCCCGATCTCGTCGTCGCCGCAGCCGAGCCGCTCCCGGGTGACGAGGTGATGGGACTACGCTCGCTCGCGGACGGCTACGTGCCGCCGATTCTCGACGTCGCCAAGCTCGACCGGAAGCTGATCGTGACGAACCAGGAGTCCGTCACGGGGCTCCGGCTCCTCCTCGAGCGGGAGGGCGTCTTCGCGGGCGTCTCGTC
>DASQLF010000085.1:0-13252 GCA_035630135.1 Gaiellaceae bacterium
TCGAGTCCGAGCTCGCGCTGGACTTCCTCGACCGGCTTACCGGGCTCGTAGGGAACGAGTCCCGCGAGGGCGGGACGGATCAACGCGTCGCCGCCGCCTCGCGGCTCGCTCACGTGGCCGGAAGGGGCTCCGGTGCGGTGACGAACTCGCCGACGATCTCGGGATCGTTCTCGAAGCCGGGGATCTCCTCGGCGTCGCCCTGCCGTCGCTTGATGACGATGGCGAGGGCGGCTGCCAGGATGCCCGCCGACACGAGACCGAGCCCCACGTACGCGGCGACCCGCATTCCACTCCGGTGCTTCCGCCGCTTGCTCTTGAGGCGGTTCTCGACCGCCTTGAGCGTGACGTAGCCCAGGGCTGCGTTTCTCCTGTTGTAGATGCTCATGACCCGAGGGTACCCGACATCCCGCTCACCTACGCCTGGGCGGGAGGTGGATCGGGCGACCGAGCGCCACGAGGCCGGCTTCCTTCAGCCCCTCGGACAGGGTCGGGTGCGGCGCTATCCCGTCCGCGACCGTCTCGATCGTCGCCTCGGCATCGAGCGCGATCACGGCCGACCCGATCAGGTCGGTCGCGTGCGGCCCGACGATCACGACACCGACGAGCTCGCCGTACGTCGTCTCGTGGATCGTCTTGACCCAGCCGGCGGTCTCGCCGGTCATCACGGCGCGCGCGTTTGCGACCCACGGGAAGCGCCCGACCGCGATGTTCTCGGCGCCGTGCTTCTCGGTGGCCTGCTCCTCGGTGAGGCCGACGCCCGCGATCTCGGGATCCGTGTAGATCGGGCGCGGGACGGCCGGAGACTCGGGCATCCGAGCGTCGTGCCCGGCGGCGTTCTCCGCGGCGATCTCGCCCTCGCGGAAGGCCGTGTGTGCGAGCTGCCAGTATCCCGCGACGTCACCGGCCGCGTAGATGTGCGGCACGGACGTCCGACGCTGATCGTCCGTCCCGATGCCGGTGCGCTTGTCGAAGGCCACCCCGGCGGCCTCGAGACCGATCCCTTCGACGACCGGAGCACGCCCGACCGAGACGAGCATGAGGTCGCACTCGACGGTCTCTCCCTCTCCGAAGTGCACGGTGAGCGCGGAACCCGTGTCCTCGATCTTCGTGCACTGTTTGCCGAGGTGGACGACGATCCCGCGGCGCGCGAAGGCTTTCCGCAGCTCGCTCGACGCGTCCGCGTCCTCCTGCGGGATGAGGCTGTCGAGCATCTCGACAATCGTCACCTCGGTGCCGAAGCGCTCGAGGATGGAGGCGAACTCGCAGCCGATGATCCCGCCGCCGAGGACGACGAGCCGCTTCGGCACCTCGGTCTGGGCGAGGAGGCCGGTCGAGTCGACGCAGCGCGGCGAGTCGATCCCGGGAATCGGCGGCGTGATCGGCGCCGAGCCGGTCGCGACGATCGCGGCCTTGAAGCTGAGACCGAGATCGCCCTTCTCGAACGCGAGCGAGTTGGCCCCCTCGAAGCGCGCGGTGCTCTGGAACGACGTGACGTTGTTCGCCTTGAAGAGCGACGCGACACCGCCGGTCATCTGCTTGACGACCGCCGCCTTCCACTCGTTGGCCGTCGCGAAGTCGAGCTCGGGATCGGCCGTGACGACGCCGAGCTTCGCGTTGATGTCCCGTGCGGCGTGCAGCGCGTGGGCCGTCGAGACCCACGCCTTCGTCGGAATGCAGCCGACGCGGAGACACGTGCCGCCGAGCTCCGTCTCGCGCTCGACACACGCGACGCGCACACCGAGCTGCGCCGCCCGGATCGCCGCGGTGTAGCCCGCAGGGCCGCCGCCGAGGACGGCTACGTCGAATTCCATGCTGCGATCCTATCCAGGCGTCTCCAGGCCCCGGCGCATGGTCACGCTGTGCTCGTCGCCGTTCTCGAGCACGGAGAAGCTGTGCCCCTCGTAGAACGACACGAGCGCCGGATTCCCTCGTTCGACGCTGAGGCTGAGCGCTCCGTACCCGTCTGCCCGCGCACGCTCGCAGAGCGCCTCGAGCAACGCCTCGCCGATCCCACGCCCCCGGCGGCTCGGCACCACCGCGATCGCGAGCTCGGGGGTGTCATCGTCGACGAAGCCGTAGCCGGGTAGATCGCGACGAAACAGCCGGTACCAGGCGGCCCCGACCGGAAAGCCGTCGTCGATCGCGATCAGCACGGTGTCACCGGGCCGGCCCCAGCCCTTCACGTAGCGCGCCGCAGGCCCTGGTCCGTCGCCGGGATTGCGCTCGCGCCAGTAGTACGCGTGGTGGAGCATGTCGCGCAGGAACCGCACGTCCTGCCGCCCACCCCGCCGGATGACCATGGGGCAAGACTAGACCTTCCAGGCCTCGCCTTCGATCAGCTCCACGGAGTTCCCCGCTGGGTCGCGGACGTACAGCGACCGGCCACCCTCGTCCCACGTCGTCTCGCGCTCGATCTCGGCGCCACTTCGGCGCAACCGCTCGCCGAACGCGTCGAGCTCGCCTTTCTTCACGGCGAAGGCGATGTGACCGGCTCCCAGCGTTCCGTGCGTGGGCACGGGTCGGTCGGGCACCGACGACCGCGCCGGGTCGAAGATCAGCAGCACTCCCCCATCGGGAAGCCGGAAGGCGGCACTCAGCTCGGACGGCTCTTCGACCGCGCGAAGCCCGAGCGTCTCAGCGTAGAAGCGTGCGGTCGGCGCAACGTCGGTTGCGTAGAGAACCGTCTCGTAGACGCCCGCGAGACGAGGCGGCTGCTCGCTCAGAGCGCCAGCGCGGGCGACTCGACGAACGCCTTGACGTCGCGTAGGAACTCGGCGCCCTCCGAGCCGTCGATCGCGCGGTGGTCGCACGTGAGCGTCATCGTCAGCGTGGGGACGATCGCGAGCTCGCCGTCGATGGCGGTCGGGCGCTCCTCGATCGAGCCGACCGCGAGGATCGCGACCTGCGGCGGATTGAGCACGGCGACGAACTGCTCGATGCCGTACATCCCGAGGTTCGAGATCGTGAAGGTGCCGCCCTCGAGGTCGGCGAGCTGGAGCTTCCCGTCGCGCGCCCGCGACACGAGATCCGCACGATCGGCCGCAATCTGCATGACCGACTTCCGCTCGGCGTCGCGGATCACCGGCACGACGAGCCCGGTCGGCGCCGCGACCGCCAGTCCGACGTTGGCGGCGGGGAAGCGATGGATCGCGCCGTCGACGAAGGTGGCGTTGACCGGGCGGTGCCGCATGAGCGCCGAGGCGACGAGCCGCGTGAGGACGTCCGAGACGGTCGGCTTCGTCTCGTCCGTGCGCAGCAGCTCGACCATCCGCTCGCGCGTCTCGACGAGCCCGGTCGCGTCGGCCGAGACCGTGAGCTGGAATACCGGCGCCTGCCAGGCGTCCGTGAGGCGGCGCGCGATCGTCTTCCGCGTCTTCGTGAGCTCGACGACCTCGGCTTCGCCCTCCTCGGCCGGCGCGGCGGCCGCCGCTGCCTGCCGAACCTCTGCTTTCTCGACGTCGTCGGCGATCACACGACCTTCCGGCCCCGTCCCCACGACCTGCGCGAGGTCTACCCCGCGCTCGCGGGCGATGCGGCGCGCGAGCGGGCTGGCCTTCACAGGCTCGCCGTCTGCACGCGCGGAAATCCGAGCACCGGGGTCGAGCCCGACCCTTGACTTGGATTGCTCGGGTTCCTCCTGCGTGGCCGGCTCGTCCGACTCGGCGGGTTCGTCCGCGGCCTGCTCGGCAGACTCCTCGTCGCCCTCCTCGACCGCCTCTTTCTCTTCCTCCTTGGCCTCCGTCGCGGGTGCGTCGCCGTTGTCGCTCGGCGCAGCAACGAGTTCCGACACGTCCTCGTCCTGCGAACCGATGATCCCGACCGTCGTCCCGACGTCGACCTCGCCGTCAGCGATCACGATCTTGAGCAGGACACCCTCGGAGTCCGCCTCGACCTCCTGCGTGACCTTGTCGGTGTCGAGCTCGAAGAGCGGCTCGCCCTTCGCCACCGCGTCGCCCTCCGTCTTGAGCCAGCGCACGATCGTGCCGGACTCCATGCCCTGGCCCAGGCGCGGGAGCTTGACCTCGCTCGCCATGGCTAGGCGCGCGCCACCGTCCGGCGGATCGCCTCGAGCACGTCGTCCACCTGTGGAACCGCCCATTGCTCCATCCCGGGAGCGAACGCGAGCGGGGCGAACGCGGCGCCGACGCGCTCGATCGGCGCGTCGAGCCAGTCGAAGGCGCCATGCTGAATCACGGCGGCGAGTTCGGAGCCGAAGCCGCCACGCGTCACCGCCTCGTGCGCCGTGACACAGCGCGTCGTCTTCTTCACCGACTCGACGATCGTCTTCTCGTCGAGTGGGAGCAGCGTGCGCGGATCGACGACCTCGACCGAGATGCCGTCCTTCTCCGCCTCTTCGGCCGCTTTCAGCGACTCGTGGACGAGCCGGCCGGTCGCGACCACGGTGACGTCGGTTCCCTCGCGGTGCACACGGGCCTTCCCGAGCGGGATCGGCTCGAGCTCGTCTGGAACTTCGCCCTTGATCGGATAGAGCGTGCGGTGCTCGAAGAAGATCACCGGGTTCGGGTCGTAGATCGCCGACCAGAGCAGCCCGCGGACGTCCTCGGGCGTCGACGCGAACACGACCTTGAGACCGGGCACGTGCACGAACCACGCCTCGAGCTGCTGGGCGTGCTGCGCGCCGGGCGACCAGCCCGCGCCGCCCTGCGTGCGAATCGTGAGCGGCACCTGCACCTGCCCGCCGGACATCGTGCGGTGCTTGGCGGCCTGGTTCACCAGCTGCTCCATCGAGATCGTGAGGAAGTCCTCGTACATGATCTCCACGATCGGGCGCATCCCCTGGATCGCAGCGCCGATCCCGCTGCCGACGATCGCGATCTCGGAGATCGGCGTGTTGCGAACGCGCTTCGGGCCGAACTCCTCGAGCAAACCCTGCGTGACGGCCATCGAGCCGCCCATCTCGGCGATGTCCTCGCCCATGATGAAGACGCGCTCGTCCTCGCGCAGCGCCTTGCCGAGCGCGTCGCGGACAGCCTCGCGATACGTCAGCTCAGGCATACACGTACTTCAGCGCGTCCTCGGGCAGCGGATCCGTGCCCGCCTTCGCGAACTCGACCGCCGCGTCCACCTCGGCTGTCACGTTCGCGTCGATCGCCGCGAACTCGTCGTCGCCGATCTCGAGCCGTGAGCCGAGGAGCTGGATCGGATCCTTCGTCTCGCGCTCGTCCTTCAGCTCCTTCTTGTCGCGATAGACCTGCGGGTCACCGACGAAGTGGCCCGTGAGGCGGTGCGTGCGCAGGTGGAGGAGGACGGGGCCCTTGCCGGAGAGCGCATGCTCGCGCGCGGCCATGGTGGCGAGATACACCGCCTCGACGTCCTGGCCGTCGGCTTCGATCAGCTTCATCCCGTACGCGGCCGCGCGCTTGCCGAGCTCGTCCACCGGGAGCGGGAGCTGCTGAGTCGCGGGCGTGGACTCGGCCCAGCCGTTGTTCTCGAGCACGAAGATCGCAGGCACCTTCCAGAGCTGCGCCAGGTTCATCGACTCGTGGAACGCGCCTGTGTTCGTGGCGCCGTCCCCGAAGAACGCGACGGCGACGCGCTTCTCGTCGCGCATCTGGAACGCGAGCGCCGCGCCGACGATCCCTGGCAGGCCTCCGCCGACGACCGCGTTCGCCCCGAGGTTCCCGACCGCGACGTCGTAGAGGTGCATCGAGCCGCCGTAGCCCTTGCTGCAACCCTCGGACTTGCCGTAGAGCTCGGCCATGATCCGCTCCACGGACGTGCCCTTCGCGATCGCGTGGCCGTGCGCGCGGTGCGTCGACGCGATGACGTCCTCGCGCGCGAGTGCGGCGCAGACGCCCGTCGCCGCGGCCTCCTGTCCGATGGCCACGTGCAGGAAGCCGGGGAGCTCGCCGGCCCGGAAGCGATCCTCGACTCTCTCCTCGAACCTGCGGATGAGGAGCATCTCGCGGAAGAACCCGCGCAGCATCTCCTCGGAGACGCCTCTCCCTCCGGACTCCGCGCGCTCTTCGACCGTCGCCATGAATCGGCAATTATGCTGATCGCCCGATGCGAGCCGCCGATCAGTGGACGCAGCTCGAGGAGTCGCTCGGCGCAGACTGGAGCGAGGCGCGGCTCGCGTTCGTGCCCGAGGGGTCGCCCGCCGACGCCGCAGCGGCCCTGCTGCCCTTGCAGCCCGTCCGCGTCGGCGACGAGCTTCGCTTCCACCTCGTCCGTGCCGAGGGCGGTGCGGAACGCGCCCGCAACACGCTCCGCCGGCTCGACGGCAAGCGTGTGTGGGGGACGCTCCGACTCCTCGACGTTTCAGCAGAGGAGACGCCTCCGTCCGCGCCAAGCTCCGCTTCGACGCGACTGCTCGTGGAGGCGTGGGACGACGCCGTCGCCGCGCTTCCGCCCGACTGGAGCGATCTCCTGGGTGAGCTCGAACTGGATTCGAGCGACCACCTTCCGCGCGCCGCCCTCCTGGGCGCACCCATGAATCCGACGCGCGTCAGGGACGAGACCGCGCTGCGCTTCCGCGCATCGGGCAAGCAGGGCTACGGCGTGTCGGCGGGAATGGCGCGCCGCTGCCTGGAGCGGATGGACGCCGAGGGCGTCACGGGCCGTATCCGCATCGTGTACGACATCTCCGATTCGGAGAACGACGTCACGCAGGGCCCGGTCTGGCGCGTCGCAGGGCGCTCGGTCTAGCGGACGATCTTCGCCGCGCCCTTCATCTGCGCCGCGTGCGGGTCGCAGAGGAAGCGCAGCGTGCCGGTGCGAGCGAGCTTGACCTTCCAGGTCTGCGTGCCGCGGAAGCTCAGTGGCTTCGTCGCCCGGTTGTAGCCAGGCCCGACCAGGTGGGCGTTGTGGATCGCCGAGCGGTCGCGCACGGCGACCGTGTACGTGCCCGTTCTCATCTGCTTCACCGCCTTGCCGGCCGCAGTCTTCAGCGTGATCGCGAATCCTGGGCCCGAGGTGAGCTGGAGCTTCGACTTCGGCGTGACGACCGTCGAGGGCGGCGTCACCGGCGGCTGCGTCACGTTCCCGACCGTGAACGACCCCCTCATCGTCCCCTGGTGCGGGTCGCAGACGTAGCGGTACGTTCCCTCCTGGAGCGTGACCGTCCACTCCTGCGTTCCGACGTCGCCGATCTCCGTCGCGCGGCTCACGCCGGGGCCCGTCAGGCGGAAGTTGTGCTCCTCGGAGAGGTCGTCCACCTCGATCTCGTACGTGCCGGGGTCGAGATTGGTTACGCGAGCGCCCGCCTCGGTCGACAGCGAGATCGTGAAACCAGGCCCGACTCGCGCATGCAGCTTCGTCGCCTGCTCCGGCGTCGCCTCGCCTCCGGACGCGCCGAGGGACGCGACGGCGAAAAGGGAGAGAGCGAGGATGGCGAGGCGCCTCATCGCCCGTCTCTACGCACGGAGGGCGAGGATCGGTTTGGTCAGCCGCGTAGCTCGGCCGAGAAGCGCTCCGCGAGCGCGGCGACGATGCGCTCGCGCGACTCCGTCGCCTCTTCCTCCGTGAGCGTCCGCTCCGGAGACTGGAAGGCGAGATGGATGGCGACCGACTTGCGGCCCTCTCCGACCTGCTCGCCGCGATAGACGTCGAACACACGCGCCTCGCGAAGCAGCCCACCCGCCGCCTCGCGAGCGGCATCGACGAGCGCGCCGGCCTCGACGTCCTCGGCGACCGCGACCGCGATGTCCTGGAGAACGGCCGGGTAGGTGAGCACGTCCTCGTACACCACCCGCTCGGGGACGCCTTCGAACAGGGTCTCGAGATCGAGCTCGAATGCACCCCACGTGCCCTCGAGCAGCGAGGGATGCAGCTCGCCGAGCCAGCCCGCTTCCGTCTCGGCCGCCTTGCCCGGGTGCAGGAGCTGGTGCGAGCCCCGTGCCACGCTCAGCTCGAGGCCGAGCGCCGAGTAGAGCGTCTCGACCACGCCCTTGACCTCGGGATAGCCCCCGGCGACGACTCCCGCGACGCGCCAGCGCTCGTCGGGCAGCGGCTCGCCGGAGGGGAGATACACGCGCGCGATCTCGAAGAGCGCGACGTGCTGTGCACCGGCGTCGACGCCGGTGCGTGCCGCCTCGATCAGCCCCGGCACGATCGTGGTGCGCAGAATCGCCTGCTCGGAGGTCATCGGACTCGGAAGCCGGATCGCGGCGGGATCCGGATCCCGCTCCGCGAGGCTCCAGGTGTACGCCTCCCAGAGACCGGCCCCGACGAGCGCGTCCTCGACGAGCCGGCGAAGCCGCTGATCCTTGGTGAGCCTGCCGCGCACGTGCCGGCGCAGCGGCATCGTCAGCGGGATGCGATCGAGTAGCGGCCGCGCGACCTCCTCGACGACGTCGGCCTCGCGCGTGACGTCGCGCGCCCGCCAGGTCGGAACGGTCACGTCCCACTCCGCCGAGACGTCGAACCCGAGCGCTTCGAGGGTCGCGCGCTGGTCGTCCGCAGGGACGTGGACGCCGATGACCTTCGACGCGCGCTCCGGCCGCACACGGACGACGGGGCGCTCCGGAAGACCCTGGTTGACGTCCACGTGGCCTGTCATGCGCGCGCCGGCGAGGTCGACGAGCATCCGGCTCGCGAGCACGGCGGCGTTCTCGGCGAGGTACGGGTCGACACCCTTCTCCCAACGGTTCGACCCTGCCGTCCGCAGCGCGAGCTTCTCGGAGGTGCGAAGGATGCCCAGGGGTTCGAAGTTGGCGGCCTCGAGGAGCACCTCGGTCGTCTCGTCCGTGACCTCGCTGTCCTCGCCGCCCATGATCGCCGCGAGCGCGACCGCCTTCTCGCCGTCGGTGATGAGGAGATCGCTCGTGTCGAGGCGGCGGAGGGTTCCGTCGAGCGTGCGCAGCTCCTCGTCGGCGCGCGCACGCCTGACGACGATGCGGCCGCCCGCGAGCTTGGTCAGGTCGAAGGCGTGCAGCGGACTGCCCCAGACGTGCATGGCGTAGTTCGTGACGTCGACGACGTTCGAGATCGAGCGCATCTCGGCGAGGAAGAGCCGCGCGCGCAGCCACTGCGGCGACGGGCCGATCGCGACGTCCCGGAAGACGCGGCCGATGTAGCGCGGGCAGCCTGCGAAGTCGTCGATCGCCACGTCCACCTCTTCCTCGTCGACGATCGCCGGGTCGACTGGCGCTGGAGGATGGAACTCGCCGCCGAGAAGCGCAGCCACCTCGCGCGCAATGCCGACCATCGAGAGGAGGTCGACGCGGTTGACCGTCGGCGTGACATCGAGCACCTGGTCGCGAATCGGCAGCACGTCGACGAGCGGCGTTCCGGGCTCCGGCCCGCCCGAGAGCACCATGATCCCCGCGTGGTCGTCGCCTAGGCCGACCTCGTCCTCGGCCAGGATCATCCCGCGAGAGGGCTGCCCGCGGAGCTCGCGCTCGTCGAGCGGCTGGTCGAAGATCGGGAGGAACGAGCCGGGAAGCGCGACCGCCACCGTCGCTCCCGCCTCGAAGTTCCAGGCGCCGCACACGATCTGCCGTGCGTCGCCCTCACCCACGTCTACCTGGCAGACGCGCAGCCGGTCGGCGTTCGGGTGGGCACCCACCTCGAGCACGCGCCCGACGAGGAAGCGACCAAGGTTGCCGTCGCGGTCGGGAACGCCGACGTCGTACACCCCGTCCACCTGCACTGCCGACGTGAAGAGTCGCTCGGCGATCTCGTTCGTCGTGGCATCCACCGTCACGTATTCGCGGAGCCAGGACAGCGGTGCCCGCATCAGAACTGCCCGATGAGTCGCGGATCGTTGCGCCAGAGCTCGCGGAGATCGGGAATCCCATGTCGCAGCACGGCGATGCGCTCGAGCCCCCATCCGAACGCGAAGCCCGTGTAGCGCTCGGCGTCGTAGCCGACGAACTCGAACAGGCTCGGGTCGACCATGCCGGAGCCGCCCACTTCGATCCAGCCGGAATGGCGGCAGACCGGGCAACCGGAGCCGTCGCAGATGTGACAGGACACGAGCGCCTCGACGGACGGCTCGGTGAAGGGGAAGTGATGCGTGACGAAGCGGCTGCGCCGCGACTCGCCGAAGAGCGCCTTCAGCAAGTAGTCGAGCGTCCCTTCGAGGTCGCCGAGCGTGATGCCCTCGTCGACCGCGAGACACTCGATCTGGTGGAACGTGGGGGTATGGGTGGCGTCGGGCGTGTCTCGGCGGTAGACGCGACCCAGCGTGACGATGTAGACCGGGGGCTCCTGCAACTCCATCGTCCGGATTTGCGATGGCGAGGTCTCGGTGCGAAGCACCGTCTCGTCGTCGAGGAAGAGTGTTTGCAGCGGCGAGCGCGTCGGATGCCCGGGCGGGAAGTTGAGCGCGTCGAAGTTGTATCGCGTCGTCTCGACTTCGCGGCCGTCGACCACCGTGTAGCCGAGCCCGAGGAAGATGTCCTCGACCTCGCGCCGGATCTGCGTGATCAGGTGCAAGTGCCCGCGCCGGATCTCCGTCCCGGGCATGGTCACGTCGACGCGCTCGTCGGTCAGTCGCCGGTCGAGCTCCTCTCGCGCGAGTGCCGACTCACGCCCGTCGATGGCGTCCTCGAGCTTCTCGCGCAGCGCGTTCAGCGCCATGCCCGTCTCCCGATCGCGCACCTCGCGCAGCGCGAGCTTCAGCTCGCTCTTGCGCCCGAGGAACTCCACGCGGACGTCCTCGATCTCGTCGACCGACGTCGCCGCCTCGGCAGCCCGAAGCGCAGCGTTCTCGAGTGCCTGGGCGTCCACGGGTCGGGCGAGGTTACCAACGTGCTCCCGCCTGCTTGAATCGCCCGCATGAGCGCCTACGACGCATTCGCGCCCATCTACGACGCCTGGTACCCCATGACGGAGGA
Organism: Gaiellaceae bacterium; assembly: GCA_035630135.1. Lineage (GTDB taxonomy): Bacteria > Actinomycetota > Thermoleophilia > Gaiellales > Gaiellaceae > GMQP-bins7. The sequence goes on from DASQLF010000085.1 coordinate 10,803, forward strand.
CGTCCCGTTCTACGTCGGGCTCGCCGAGGAGGCGGAAGGCCCGGTCGTCGAGCTCGCCGTCGGAACCGGGCGCGTCGCGATTCCCGTCGCCGAGCAGACCGGGAAGCACATCCTCGGCATCGACTCCTCTCCGGCGATGCTCGAGGTCGCCCGCGAGCGTACTGAGGAGGCGGGCGTCGACGTCGAACTGCGAGAGGGCGACATGCGCGACTTCGAGCTGTACGAGCCGGCGGCGCTTGTGTACTGCCCTGCCCGCTCGCTGCTTCACCTGCCGACGTGGGCAGACCGGCGGCGCGTCTTCGAACGCGTCGCCGCTGCTCTCAAGCCGGGTGGCCGGTTTGCCTGGAACGCGTTCGTCTTCGACCATCAGTTGGCCGGCAAGGTCGAAGGCGGCTGGCAGGAGCACCCGATGCGCCACCGGATCGCCTACGCGCCGCCGGACAACCGGGTCGACATCGATATCGAGAACGGCCCGACGCTCTCGCTGTGGTGGATCACGCGCGGCGAGTGGGAAGGCCTGCTCGACGTCGCCGGCCTCGAGACGGAGGCGCTCTACGGCTGGTTCGACCGGAGGCCGTTCGACGAGTCGAGTCGCGAGTTCGTCTGGGTCGCGCGGAAGCGCGCGTGACCCTCTACGACCGGATCGCGGCGTTCTACGACCCCTGGAGCCGATCGGTCACCGAGGACGTCGGCTTCTACGTGGACGAGGCGCTGGCGTCCGGCGGTCCCGTCGTCGAGCTCGCCGTCGGCACGGGCCGGATCGCCGTTCCGGTGGCGCAGGCCGGCATCGACGTCATCGGCGTCGACTCCTCGCCGGCGATGCTCGCGGTGGCGCAGGAGGCCGCCGACACGGCGGGGGTCGCGGAACGGGTCGATCTGCGCCTCGGCGACCTCCGCGAGCCGCCCGTCGGCGAGCGCGTCCCGCTCGTCATCTGCCCCTTCCGCTCGCTGCTGCACATGGAGACCGAGCCCGAGAAGCTGCGCGCCCTGCGGGCCGCCCGCGGCCTGCTCGACCCGGACGGGCGGTTCGTGTTCGACGTCTTCTCGCCGAGCCGCGAGGACATCGAAGAGACCGACGGGCGCTGGCTCGAGCGCGAGCCGGGCATCTTCGAGCGAGCGGACTGGGACGAGGCGTCGCGGACGCTGACGCTCTCCGTCCGCTCGGACGACTCCGTGACGTCGTTCGGGCTCCACTGGCTCTCTCTGCCCGAATGGCTCCGTCTGCTCGACGAGGCCGGACTCGCCGCCGACGCCGTCTACGGCTGGTTCGACCGCCGCCCTCACGACGGCGACGAGGACATGGTCTTCGTGACCCGACGCATCGACTAGAGTCCGAGCCCGTGATCTGGCTCATCGTGATCGTGGCGATCGTCGTGGTGCTCGGGCTCCTGCTCGTCGCCCTCTACAACCGCCTCGTCCAGCAGCGAAACCGGGTCGACAACGCGTGGGCGCAGATCGAGGTACAGCTCAAGCGGCGCTGGGATCTCATCCCCAACCTCGTCGAGTCCGTCAAGGGCTACGCCGCGCACGAGCGCGAGACGTTCGAGGCGGTCACGGCCGCACGCGCCCGCGCCCAGCAGGCGGGCAACCCTGCGGAGGCCGCACAGGCAGAGGGAATCCTCGGTGCCGCGCTCGGCCGCCTCCTCGCCGTCGCCGAGGCGTATCCGGAGCTCCAGGCCGACGAGAACTTCCGCCAGCTGCAGACCGAGTTGGCGGAGACGGAGAACCGCGTCGCCGTCAGCCGCCAGGTCTACAACGACACCGTGCTCACGTACAACAACACGGTGCAGACGTTCCCGGGCTTGCTCGTCGCAGGACCGTTCGGCTTCTCCATTCGCGAGTTCTTCGACGTCGAAGACGAGGCACAACGCCAGCCTCCCGTCGTCGCCTTCTAGCGCTCGCGGCGGTCGCCGCGGCAGTTCTCGCCTTCCCCGGCGCTGCCCGCGCCGACAGCTTCTCCCTGCTCCAGGCCGACGTCGCGGTCGACGTCCAGGCGGACGGCTCGCTCGGGGTGAGCGAGCGCCTCGAGGTCGGGTTCTCGGGCGACTTCTTCTTCGGCTACAGGGACGTCCCGCTTCGCGAGGGCGAGTCGCTCGTGAACCCCGGCGTGGTCGAGCGCGGGACAGCGTTCGTCCGCGGGAACCAGACGAGCCTCGAACCGGGCCAGCCCGGCACCTTCGGCGTCGAGCGACGCGGCGACTCGGTACGGATCGTGTGGTACTTCAACGCGCGCGACCAGACGCGCGCGTTCACGGTCTCGTACACGCTGCGCAAGGTCGCCGTCGCGTACGACGACGTGGTCGACGTGAACCTGAAGGTCTGGGGCGACCAGTGGGAACAGCCGCTCTTCCGGCTCGTCGGGATCGAGACTGCGCCGGGCAAGATCCTGCGCGCCTGGGGCAAGCCCGTCTGGGTGCGGGGCGACGTGGAGCTCGTCGGGACGCGCGCGA
>DASQLF010000086.1:0-2490 GCA_035630135.1 Gaiellaceae bacterium
GTCGTCCTTGGGATAGAAGTAGAGGACGACCGGCGTGCCTCTGAACGAGGACAGGGTGATCGCTTCGCCCTCGTCGGAGTTGATCGTGAAGTCTGGCGCCGGGCGACCCTCTTCGACGACGGTCACGACGGCAGCCAGCCCTCGACGTACGCCGTCCGCGACTCCTGCCCCCAGCGCGCATACGCCTCGTCCGGGCTCGACGTGTCCTGGGGCACGCTCGCGTCGTGCTTCGCCGCGATGTCGTTCTTGGCATAGAGAACCTCGAACCCGCCGACACGGTTGCCGGCCATGACGATCACGCAGGGTGCGTCGCCCGACCCGACGAAGACGTGCTTCGTCCACGGCGGGCAGTGGACGAGGTCCCATGCCTTCAGCTGCCGCTCCTCGCCCTCGATCACGAGCACGCACTCGCCGGAGACGACGAGGAAGTCCTCCTGGCCCTGCTCGCCGTGGTAGATCCCGCGCTGACCGGGGCCAACGACCTGGATGCGGAAGCCGAGCTGCGGCCACTCCTGGCGACCCTGGAAGTCACTGTCCTGCCCGCGTTCCTCGCTCCGGATCCACGAGGCCTCGCGCGCGTTGAGCACGAACCAGCCCTCGCTCTTCGGGACGAGCCCGACCTCCGTCGTCTCGAGCTCCGCCTCCGGGACTGGTGCGGATGAGCGTTCCTCGGCCACGAGGCGATGCTAGCCGTGCGCCTCAGGGATACGCGGGCGTGCCCATCACCCGGAGCTCCGCAGCCACGTAGGAGCGATCCGGCGGTGGAATCTCGTCCGCCCTTCGGCGCTCGTCAGACCTGGCGTGCACAAAGCAGGCGACCGCGTAGCGTCCCGCGTTCGTGTCGACCGGGAGCGAAGCCGAAGCGTCCGGCTCGACGTCCGCACCGGCGATCCAGCTCCCGTACGGCGGCGGTGAGTCGGTGCGCGCGCGGCTGCGCAGGAGCAGGCGCGACGTCACCCGCTGGTGAGCCAGGTCCGCCTCGTCGAGCGCCTGGTCGTCTCCGAGTGCGATGAGGCCGAACGACGCGAAGAAACGCGTCTGGTTCTCCACCTCGATCTCGAATCTGCCCGCGTCGGCGGTGGAGCGGCCGGCGAACGTGCAGCCGTCGTCGCTGAGCGTGGCTCGCGGCGCACCAGCTTCCGCGCCACAGGAAGTCGAGAACGATGCGACCAGACCGAGTAGCGCCAGGCGCCTGTACGTGCCTCTCGTCACGAGGCGAAACTACCGCGACCCGACGATAGGGTGCGCGCGTGCTCACGCTGCACATCGCACTCGGCGTCGTCGTGGTCGCCGTGTGCGTCGGCTCGGCGCTGCTTGGGTTCGTCGCCTATCGCCGACGCGGGAGCGGCGGCGCGTTTGTGTCGCACGCGCTCGTCCTCGCGCAGACGCTGCTCATCGGACAGGCGGCGGTCGGGTTGCTGCTCCTGTCCGACGACCGCCGCGCGCCCGAGCGTCTCCACTACACGTACGGCGCGCTCGCCCTCGGCCTGGCGTTGACGCCCTGGTTCTATGCGCCGCAGGCCGGGTCGAGGCGGCTTCTCTGGTTCGCCGTGACCACGCTCGTCGCCGGCGCCCTCGCCGTACGCGCTTTCATGTCCGGGTCGTGAGACGTCTCTGGGATCGAATCCCGCCGCTGGCACGCGGCCTCGGCATCGTCGCGGTGATCGCGCTCGTGGTCGTCGTGCTCTCGCTCGAGCCCGTCGTCGCGACCGTCGGAGGGATCCTGCGGATCGCCTTCTTCCTCGCGATCGCGCTGTTCCTCTTCCTCGTGTGGCGTGAGCGGCGCGGCGACCTCGAGGCGTGGAGCGATTGGAGCCGCAAGCTCTTCTACGCGGCGATCGTGCTCGCCGTGGTCGCGATCGGCCTCGCGATCGGCTACGGGCTGCCGGCGAGCCGCGACGCCTTCGCGCTCGTGCTGACGCTCGGCGTCTGCGCGTACGTGATCGTCCGCGTATGGCGCATCGAGCACAGGTATTAGACGCGAGCTACGGAAGGCGGAACGGCGGGCCGCGGCGCAGCGTCGCGGGCGCCGGGTTCACCGGGTGCACGAGGCTGAGGGTGTAGCGGTAGGTGCCCGGCGCGAGCCTCCTCCGGCCGAGGTCGGTTTGCACGAGCTCCGCGACCGTCGCCGATCCGCGCGCCGACAGCTTCGTCGCTCCCGTGGCGGCGTTCTCGACCCGCACGCGGTAGCGGCAGTCGAGGTCGCAGCGGAAGCTCGCTCGAAAGACGCCGCGCTTCGCCGCGGAGCGCGTGCCGAACTGCAGTGACGACGTGCGCACGGGGAGCTCGACGCCGGGACAGCGCGTGATCGAGCCGCCGGCCGTGCGGTCGAGCGAGCGCGTGACCGACCGCTTGCTCGCCTTCGGCGTCCCGTCGACGTAGTGGACGCCCGACTGCCAGCCTGGCCGCGCGCGCTCGTCGCGCGAGAGGAAAAGGAGGAGACCGCCGACCGTCGGCTGGCAGAACGACAGCGCGAGCGCCTGCTCGTAG
>DASQLF010000087.1:0-6028 GCA_035630135.1 Gaiellaceae bacterium
GGGGCGACGAGGGCCTCGCCACGGGCGATCTCTTGCCTGTCGAGGCCGGGGAGGCTCACCGCGACGCGCTGCCCGGCGTCGGCCCGGTCGATGTCGTGGTCGTGAACCTGCACGCTGCGGACGCGAACGTCGCGGCCTGACGGCTCGAGGCGCAGATCATCCCCCGTGCCGAGCGATCCCGACCACAGCGTTCCCGTGACGACAGTGCCGAAACCGGCGACCGAGAACGCACGGTCGACGTACAGCCGCGTGGGCCGGTCGCTGCGGCCGGCTTCCGCCGACCCGGCTGCCCGCCCGAGCGCCGCGCGCAACTCGTCGAGCCCCTCCCCCGTCTTCGCGCTCACGCGAACGATCTCGACACCAGGCACCAGCTCGCGCGCCTCCTCCTCGGCCAACGCGGCCGTCTCTTCGTCCGCCGCATCCCCCTTGGTCAGCGCGACGACGCCGCTGTCGACGCCGAGCAGGCGCAGGACCGCGAGATGCTCGCGCGTCTGCGGTCGCGCGCCCTCCCCGGCATCGATCACGAGGAGGAAGACGTCGATCCCCGTCGCGCCGGCCACCATCGTGCGGACGAAGCGCTCGTGGCCGGGAACGTCGACGACGGAGAGCCGCCGGCCGTCCGCGAGCTCGAGCGGCGCGTAGCCGAGGTCGATCGAGATCCCGCGCCGCTGTTCCTCCGGGAGGCGGTCGGTGTCCTTCCCCGTGAGCGCGCGCACGAGCCACGTCTTGCCGTGGTCGATGTGCCCCGCGGTGCCGACGGTCAGCGGCATCAGAGACGCTTGACCATGAGCAGGCACGGATTGCCCTCCCACAGGTCGTGGAGCTCCTCGAGCGCTACGAAGCCCCGCGCCTCGTAGAACGCCCGTGTCGCCGCGTAACCGGCATCGGGATCCGACGGGCCGAGCGTCTTGACCTGGAGATACTCGAAACCGCGCTCGCGCAGGTACGTCTCCGCCGTCTCGACGAGCGCCGTTCCGAGCCCTTGCCCGTGCCGCGCCCGACGCACGCCCATGACGTAGATCTCGGCGGCGCGCGCCGTGTGCAGCTTGAGCGAGAGGATCGCGTCCTCGCCGACCGCGAACGTCGGAAGGTCTGCGACACCGGTGAGGTACGCCACCGTGGCTTCCTCGATGCCGAACCAGTCGGGAAGATCTCGCAGCACACCCTCGCAGAGCCGTGACCGCTCGCCGGGCGCTTCGATCTCGACGACCTTCATCGCAAAGCGAGCACGGCCGTGGCGACCTCGTCGACCTCCGCGTCCGTGAGCGTGCGGCAGTCGAGCAGCGTGCGACCGTCGCGCACGAGCGCGACCACCGGCGGCTCACCCAGCCGCAACGGCTCGGCGAGCGACTCCTCGACCGCGCAGGCGACGCTCGGCAGCTCGGCCAGTGGGAGCGCGCCTCCGCCGACGCGCGCGACCGTCTCCTCCACCTCTCCGCCGACGAGGGACGCGAGGCGCTCGGCCCGCACGCGCACGACCTCGATCGGCTCGTGCAGCATCCGAAGCACCGGCACCTCGTCGCGCTCCGCCGGGTCGAGCGCCTGCGAGAGGGTTCCCTCGAGCGCGGCGAGCGTGAGCTTGTCGGCGCGCAGCGCTCGCTGCAGCGGATGGCGGCGAAGCCGCTCGACGAGATCGGCGCGCCCGACGACGACACCCGCCTGTGGGCCTCCGAGGAGCTTGTCGCCGGAGAAGCAGACGAGGTCGGCTCCGGCGCGCAGGGACTCGGCAGCTGTCGGCTCGTCCCCGATTCGCCCTAGCGCTCCCGACCCGAGGTCGTCGACGAGCGGGAGCTCGCGCGCCCGCGCGACCGCGGCGATGTCCTCGAGCCGTGGCCTCTCCGTGAAGCCGACGACGCGGAAGTTCGACTGGTGCACGCGCAGAAGGAGCGCGGTGTCCTCGCCGATCGCGCGCTCGTAGTCGGCCGCGCGGGTGCGGTTCGTCGTCCCGATCTCGACCAGGCGCGCCCCCGAGTGGGCGAGGACGTCGGGGATCCGGAAGCCGTCGCCGATCTCGATGAGCTCTCCGCGCGAGACGATGACCTCACACCCCTCGGCGAGAGCGGCCAGCGCAAGCAGCACCGCAGCCGCGTTGTTGTTGACGACGAGCGCGGCCTCGGCGCCCGTGAGGCGACCGATGAGCTCGGCGAGATGATCCTGGCGCGAGCCGCGCACGCCTCGCTCGAGGTCGTACTCCAGATTGGAGTAGCCCGCGCCGACCTCGACCACCCGCTCGAGCGCGGCAGCCGACAGCGGCGCGCGCCCGAGGTTCGTGTGCACGAGCACCCCCGTCGCGTTCAGCACGCGGCGCAGTGAGGGACGGCGAGCGTGAGCGAGCTCCTCGAGCACGGCGTCGACGATCGGAGCCGGCTCGGCCCCTGCCTTGATCTCCTCGCGCGCCCGGTCGAGCGCGGCACGGGACGCGGCGAGCGTGAGCTCGCGCGGCTGAGAGGCCAGTCGCTCGTCACGCAGGAGCTCGTCGACGGACGGGAGGTCGCGCAGCTTCACGTGGAGAGTGTAGGAACGAGGTCGCGGAGAAGCGATGCGAGTGAGCCCGCCGCGGCCGCGCCGACCGCGAGCACCTGCTCGTGGTCGATCTTCTCGGGCAGTACGCCTGCCGCCATGTTCGTCACCACGGAGATCCCGAGCACGCGGATCCCCAGGTGTCGGGCGGCGATGACCTCCTGCACGGTCGACATCCCGGCGAGGTCACCGCCGACGGCGCGCATGAAGCGGATCTCCGCCGGCGTCTCGAACTGCGGTCCGAGCCAGGCCGCGTACACGCCCTCGCCCACCTCGATCCCGAGGCGGCCGGCGGCCTCCCTTGCTCTCGCACGGAGCTCGGGGTCGTACGCGTCGCTCATGTCCGGGAAGCGCGGGCCGAGCGAGTCGTCGTTCGGGCCGACGAGCGCCGACGTCCCCTGCAGGTTCACGTGATCCGAGATCAGCACGAGCAGCCCGGGGCGGTACGCAGGGTCGATCCCGCCCGCGGCGTTCGTCACGACGAGCGAGCCGATGCCGAGCCGTCCGAGCACACGCACGCCGAACGCCACGCGGTCGGCCGGAATGCCCTCGTACAGGTGCGCCCGACCGCGCATCACGGCGACGGGCACGTCGTCGAGCCGGCCGAGAACCAGCGTCCCGGCGTGACCGACCGCCGTCGCCGTCGGCCAGCCCGGAATCTCGGAGTAGGCAATCTCGACGCGCTCCTCGAGCTCGTCGGCGAGCCCGCCGAGCCCGCTCCCGAGGATGAGTCCGACCCTCGGCTCGAGATCCGAACGCTCGCGGATCCGAGCGACCGCCTCGTCGGTCGTCACGCCGAGCCTTCGGCCACGCGGTTCTCGTAGTGCGACACCACCAACCGCACAGCCTCCGCCGGATCGTCCGTCACCAGCATGCCCGCGAGATCCTCGGGCGAGATGAGGCCGTCGTCGAGCATCTCGTCGCGCACCCACTCGATCAGCTCCTCCCAGTAGTCGGCGTCGAAGAGCACGATCGGAAAGTCGCCGATCTTGCGCGTCTGCCGAAGGGTGAGTGCCTCCCACAGCTCGTCCTGCGTCCCGAAGCCACCGGGGAAGATCACGAACCCCTCGGCAGCTTTGACGAACATCACCTTGCGGACGTGGAAGTGGTCGAACGTCAGGGCGAGGTCGCAGTACGGATTGAGCCCCTGCTCGAACGGCAGCGCGATGTTGAAGCCGACCGAGAGCCCGCCGGCCTCCTGGCAGCCGCGGTTCGCGGCCTCCATGACGCCAGGCCCACCGCCCGTGACGACCGCGAACCCCGCCTCCGCGAATGCGGCTGCGGTGGCACGGGTCTGCTCGTACGTCGGCGCGCCCTCCACGATGCGTGCCGACCCGAAGATCGAGACTGCCGGCCGGTCGATCTGCTGGATCAGCTGGAACCCGGCGAGGAACTCGGAGGCGATGAGCGAGACGTCGGCCGCGAGCGGCTCCTGGCTTCGCCGGAAGATCCGGCGCGGCAGCTCGATCGCCACCTGGCTAGAAGTCGCGCTCGATGTACGTGGCCGACATCGCGATCCCGAGCACGACCACGAGCCCTAGATAGACAACGGCCACGGTCGCCCGCTGACCCACCGTGAGGCGGTAGTAGTCCCCAGAGTCTCCGCGATGACGCCAGCGGTTCCAGAGATCGAGGCCGCCGAGGAGAACGATGATCAGCAGAAGCGGGTTCGGGTTCACGACGACGAGGCCGACCATGAGGAGCAGGCCCAGGAACCAGATCGCCGGGTGCAGGGCGCCGGCGGCGCGACCTCCGTCGAGCGGCACGATCGGGATGAGGTTGAAGAGGTTCAGGAAGAAGCCGACGAAGGCGAGCGCCATGAGCAGATCGGAGCCCGTCGCCGCGGCCGCGAGCCAGCAGACGGCTGCGCCGACCGAGCCGAGGATCGGCCCGGCGAGCGCGACCTTCGCCTCGGCCCAGGCGTCGTCGGGCAGCTCCTTCATCCCGATCATGGCTCCGAGGAAGGGGATGAAGAGCGGCGCGCTCGCGGGAATGCCCTGCCGTCGCAGCTCGAAGACGTGGCCGAGCTCGTGCACGAGGATCAGGAGCACGAAGCCGATGGCGAACGGAAGCCCCCAGATCCAGGCGTACGCCCCGATCGAGACGAGCATCGACAGGCCCGTCGTCAAGACCTTGAACTTCAGGAGGAAGCCGCCGAACTTCACGAGCAGAAAGCCGAGCGCGACGATCGGCGCCACCAGCTTCTTCAGCAGGTCGAGCAGTCCACCCCGCGGCTGCAGCGGCTCGTACCCGCGCTCGCCGTACCCGGTCGGGTCGTACTCCGGGAAGCTCGGCGCGTCCGGCGCATCCGCCGGCTCGTAGCGCGGATCGCGCTCCTCGCGGTCTACGACCCCTGGCCGATCCACTCTTCACCTCCCACGTACGTCTCCTTCTTCCACAGTGGGACGGACACCTTCAATTCGTCGATCGCCTCGTGGCAGGCGGCGAGGGCGGCGGCGCGGTGCGGAGCCGAGACGGCGATCACGACACTCGTCTCGCCGATCTCGACGCGACCGGTGCGATGGTGAATCGCCACCTTGCACAGCTCATGGCGCTCGCCGAGCTTCGCCGCGAGCTCGCCCATGACCTCCTCGGCCATTCCCTCGTAGGCCTCGTACTCGAGGTGAACCACTTCACGGCCGCGTGAGTGAGCACGCGTCGTCCCGATGAACGTCGCGATCGCCCCCGCGGCGTCGTCGCGCACCTCGGCGACCGCGGCGTCGACCGAGAGCCGTTCCTCGGAGAGGCGGAAGTCTCCACCCGAGACCGGAGGGATGACTGCGACCTCGTCTCCAGCCCGAAGCTCCTCCGTGCGCTCGACGTACGCGCGGTTTCGCGCGTACAGGAGGCCTGCGGGCTCGTCGCCGAGCTCGAGCAGCGGCCAGACGTCGCCGACGGTCGCGCCGTCGGAGAGGTCGAGCTCGAGCGCCCCGGAGCCGGCGCGCTCACGGAGCCCTGCGAACAAGCGCACGCGTACCACCACGCGAATCAGGGTATCCACAGGGGTTGCCTCAACCCCTCGAGCCATGTTAGGTCCAGCACAGATGCCCGTCGCGCTGACTGCAGTCAACCTGAACGAGCGGGTCTACGACGACCTCCGGACGCGGATCCTGACGCGGCAGGAGCCCTCGGGCGCGAAATTGAGCCTCCACGTGCTCGCCGACGAGCTCGGCGTGTCACGGAGCCCGGTGCACCACGCGCTCACGCGGCTCGTGTCGGAGGGCCTCCTCACCGTGCGGCCGCGGCGCGGCTACTTCGTCACGCCCGTGACGGCGCGCGCGGTCGCGGAGGGCTACGACGTACGGCTGGCGCTCGAGCTACTCGCGGCCGAGCTCTCCGTCGGCGGCGTCGACACAACGCAGCTCGAGCACTTCGCGGATCTCCTCGACGCGACCGACGCGGCCATCTCGCACGAGGAGTGGGACGCTGCCAATGCCGCATTCCACGAGTTCCAAATCGACCTCGCAGGCAATGCACTCCTGTCCCGCTTCTACCGCGAGCTCTCGGT
>DASQLF010000088.1:0-10667 GCA_035630135.1 Gaiellaceae bacterium
CCCGGAGACGAAGACGATCCGCTCGCGCGAGAGACCGAGCTCGGGCATGAAGCCCTGGATCACGTTCAGGATCGCGTAGTCGCCGCAGCCGGGGCACCAGCGGACTTCCTGGTCGGACTTGAAGTCCTTCGCCGTGAGCTGCAGAAGATTCCCGTTGCCCTCGGCCATCACGAGTCCACCAGAGCGCTGATCGCATCCGCGAGCTCGGCGGCCCTGAACGGCCGTCCGCGCACCTTGTTGTAACCGGCCGCGTCGACGAGGAACTGCGCGCGGATCAGCATGCGCAGCTGCCCGAGGTTCATCTCGGGCACGAGCACCTTGTCGTAGGCACGGACGACGTCGCCCGTGTTCCGCGGGAACGGATTGAGGTGGTGGAGGTGCGCCGTCGCGACCTTTCGGCCCGTCGCGCGCACCCGGCGCGCCGCCGCGCCGATCGCGCCGTACGTCGACCCCCAGCCGAGGACGAGCGTGTCGGCTCCGTCCGGATCGTCGACCTCGAGCTCGGGGATGTCCGCCGCGATCCCAGCGACCTTCGCGGCGCGTAGCCGCACCATGCGGTCATGGTTGTCGGGATCGTACGAGACGTTCCCGGTCTCGTCCTCCTTCTCGAGGCCGCCGATGCGATGCTCGAGGCCCGGAGTGCCGGGAATCGCCCACGGCCGCGCGAGCGTCTCGGCGTCGCGCCTGTACGGAAGAAAGGTCTCGTCGTCGTTCGGAGCGGTGGCAAAGTCGACCTCGATCGCGGGCAGTGACTCGGCGTCCGGGATGAGCCAGGGCTCCGAGCCGTTGGCGAGGTACGCGTCGGAGAGCAGGAACACCGGCGTCCGGTACTTCACCGCGATCCGCGCAGCCTCGATCGCCGCTTCGAAGCAGCCCGACGGAGTCGACGCGGCCACGACAGGCACGGGCGACTCCGAGTTCCGCCCGAAGAGCACCATCAGGAGATCCGCCTGCTCGGGCTTCGTCGGCATGCCGGTCGACGGCCCGGCGCGCTGCACGTCCACGATCACGAGCGGCAGCTCGAGCGTCACCGCGAGCCCGACCGTCTCCGATTTGAGCACGATCCCCGGCCCGGCCGAAGTCGTCACTCCGAGCGAGCCGCCGAAGGCCGCCCCGAGCGCCGCTCCCGAGGCCGCGATCTCGTCCTCGGCCTGAAACGTGCGGACGCCGAAGTGCTTCAGCGCTGCGAGCTGCTCCAGGATGTCGGAGGCCGGCGTGATCGGATAGGCGCCGAGGAAGAGCGGCAGCCCGGAGAGCTTGCTCGCGGCGACGAGACCGTACGTCAGCGCCGTGTTCCCGGAGATCTGCCGGTACGTCCCGGGAGCCGACGGCGCCGGCGCGATCTCGTACGAGATGGCGAAGTCCTCGGAGGTCTCGCCGTAGTTCCAGCCGGCCTTGAAGGCCCTCGTGTTCGCCTCGACGATCTCGGGGCGCTTCGCGAACTTCGACTCGATGAAGCCGAGCGTGCCCTCGGTCGGGCGATTGTAGAGCCACGACATGAGCCCGAGCGCGAAGAAGTTCTTCGAGCGCTCTGCCTCTCGCGAGGTCACGCCGTCGATGCCCTTGAGCGCCTCGACCGTCATCGACGAGAGCGCCACGGTGTGGACGTGGAAGTCCCCGAGCGATCCGTCCTCGAGCGGGTTCGACGCATACCCGGCCTTCTGCAGGTTGCGCTCGTTGAACGCGTCGGTGTTGACGATGACGGTGCCGCCCTTCGCGATGTCGGCGACGTTGACCTTGAGCGCGGCCGGGTTCATCGCCACGAGCACGCTCGGCTGGTCGCCCGGCGTCAGGATGTCGTGGTCGGCGAAGTGCACCTGGAAGCCGGACACGCCCGGCAGCGAGCCCGCCGGCGCGCGGATCTCGGCCGGGAAGTCGGGAAGCGTCGCGAGGTCGTTGCCGAAGACCGCCGTCTCGCTCGTGAAGCGGTCGCCCGTGAGCTGCATCCCGTCGCCGGAGTCGCCGGCGAACCGGATCACGACCCGCTCGAGGTGCTCGACGGCCTTGTTCGAGGCCACCTCCGAGGTATAGCTGACGAAGCGGCGACGCCGCATCGTCCCCGGACACGAGAAGGCCCGCCCCGGGGCAGCGGGACGGGCCGTTCTCGCCTCGGATGGAGGGAACGCCTAGGCGGCAGTCCTCCACGTGCTCGCGTTCCAGGGACTTCCCTCTTGCGTCGGGTTGACCCCGGGACCACGAACGCCGTTCGCGCGGATGACGTAGATCGGCCGCGCGTAGAGCGGGATCGACGGAAGCTCCTTCACCAGGAACTGCCGCTCGACCTGGTCGAGCAGCTTGTCGCGCTCGGCCGCGTCGAGTGAGACCGCGACCTTGTCCAGAAGCGCCGTCGCGCGCTTGTTGCAGTAGTTGCCGTAGTTCTGGCCGCCACCGCACGCGTACAGATCCTTCGCCGCGTTCTTGGACTCGGGCGACTGGATGTAGGTGAACATGATCAGATCCCAATCGCTCGACGGCAGCGTCGTGCCGAAGAGGAGCCCTGCCGGCTGGAAGCGCGGCACGAGCTCGATGCCGACGGACTTGAGCTGCCGCTGGACGATCTCGAAGGTGAGCGCACGGAGCTGGTTGCCCGTGGTCGTCGAGAAGCGGAACGACAACTTGCCGGCGCCGGGGCACGAGAAGATGTCGTCGTTCGACGCGCTGGGAGCGGTGGGCCCGCCGGTACAGCCCTTGCCCTTCAGGATCGAGATGACCTTCTTCTGGTTGAAGGCGTACCCGCCGAACTGCTTGGCGTACGCCGACTCGAACGGTTTGAAGACGAGGCTGTCGAGCTTCGGCAAGCCGGGCGCGATCTCGCGGTAGAGCGCCTGTGCGATCTGCGTCCGGTTCATCCCCGTGATGAGCGCCTGCCGGACGTACGGCAGCTTGAGAGCCGGATGCCCCTTCGCCCCGAGCTGGATGTCGAGATGCTCGAACGTGTAGCCGATCTTCTGGTCGACCTTGAACTTCGAGTCGTTCTGGAACTCGGCGATCTGGAGCTGCGGCTGCGGCTCCATGACCTGGCCCTCATTGGCCTTGAGCGCCTGGAAGCGAGCGTTGGTGTCGACGATGTACCGGAACACGAGCTTGTCGAGAACCATCCGCGGCCCAGCCGTGTAGCGCGGGTTCCTCGCGACCGTCAGCTGGACGCCCTTCTGCCAGCTCTGGAACTTCCACGGTCCGTTCGAGACCGGGATCGAGTCTGCGAAAGCCTCGTTCATGTTGCGTCCCTGCACGACGTGCGCTGCCCAGACACCGCCTGACACGAGCGACTCCCAGGACGCGTACGGCTTCTTGAAGACGATCGTCGCCTTCTTCCCCGCTGCCTTCACGGACTTGATGTCCTCCCAGCCCGTGCGCGTGATGATGTTGTTCCGCGGGTCGACGTTGACCTGCCACGTCGCACGGAAGTCAGCGCCGGTGACGGGCCTCCCGTCACTCCACACCGCGTTCTTCTTGAACTCGATCGACACGGTCAGCGGGTTCTGCTTGACCAGCTTCGGCTTGCCCGCGAAGTTGCGGAGAACCCACTTCGCGTTCGCGTCGCGGATCTGGCCTCCGAGCCAGATGTTGTTCACGACCAAGCTCGTCGTGTAGAGACCGTTGCCGACAAATCCTTGATTGAGGTTCGGCGGCTCCTGGTCGTGAATGAAGACGACGGTGCCTGCTGCGGCTCGCTCCGAGCCCGCGGTCGCGGCCGGTCCCACGACGAGCGTGAGCGCGGCGGCGACTGCAACGGGCAGCAGCCACTTCGTATGTCTGCGCATGGTGCTCCCTCCAGTCGAGTTGCCCTGGTTCGAAGCTAGGCCCGCCCGTGTCGCACGTCTTGCACCGTCCGAAGCCGTCCTTGCACGAGAGCGCTGAGCACCGACCTCGTCCGCGTAGCACGATCCGAGCATCCGGCCCTTGCAGGGCAAACACATCGGCGTGGCCGTCGTCGGAAGAGCATGGAGCCCAGACGCGACGCGGCACCCACGCTGACGGTGAACGGCTTCGTCGTCGCGGACAACCAGTGGTGCGGGTTCTGCTCGCATCGACACGAGCACGCCTGGCCCTTTCTGGCGGTTGTGCTCGACGGTGCGATCGGGAAGGACCTCGGTCGCCTCGAGTTCGACATAGCGGCGAGCGGCGCCTACGTCATGCCGGCGGAGCTCCCCCACCGCGACCGCTTCCCCAGCGGCACGCGCATCGTGACGCTCGAGATCGACCCCAGCTCGGAGATCGGAGCGCGCTGTACGCGCCTGCTCGGCCGGATCCGACGCCTTCGCGGCCCCGCGTTCGGGTCACTAGCGCGTGACCTGGCGACCGAGCTCCGCAGCCCGCGGGACGGCGTCACCGACCTCGCTGTCGAGGGGCTCGCGCTCGAGCTCGTGGCGTCGGCGCTCCGAAGCGCCGAGGACGCCGAAGAGCTCCCTCGCCCCCCAGGCTGGCTGTCTACGGTCGACGAGTACCTCGCTGCGCACTACCTCGGCCGCATCAGGATCGAAGAGCTCGGCGCGGTCGTCCATGTCCACCCGGCGCATCTTGCGCGCGTCTTCCGCACGCATCACGGCGAGACCATCGGCCGTCGGGTGCGGCGGCTCCGGCTCGAATGGGCGAAGGGCCGGCTGGTCGAGAGCGACGACTCGCTCCGCGAGATCGCCGTGAGCGCCGGCTTCGCGCACCAGAGTCACTTCAGCCGCGCCTTCAAGGAGGCCACCGGATTGACCCCCGCTGGTTTTCGGAATCAGCGAAGCGTCGGTCGGTAGATACGGCCGGCCGCGACAGCGGCCGCTCCAGGACTATCGCGTGAGTGGTATCCGCGCAGCGGATCCCCTCGCTGCGGACTAGCTCAGTCTGTAGACGATACGGCCGCGGGTCAGGTCGTACGAGGAGAGCTCGATGCGGACGCGATCGCCCGGGAAGACCCTGATGCGATAGCGCTTCATCTTGCCCCCCATGTACCCGAGCGCCTCGTGCCCGTTGTCGAGCCGCACGCGGAACATCCGGCTGCGCAGGGCCTCGATGACCTCGCCCTCGACTTCGAGCTTCTCTTCCTTCTGCTTCATATCGCAGCTCCTTTGTCGGGGGAGAAAGGAGCCGTGGCCGCTGATGCGGCCACGGCTCAAAGATTCCCTACGACGCGACGGGAATGACGTTCGTCGCCTCGGGGCCTTTCTGACCCTCGCGGGGCTCGAACTCGACGCGCGAACCCTCGGACAGGCTCTTGAAGCCATCGCCCGAGATGTTGCTGAAGTGCACGAAGAGATCCTTCGATCCCTCGTCCGGGGTGATGAAGCCATACCCCTTGCTGTCGTTGAACCACTTCACGGTTCCGGTTGCCATAGAAAACACCTCCCTTACCAACTCACGAACGGGTAGGAAAGCGCACGCGCAGACCGGACTCGCTCTTGATTAACGCCCGGGAGTTTAGCAGCCGCGGAGCCCTATTCAGCCTCTGCGAGGAGCGCGCGCACGTCGAGTGGCGCCGTGAACATCCCGAGCGATCCGTCCTCCGCCCGAGGCCATTCCTCCTTCGGACGGTCGCGATAGAGCTCGAGGCCGTTGCCGTCGGGGTCGCGAAGGTACAGCGCCTCGGAAACACCGTGGTCGGACGCGCCGTCGAGCTGCACGCCCGCGTCGACCAGCCGGCGCAGCGCGTCTGCGAGGCTCGCGCGATCCGGGTAGCGAATCGCCGCGTGGTAGAGACCGGTGTGACCCGGGGGTGGAGGCGTGCCGCCGTGCGATTCCCAGGTGTTGAGGCCGATGTGATGGTGGTAGCCCCCCGCCGAGATGAAGGCCGCCTGCGTCCCGTAGCGCGCCTGCTCCTCGAAACCGAGGACACCGCAGTAGAACGCGAGCGCGCGCTCGAGATCCGCCACCTTCAGGTGCACGTGGCCGATGTCCACGCGCGGATCGATCTGCCCGCCCACGGTCGTAGCGTATCGTCGCCTCGTGCCACCTCCGACTCCACTTGACGACGTGTCGAGCGGGTTCGCGGGGCGACCGGTCTTCTTCAAGCGCGAGGACACCCACGAGCTCGGCGCCTTCAAGTGGCGCGGTGCGGTGCCCGTCGTGGAGGCCTACGGAGCCGATGGCGCCTCGACGGTCGTCACCGCGTCGACCGGAAATCACGGGGCAGCGACAGCATGGGCCGCGGAGCGTGCGGGCCTCACAGCGGTCGTGTTCGCGCCCGAATCAGCGAGTGCGACGAAGCTCGAGCGGCTCGACACGCTCGGGGCGGAGATCCGGCTCGTCGGGGCAGACCTGGACGAGGCGAAGGAGCGCGGGAAAGCCTGGGCCGACGAGGAAGGCCTCCCGTTCTTCGAGGACGGAGCCGAGCCGGCGCAGTACGCAGGCTACGGGACGATCGCGCACGAGATCCTCGAGGACCTCGGCCGGCCTCCGGCGGTCGTCGTGGTTCCGGTCGGCAACGGGGCTCTCGTCGGTGGCATCGGGCTGGTGTTGCACGAACGCGGAACGGCCTGCATCGGCGCCGTGGCGGCTGCCGCGCCGGTCATGGCATCGAGCTGGCAGGCGGGGCGGCCCGTGGAAACGGACGAGTGCGACACAATCGCCGACGGCCTCGCGGTGCGGGTGGCGATTCCGCATGCCGTCACCGTGCTCGACGAGGTCGTCGACGAGATGATCCTCGTCAGCGAGCGCGAGATCGCCACCGCGCTCGGCAGGCTCGCCGAGCTCGGGCTACGCGTCGAAGCCGCGGCTGCTGCCGCGCTCGCGGCCTTCGCTCAGCTGCAGGAAACGGGCGAAGGACCGATCGTGCTCGTCATGACCGGACGCAACATCGACGACGAGCTCTACGAGAGAGCCGTCTCCGATCCCGGCTCGTTCCCTGCGTAGATCTCGGAAGGATCCGGCGCCTCTCGTGGCCCACCGAGCGCGACTCCCACCGCGAACCAGACCGTGAACGCGAGCCAGTGGATGCCGATGACGTCCGTCTGCAGGCCGAGCGCGAGAACTGCCGCAAACGCCGCGGCGAGCCACGCTTCGCGACGCCACAGCCCGAGCAGCACCGCGACGCTCCAGAGGACGAAGGCGGCGACACCGGCGATGCCCGCATCGACGCCGAGCTCGGTATACGTCGACTCGCCGGCGAGAATCTCCACTCCGGTCCGCTTCGCGACGACGCCCGCGTTGCCGAGGCCGCGACCCTGCGGGTGCTCGAGCACGACGCGAATGCCGTCTCGCAGGTTCGTCCAGTGGCTCTCCGTCGACTCGTCGTCGATCGCCTGGATCCGCCCGCGCCCCGTACCGCCCTCGACGATCGCGTTCGCGCGCAGTTCCTCGAGCTCCGTAGGCGTATAGCTCGTGGTCGGTCCGATCATCGGGTACGCGACGAGGAAGGCCGCGCTGACCACGGCGAACAATCCGGCGACAGCGGCCGGCGCGAGCCGCCGCTGGAGCATCGCGAGCAGCACGAGCCCGAACACGAGCGCACCGAACGCAGCCCGTGTGTGCGTGTACAGGAGAGCGACGAACAGCACCGCCGCGAGGACCGCCCACCACCAACGCAGGGGCCGACTCACGACGTAGATCAGCGCCACGACGAGGGCGTACGCGCTCGCCAGCGGCGACAGGAACGTGGACACGAGCCTTCGCAGCGGATTGTTCTCGTCGCCCGTGTTGTAGACCCAGTTCTCCGGCAGACCGGAGAGGCCCTCGTAGTCGAGGCCGAGCTGCTCCGCGAACCAACCGGGAACGCCCGAATCGCGCCAGGCCTGCAGTGAGACGAACGCGAGGTCGAGAAGCCCGACGAGAGCCACGACCACGGCCGACAGGATCACGAGCCCACTGACCCGACCGCGTTCCTCCCAGGCGAGGCCCACGAGGCGTCCGAGCGCGTAGGCGGCGACCGGGAAGAGATGGTGGCGTAGGGCGAGCAGCTCTCCTCTCGCAGTCGCGTCGCCTCCGAGCACGTCCTGCGGAATCAGCCAGTAGAGGACGATGACGGCCGTGTAGCTCCCGGCTAGGACGTCCGCCGCGGTGACCGCTGGGAGCCGCCTGACCTTCCAGGCGACGACAAGCAGCGCGACCAGGAGGAGCGCCTCCTTCCAGGCCGCCACGGCGTCGAGCATCGTCCCGCGTACGCCGAGCTCCCAGAGCTGCGCCATCGCAGCGTTGTGCAGGACGAGCCCGACCACGAGCACCCCGGTCGCGATCCCGATCAGGTTGCGCGCGTTAATCGACGATCGCCACCAGAGTCAGGCCGAGGCCGACGATACGGACGTGGCCGGGGAAGAGCGACGCGAACGAGCGGCGCGTCAGCAGGTGCAGATCGGTTGCGGCCGCGTGCCCCGTCGCCCGGTAGAGCGGGTGCGAGAGTGGTTCGGGCAGCCAGTGGACGAGCGGCAGCCGCGTGTGCACCTCGATCGGAAACCGGCGGTTCGGCGTCGTGAGAAAGACGCGGCGCCCGACACGGATCGCCTCCGAGACGAGCTGCCGTTGCCGCTTCCGGTCGCCGACGTGCTCGACCACCGCGTTCGAGAACACGACGTCGAACTGCCCGTCCGCGAACGGGAGCGAGCAGGCATCGCCCTGGACGTACGCCGTGTTCGGGTAGCGCGCGCGGAAGGCAGTGCCGTCGTGCAGCCCGAGCGCGGTGATCCGCTCCGGCCACGGGTAGTGCTCCTCGAAGAAGTTCATCGTTCCGCAGCCCCCGCCCTCGCCGAAGCCGATCTCGTCGGCGCCGACGTCGAGCACCGTGGTCTCGGCCGACGGGCGAAGCTCGTCCAGGAAGAGCTGCAGCTTCCGCTGGCGCGAGCGGAGTGAGATGGCGTCGGCGAGCCGCACTGCGCGGAAGTATGGGTCAGACCCCACGGGCCCGACCCCATGTCTAAGCTCGCCCGATGGTCGAGGCCGTGCTGAGAGCGAAGGGCCTCTACTCGCTGAAGCTGACAGCCGGCACGGCGTCGTGGCATGCGCGGCTGCCCGACGGTCGCTGGGCGTCGGCTCAACAGCTGACCGACGGACGAGTCGTCGTCCGGGCGTCCTGCGAGCGCTCGGTCGGCGAGGCGCGGTTCATGCTCGCGCTCGACGACGACACGAGCGAGTTCCACCGGCTGTACGCGCACGATCCGCTCATCGGCCCGACGGTGCGGCGGTTGCGCGGGATGCGCCCGCGCAGGAAGGCGACGGTGACGCACGCCGTCATCCGGGGCGTCTGCGGCCAGCTGATCCAGTCCTCGCGAGCGCTGCAGATCGAGCACGCGATCATCCGCGCCTGCGGCGACGACCCGCCGGGCCGCGAAGCCCTCGCGCGCATCTCGCCGGCACGGATCACCGCGTGCGGGCTCGCGGGCAGCCGCGCGCTGACGCTCACCCGACTCGCGCGCGGCATCGACCTCGAGGCCCTGCGCACGCGAGACGACGCCCTCGCGCGCCTCGGACGCGAGCGTGGCATCGGCCCCTGGACGGTCGGCGTGGTCGCGCTCCAGGGCCTCGGCCGCTACGACGCGGGCCTGGTCGACGACCTCGCGCTCGTCAAGCTCCTCGCCTCGCTGCGCTGCCGCTGGCCCGAGCCAGGGGAGACGGCCGCGTTGCTGGCGCCGTACGGCGAATGGCAGGGCCTCGCGAGCGTGTTCCTGCTCCAGGGCTTCAAGCGCGGCTTGGTCCCGGGCGCGAGCATGGATCGGGCACGTCTCGTACGAAGCTCGTCGCAAACCGCAGCCTGACCGGCCGTACACTCCGCCGATGGTCGACACGCGCAAGATCGCGATCCTCGGTGCAGGACGGATCGGCGAGTCGCTCATATCGGGCCTGCTGTCCTCGGGCTGGCGCGAGCCGGCCGAGGTGGCAGCGACCGTGCGGCGCCAGGAGCGCGTCGACGAGCTGCGCGAGCGCTACGGCGTCGAAGCGACGCTCTCGAATCACGACGCAGCGGCCGGCGCGTCGCTCGTCGTCATCGCGGTGAAGCCGCAGGACATCGAGGGGCTGCTCGGCGAGATCGGGACCTTGATCCTGCCCGAGCAGACCGTCCTCTCCGTGGCAGCTGCGATTCCCACGTCGCGGATCGAGAGCCGGCTCGGGGATCGTGTCCCCGTCGTGCGCGCGATGCCCAACACCCCGTCGACGGTGCACGAGGGAATCGCGGGCCTCTCGGCAGGCGCGCATGCCGACGACGCGCATCTCGACCTGGCGGAGGAGGCGCTGTCCCATCTCGGCGCCGTCGTCCGTGTGCCCGAGTCGTCGCTCGACGCCATTACGGCGGTGTCGGGCTCCGGGCCTGCCTACTTCGCGCTCCTCGCCGAGGCGATGATCGAGGCCGGCATCCTTCTCGGCCTGGCGCGGGAGATCTCGACGCAGCTCGTCGTCCAGACGATGCTCGGCACCGCCAAGCAGCTCCGCGACGAGAAGATGCACCCGGTCGAGCTGCGCGAGATGGTCACCTCTCCCGGTGGGACGACGATCGCGGCGATCCGGGAGCTCGAGATGGCCGGCGTGCGCGCTGCCTTCCTGAACGCGATCCAGGCCGCGATGGTGCGGTCGCGCGAGCTCGCCGCCGGCGAGCCATAGCCTCGTCTCAGGCCGGGAGAACCGGCGAGTCGAGCGCGATCACGATCCACCGCTCGGCCGCGAGCGCCTGCAGCGCGAGGACCGTGTCGGCAACGGGCACATCCTCGAGATACGCCTCGCGCCCCTCGAAGTCGGCGACGAGGGCACGGACCGCCGCC
>DASQLF010000089.1:0-14466 GCA_035630135.1 Gaiellaceae bacterium
GAGCCGAGAAGCGGACCGTGAGCCTCTCCGCGAACGACTCGCTCGCGTCAGGCCGCGGGGCGAAGGTGCGAAGGAACGCGCCGACGGTTCCGTAGCGCGGAGGAATTGCGTCCAGCACACGCGCCAGTGAGGACCCGCGAGGCCACCAGAACTCGTCCGCGTCGGAGTTGATGACCCAATCCGCACCGAAGTCGGTCGCGGCGAGCCGGGCCATCCGCGTCACCCACTGATCCTGGCGAAGGTCGTCGCCGTCCTCGCGAATCAGATGGAGGTGGCCCTCTCGGGCGTAGCGCTCGAGGACGTCGGTCGTGCCGTCCTGCGAGCGATTGTCCGTCGCGACGACGAAGTCCGCCCCGGCGTTCAGGTGGAAAGCGAGCCACGACTCGATGACATCGGCCTCGTCCCGCGCCAACAGGGTCATGACGAGCGTCATCGCGGCCGGAGTCTATGCAGGCGTGCCTCGATCCTTGCCACGCGGCTTTCGGCACGCACGGTGGCCTCGATGCTCGCCAGAACCGAGACCTCCGCCGCGTACGCAGCGGCATCGTCGGTGTCCGGCGTCTCGAAGTTCAGGTGCCAGCCGTCGAGGCCGTACGTGCCTGCCGGATCGCGCAGCGACCGCAGCGCGTCACGAAGACGCGTGTCCACGGCGAGCGTCCCGTCGGCGAGGCCGCGCTCGAGTTGCTCGTCCGAGATAGCGAGCTCCTCGAAGAACGACGCTGCCTCACTATCGCGAACGGCTCGATCGAGACGAAGCTGGTGCGGCTCGTGCTCGACCACCGCGTTTCGCAGCCAGCCAACGCCAGCCTTGCGCGCGGCCTGCTCACTCGACCGGAAAGAAAAGTGGAGCACCTCCACGGGGTGCCAGCCACGCAGTGGCTCGAGCCCGCGACCGCTCGCGTTGTGATTGCCGGGCTCGATCTCGACATACGGGTCCGCACGATGCGCCACCTTCTGGTGGGCGTGGTAGATCGTGGACTTGTCCCCCGGAAAGGCGGGCGTACGGAGCCGCACGGTCATGCGCTCCGCGAAATCGGGGTGCCCGTCGGGTCGGGGAAGAAAGTGCCGCCAGCACCCGCGGATCACGCCGAACCGCGCGGGCACGACGCCGAGCACGTCCTTCAACGTGCCCCCGCGAGGCCACCAGAACTCGTCGGCGTCTGAGTTGATGACCCAGTCCGCATCGTGCTCCGTCGCCGCGAGACGTGCCATCCGCGTCACCCACGCGGCCTGACGCATGTCGTCGCCGTCTTCGCGAATCAGCTGCAGGCGTCCGGAGCGCTCGTAGCGTTCGAGGATCTCGGTCGTGCCGTCGTGCGACCTGTTGTCGGTCGCGATGACGAAGTCGACCCCGGCGTTCAGGTGAAACGCGATCTGGGCGTCCACGATGTCCGCCTCGTTGCGCACGAGCAACGTCATCACGACCTTCATGCCGTTCTCCTCGTGCCGAGAAGCCCGGCGCATGCGAGCAGGAGGAACGCCGGCGCGAGCGGGGCCGCGTACTCCGCGGCGGCCGGAACCGCCAGCGAGGTGGCGACGATCACGAGCAGGGCGGCGGCGGTCAACACGAGCGGCGTCGCCGTACGGCGCGGTCGTCTCACGGCGAGAGCGACGATGCCGACGGCGAGCCAGAGAAGCGGGCGCGGGAACCACTTCGACGCGCGGTCGAGCCAGCGCCCCAGCTCGGCGCTTCCGCTCCGGTCCGAGAACTGCTCGTACAACTCGGCAACGCGGCGGTTCATCCGGTCGAGGTGGGCGTTGCCGGCGTCGTCGTCGGCGTAGATCTGATGGATCGCCGGAGACGTCCACACCTCGCGGAAGCGGCCGTCCGGCGTCGAGATGAAGGCCGACACGCTCGCCGCGGGAATCGGCTGACCCTCGCTCGGCTCGGGGAGCTGCGACGCCGCTGCGAGCCGACGCGGGACCGGCGCGGCGTCCCCTTCGTCGAGCGGCAGGTACACGGGCCACCACAGCAGTCGCCAGGAGTCGCGGGCCACGCCGCGCGCATACGTCCCCGGATGGGCGCGCACCGCCTCGCGCCCCACCCGCGCGAGCTGCGCGTAGTCGTCGTCCCAGCCCCATGTTCTGTCCGCCAGGCCGATGAGATCCTCGTGCATGCGTGCGCTTCCCGAGTCGAAGAACGTGTCGAGGTCGATCTCGTACGACCGGTACGGCTCTCGGGGCAACAGGTCGTCGAGGACGGCCGCTGCGAGCTCCCGCGACGCGGCCCCGTTCTCCGGCGAGACGATCCGGTCCTCGACGAACGCGCGGAAAAGAGGCAGCCCGTGACCCGCGCCGCGCACGACGGTGAAGTCGTCGGCCCGCAACGCGTTGTGACTCGCCCAGAGAAGGAGTGGGACCACAACCGCTGCGCCCGCGGCGGCCAGCGAGGACACGCGCGGGCGCCACGGCCCGCGTGCCACGAGCACCAGCGGCGCCAGTACGACGAGGACGAGGCTGACCGGACGGATCAGGACGAGGAGGGCGAGTGCCAGCCCGACGGCGGCCGCGCGTGCCGGCGTGCGCCGTTCGACAAGCCGCGCGGTGAGGAGGGCGGCGAGCGCGAAGGCGGCGGCGTAGAGCGCATCGCTCGCGAGCCGATGGAACAGGAGGACGTAGCCCGGATATGCGAGTACGAGCCCGGCGAGCGCGATGCCGGGCGCGACTCCGACGCTCCGGCCGACCCGCCACCAGCAGAGCACCGCTCCCGCGTACAGGAGCGCCATGACCAGCTCCGCCGCCACCGGCCCGAGGGCGAGCAGCGCTTCCGCGACGACGCCCGTGATTGGCGCACGCATGAGGAGCGCCTGCGGGAGCAGGACCTCGTCGGCTCGAAGCTCGAACGACGCCCGGAAGTACGTGCCGAGGTCGCGCCCGGCCGCGAGCGGGAACGCAACCGAGACGAGGGCGTACTCCGCCAGAGCAAGCGCGACGAGCACGAGAAGCGCGGCCGGTCGCTCCGAGAACGCCTGGAGTGCCAGCCAGGCACGTGTGAGCCGGTTCCGCACCGAGGCTAGACCGTCGGCCCCACGACCTCGACGATGGCGTCCACGGTGCGCTCGGCCGCGCGTCCGTCGACGTCTCCGACGACGTCCGCCACCACGCGCCGTCGCGCCTCGGCGAGCTCGTCAGGCTCCGCGAGCGCACGCTCGAGCCCCGCGACTACCTCGTCGAAGCTCTCCGCACGGTAGAACGCACCGGAGGCGGCGAGCTCCTCGTAGTGCTTGCCGACCACGTTCTTCGCCGCCCAGGACTCGCCCGCCGGGGCGCCCTCGTCGTAGAGGACGCACACGGCCGGCCGGTCGTTCACGAGCGCGTCGAGCAGGATCGTCCCCGCATTCGCGATCACCGCGTCCGCGTGCTGCAGAAGCACCGTGAGCTCCTCGAGATCGGTGAAGCTCGGCTCCTGCAGGTGCACGCCGTCGCGGTCGCGCGCCTGCTGGAAGCGCGCGGCCCATTCCTTGTCACGGGGATGCGGGCGAAAGAGCAGCTGGAAGCGTTCACGCGCGTTCTCCTCCCACCACCCGAGCAGCCGCTCGACGAACCGACCCTCGTAGGGCGCATTGGTGGGCGTGTTGCCCATGACGAGCACGAGCGGCTTCGCCGGGTCGAGGCCGTAGGTGCGGAGGAGCGCGTCGTACTCGCTGCGCGGACGGCCTCGGTGGAAGACGTCCGTCTGTGGCCAGCCCGTCACGACGATTTGTGCCGGATCGATGCCGTGGTAGCGCCGCAGATCCTCCTCCATGACGTCGTTCTGGACGACGTAACGATCGCAGTGAGGCGAGATGACCCCCTTTCCGACCGTGTGATCCCAGCTCGCGACGTAGGCGACAACCGGGACACCGAGCCTGCGCGCCGCCGCGAGATAGGGGACGACGCTGCGCGGCTGGACGTTCGAGACGACGAGCGCTGCACACTCGTCGCGCATTCGCTCGAGCAGCCGCGCCGGCACGTGGCGTCGCGCGGAGAAGAACCAGCGCTGCATCGCGTGCTCCACGCGCTCCGTGTGCGGCAGCCGGCTGTCCCGGGACGGGTCGAGCATCCAGTTGGGATGGCCGGAATGCATCCGGTCGGCGTGGAAGTCGTGGCGGTAGTTCAGCCGGATCGCCAGCGGGTAGTAGCCGAGCCTTGCGTCGAGCGCCCGGTCGACGCGGTGCGCGATGCGCTCGCCGACCCCGCCGGAGCTCGCGGCGAGCTCGGCTCCGTCGAGCGACGGCACGCCGTCGAGCCGACTCATCCACGCGCGAACGCCCTCGGTCGGAACGAGGAAAATCGCGGTAACGTCGCCGCCGAGCCGGTCCCGCAATCCCTCGAAGATTCCCGCGTCGAAGAAGACCCGGATCGAGAGCAGGTCGGGCAGGACGATCCAGACGCGCTTGGCGCTCACGGAACGCGCACGCGGGCCAGGGCCGCGATCCGCTCTGCGAGCGACGCGCCGTCGAGCCCGTGGTGGCGCAGCGCCTCCGTCGGCGTCCCGCACGCGGGCCAGCCCTCGACCCCGAAGACCGCGACGGAGCGGCTGTCGAGCTCTCGCCGCAGTGCGTCACCGAGCCCGCCGACGGGGCTGTGATCCTCGAGCACGAGGACGTGCGCGTACGGCTCGACGGTCTCAGCCAGCCAGTCGCGGTCGCCCGAATTCAGCCACGGCATGTTCACGACCGCGAGCCCGAATCCGTCCTCGGCGAGGAGCTCGGATGCGGTCAGCGCCTCGTGCAGCAGCACGGGCCCGTACGCGAAGAGCACCGCGTCCGTGCCGTCGCGCAGAAACCGTCCTTGCCCGGGAACGAGCGAGCCGTCGAGCTCGATCTGCCTCGGTGACGGGCCTATCGCGAGCCGGATCGCGACGTCGCCCTCGGCAACGTCGATCGCCCAACGCACGAGCTCGCGAGTCTCCTCGGCGTTCGCCGGCTGCACCACCGTCATGCCGGGCAAGGCGGCCAGAAGCGAGATGTCCCGGACGCTCTGGTGCGACTTCCCCGGCCCGGCGGGGATCAGGCCCGCGTAGTGGAGCGCGTAGACGACCTTCGTTCCCTCGCTCGCCTGGTTGTAGATCTGCTCGTTGGCGCGCGAGGCGAGGAACGACGCAAACGAGTTCACCACGGGCAGGAAGCCGTGGCGCGCGAGGCCCGCCGCAGTCGACACCATGTCCTGTTCCGCGATGCCACACTCGACGAAGCGCTCGGGGTAGGCGAGCTCGAAGGCCCGCACGCGGCAGTCCGATGCGAGGTCGGCGTCGAGGACGAGCAGGTTCGGGCGTTCGCCAGCGAGAGCGACGAGCTCCTCCCCGTATGCGTCGACAACGTACTCGTCGGTCACGCTGGGCCGGCGCGCGCCTGCTCCGCTCTCGGGCTCGCCCTGCAGGGGCGAGGCTTCCCTCGCCCTCTCCTCGGCCGGCAACGGCCAGTACGCAGGCGACTCGAGGCCGAGGGCAGCGAAGCCCTCGTCGATGCGCGCGCTGAGCTCGTCGCGCGCGCGCTCGAACGGCTCGTCGCCGGGTGCGCCCGCGTGCCAGCGATACGTCCCGCCGTCCTCCGCGAGAGCCACCGGATGCTCCATGAACGAGACGCCTCGGCCCTTGATCGTGTCGGCGATGAGTGCCTTGGGGAGGTCCGGCCCGGAGCGGAACCGCGCGAACGTGGCGCGGAGAGCCGTATGGTCGTGACCATCGCAGGTCTCGACGTCCCAGCCGAACGCGCGCAGCTTCGTCTCGAGGTCGCCCAGGGCGAGGATCTCCTCGGTGCGCTTGTCCGACTGCAGCTCGTTGCGGTCGACGACGATCCAGAGTCCGCCGAGCCGATCGTGCGCGGCGGACTGGAGCGCCTCCCAGTTCTGGCCCTCCTGCAGCTCGCCGTCACCCGTCATCACGACCGCGAGCCCGCCGCGACCCGCGTACCGCTTCGCCAGCGCGATACCTCGACCCTTCGAGATGCCCATGCCCAGTGAGCCGGAGTTCGCCTCGACCCCGGGTACGCCGACGTCCGGATGGCCGTCCAGGCCGCCGAGCCGTCGCAGCCGCGCGAGCCGCTCCGCCGGGATGACGCCGAGCCCGTACAGCGCCGCGTACAGGCCCGGCACGTCGTGCCCCTTCGAGGAGAAGAAGACGTCGCGCTCGGGGCTGTCGAAGCCGGTCTCCGCGACGTTGAGCTCCGAATAGAGGAGGTGCGCCACGATGTCGAGAGCGCTGAAGCTCGAACCCAGGTGACCCGAGCCTGCGCGCTTGACGGCGACGAGGGCGTTCAGCCGGCACACGTCTGCGATCAGGGCGAGCCGCGCGTCGTCGTCTCCGCCCGCGCGGATCCGCTCGATGCCTTCCCGCTCGATGAACGCGAGACCCGCCACGGCGAGAGACGGTAACGGACGGGGAGGCGACCTCAGTGCCTGCTAGCTTCGAGCGGCGCTGGCGACTCCGACCCCGCAGATCTCCGTCGTCATCCCGTGCCTGAACGAGGAGGAGGCTGTCGGACGGGTCGTCGAGCAGGCGCTCGAGGGGATTCGCCGCTCCGGGCGGCCCGGCGAGGTGCTCGTGGTCGACAACGCGTCGACCGACCGCTCTGCCGAGGTCGCGTCCGCGCACGGCGCCCGTGTCGTCTCGGAGCCGAGACGCGGGTACGGCAGCGCCTACCTCGCGGGGCTGGCCGAGGCGCGCGGTGAGTACGTCGTGATGGGCGACGCCGACGAGACGTACCCGCTGCAAGAGCTCGCGCCGTTCGTCGACCGGCTCGAGGCGGGAGACGATCTCGTAATCGGCTCGCGCTTCGAGGGGACGATCCACGGCGACGCGATGCCGTTCCTCAACCGCTTCGTCGGCAACCCGATCCTCACCGGGATGCTCAACGTCCTCTTCGGCGTCAAAGTGTCGGACGCGCACTGCGGGATGAGGGCGATCCGCAGCGACGCCGCCGCGAAGCTCGACCTCCACTCCACCGGCATGGAGTTCGCCTCGGAGATGGTCTTCAAGGCCTACCGGCGCGGCCTCACCGTGAGCGAGATCCCGATCGACTACTTCCCGCGCGTCGGCGAGTCGAAGCTCAACCGCTTCGGCGACGCCTGGCGGCACGTCCGCTTCATGCTCCTGTACAGCCCGAGCTGGCTCTACCTGGTTCCCGGCGCGGCGATGCTGCTGCTCGGCATCGTCGGGATGCTCGCGCTCGCGACCGGCCCGGTGGACGTGTTCGGTCGTACGTGGCAGATCCACACGATGCTCGGATTCGTCGCGCTCACGCTGATCGGCGCGCAGGTGATCCAGCTCGGCGTCTTCGCCCGGACGTACGCCCGCGTACGCATCGGCGAGCACGACCCGTTGCTCGAGCGGCTGGGTGGGCGGCTGAAGCTCGAGCACGGGCTTCTCGCCGGTGGGCTGCTCGTACTCCTCGCGTTCGCCGGCCTCTTCGCGGTCGGCACCGAGTGGGCGCTCGACGGATTCGGCACGCTCGGGCGCGTCTACGAGACAGCGCTCCTCGCCACCGGGCTCGGCCTCGGTATCCAGATCGTCTTCGCATCCTTCTTCCTGGCCCTGCTCTCGATGCCGCTTCGCCGCGGGGCGGCCGTCGAGCCGTGACCGGCTACGTCCCGCTCAACGAGCACGCCCTCTCCGGGCACGCCAAGCTGCTCGCGCTCGTCGGACGCGGGAAGCGCGTGCTCGACGTCGGCTGCTCGAGCGGCTATCTCGCGCAGCCGCTCGCCGGGCGCGGCTGCACGGTCGTGGGGCTGGAACTCGACCCCACCGCCGCCCAGGAGGCGCGCGCGTTCTGCGAGGAGGTACTCGTCGGCGACGTGGAGACGATGGAGCTGCCGTTCGACCCCGGTTCGTTCGATGTCGTCCTCTGCGGCGACCTGATCGAGCATCTCCGCGATCCCGAGGCGTTCCTCGTGCGTGTCCGGCCGCTGCTGCGGTCGGGCGGTCAGCTCGTGCTGACGACTCCGAACGTGGCCAACTGGTCGATGCGGCTCCGGCTCCTGACGGGTCGCTGGCGCTACACCGAGCGCGGCATCCTCGACCGCACGCACACGCACCTCTTCACGCGCGCAACGCTCCGCGAGACGCTCGAGCGGGCGGGCTACCGGATCGTCGAGCTCGACTTCACGGTGCCGCTTCCCGTGGCCCGGACGGCGGCGACGGAGCGCATCGCACACGCGGTAGGAAGCCTGCGGCCGCCGCTCTTCGCGTACCAGTTCGTCGTCGCGGCCACGCCTGCGTGATCTCCGTCGTCATCCCGGTGCTGAACGGCGGCGCCGACCTCGTGCGCTGCCTCGACGCGATCGCCCGGCAGGACGTCGACGACGCGGTCGAGGTCGTCGCGGTCGACTCCGGCTCTCGGGACCACAGCGTCGAGGCGGCACGCGCTCGCGGCGTACGGGTACACGAGATCCCACCGGCCGAATTCGGACACGGGCGCACACGCAACCTCGGCGCAGGGCTCGCGCAGGGAGAGATCCTCGTTTTCACCAGCCAGGACGCGTACGCCGCAGACGAGACATGGCTCGCGGCGCTCACGCGCTCCTTGTCGCGGGAAGGCGTAGCCGGCGCGTACGGGCGCCAACTCCCACACGAGGACGCGACGCCGCCGGAGCGCTACTTCCTCGACTTCCTCTACGGGCCCGGCG
Source organism: Gaiellaceae bacterium (assembly GCA_035630135.1). GTDB lineage: Bacteria > Actinomycetota > Thermoleophilia > Gaiellales > Gaiellaceae > GMQP-bins7. The sequence goes on from DASQLF010000089.1 coordinate 8,605, forward strand.
CGCGCGTCCAGCGGCTCGCCGGCAATGGCGAGCCCGACTTCGAGCAGACGCTCTTCTCGAACGTGAACTCGGCCATCCCGCGCGCCGTCTGGGAGGAGTTCCCGTTCGCCGACGACCTGATCATGAGCGAGGACCAAGAGTGGTCTCGCCGCGTACTGCGCGCTGGGTACGAGCTCGTCTACGAGCCCGAGGCCGCGGTCCATCACTCCCACACCTACTCGGTCGCGGACGCGTTTCGCCGTTTCTTCGACTCGGGCGTGTCCGCCGAGCGCTCGTATGCAGCTGGCAGTGGTCGCGCGCTCCGCCGGGCCGGTGCGCGGTATGCGCGCGGCGAGGTCGAGTGGCTGTGGAGCACAGGCCAGCGGCGCTGGATCCCGTATACAGCCGCGTATGAGCTCGCGAAGTTCACGGGCATGCAACTCGGCCGCCGCCACGAGCGGCTCCCGCTCGGGCTAAAGCGACGCTTCAGCGCCCTCTCGACGTACTGGGACTAGTCGCGCGGCCAGCGGTGCGCGCGGAGGAGCTCCTCGTTCAGCTCGACGCCCCAGCCCGGCCCCGACGGGATGCGGAGCTTTCCTGCCGAGATCTCCGGGAGCGCGGTCACGAGCTCGTCGCGCCACGGCACGTCGTCGACGTCGTACTCGAGGAGCCGCGCGTTCGGGATCGCGGCGCACCACTGGGCGGCGATGAACGTGGCGAGGTGCGAGTAGTAGTTGTGCGGCGCGCAGTTGACCTCGAAGGTCTCCGCGAGGTCGGCGATCTTCTTCGCCTGGTGGAAGCCGTTCCAGATGACGTCGACCGACGCGACATCCATCCCGCCGGCCTCGAGATGCGGCCGGAATCCGCGGCTGCCGTACAGGTTCTCGCCGGAGCAGATCGGCATCGGCGCGACGTGCCGGACGTGCGCGAGCGCAGCGGGGTCGAAGAGGTCGACCTCGAGCCACAGCAGGTCGAACTCGTCGAGCGCCTTCGCGACGCGCACGCAGCCTTCGGGCTCGAGGTTGAAGTTCAGGTCGACGATCGGCCGCGCGGCGCCACCCGTCCCGTCACGGAACGCCTCGAGGAGACGTACGAGCGCCTCGGCGATCTCATCGGCCAGCAAGGTTCCGCCGCCTTCGCCAAATCCGGGCATCAGCACCTTCGGCTCGTCGCCGGGGACGACCACGTTGGTCTTGAACGCCCCGTACCCCTGCTCGACGACCTCGCGGCCAAGGGCCGTCACGGCGTCGTAGGAGTCGAGCTTCGGCGTCCCCGTGACCTCGAACGCGCGCGCCCGCGTCGTACCGCAGTGCGACCAGTACATCGGGATCGACTCGCGCGTCGGCCCGCCGAAGAGCTCGTAGACCGGAATGCCGAGCGCCTTCGCCTTGACGTCGAGAAGCGCGTTCTCGATACCTGCGAGCGCCTTCGCCACGACCGAGCCGGGGCTCTGCCGCGTCGCGCGATAGAGATCCCAGTAGATCGCCTCGACCGGCCGCGGATCGCGGCCGACGACGAGCGGCGAGAGATCCTCGACGATGCCCGCAAGCCCACGAGGCGAGCCATGGGAGTCCGTGACCTCGGCCCAGCCGACGAGGCCGTCGTCGGTCGTCGCCTTGACGAAGATCCACGGACGCCAGCCGGCGTCGCAAAAGAGCGTCTCGAGGGAGGCGACCTTCACGGCGTCGCAGGATACGGAGACCGGGTGATCGCGGTGAGCGTCGCAGCCCCGGCTTCGACGAGCCGTTCCGCGCGCGCCCAGTCCTCTTCGTCGTCCACGTTGAACCCCTCGGGGCCCTGCGTGACGAACGGCGTAAGCACCTTCCCCTCGCGCGTGCCGTCCTCCGTCACCACGCGCGTCCACGCGATCTCGAGCGCGCTGTTCTGCACGTAGACCTTCGGCAACGCGGGGAACTGGCCCGCGTGCCACGCGACCTCGAGGTGCGACTGGTCGAGCACGGGCTCCATCGTGCGGCCGTCGTCGGCGATCCGCCACATCTTCCCGGGATGCTGTTTGACGAGCTCCACGGCGCGGAGCGAGTCCGCCTCCGGCGTCGCAAGGAGCTGCTCGAAGCCGCGCCGCACAGTGTCCGGGCCGCGAAATGGGTTCGTGGCACGCACGAGCGCGAAGAGGTCGTAGCGCTCGTCGAGCGTGTGGAGCGTGTACGCGAGCCATTCGATGTCGGGCGAGGTCGCGGTCGCGTACTCCGGCGGACGTAGGAAGGGGACGTCCGCGCCGTACCAGCGCGCGATCTCGGCGATCTCCTCGGAGTCGGTCGAGACCACGACTCGCTCGAAGGCATCGCTCTGCAGCGCCGTCTCGATCGCGTACGCGAGCAGCGGGTGACCGGCGAGCGGCCTGACGTTCTTGCCGGGCACGCGCTCCGATCCCGACCGCGCCGGGACGAAGGCGACCGCCCTCGAATCGCTCATCGCAATCCGGCCGAGGCAGCGATGCTGGTCAACGCGGGACAGGGAACGCCGAGCCGTTCGGCCGCGCGAAGCACGCTGCCGGCGATCGCATCGAGCTCGGAGCGGCGACCGGCAGCGACGTCGCGGGCTGCCGAGGGAGTCGTCTCCGCGGCCATGTCGTCGATGATCTTCCACTGCGCGGCGGCCTGCAGACCGACGCCGTCCGCTCCCGCCACCTCGCACGCCTCCGCCACGGCCGACTCGAGCCGCGGCCGCCAGTCGGGATCGACACGCAGCTCGCCGACTGACTTCCCCGACGCCGCGCTCGCCGCCGCGAGCGGCGCGATACGAGCCAGCTTCTGCCAGAGGACGCGCTTCTCGCTCTGCGCGACCCGCACGTCGATCCGCGCGCGGCGCAGGAGCTCGGCCACCGCCTCGACCTCGCCGCGGGGCAGCGTCTCCGACGCGATCGTCACGACGGGTGCGCCCGTCGCCTCGATGATCTGCACCCGGCCGGCGCGGTACGCCTGGAAGTGGGAGATGGTGCCCGCGAGCACGCGGTCGCCGAAGCGCTCGCGCAAAGGCTCCATGTGCTCGAGGCCGTTGAGGAGCGGAATCACGACGCCGTCGGCGACGGCGGCCGGATCCACGCGCTCCAGCGCGTCGGAGAGCGCCGGCGCCTTGACCGTCACGAGCAGCACGCGGACGCGCTTCGCGAGGTGCTCCACGACCTCGAGCCGCGCGCTGAGCGTGCCCTCCGGCGACTCGACGACGAGACCCGCGAGCGCGATGAGGCCCACCGCCTCCGGGTGGGCGACGCAGACGACGGGCACGCCGTTCGTCGCCAGGCGCACGGCGAGCGAGCCGCCGACGGCTCCGGGACCCAGCACTGCGACAGTCGAGTTCATGCCTTCGAGGGGTCGACCACGAGATTCACGACCTTCTGATCGGAATACACGTCGAGCGCCTCGATCCCTGCCTCCCGCCAGCCCGTCCCGGAGTCCTTGACGCCGCCGAAGCCCATGTGCGGCTCGGAGCCGTGCGTGCCCGCGTTGACGACGATGACCCCGGCCTGGACACGCTCGGCGAAACGCATCGCGCGATGGACGCTCGCGGTGTGGATCGCCGCGGTGAGGCCGTAGTGGGAGTCGTTCACGAGGTCGATGGCCGCGTCGAGATCTGTGACGCGGTAGAGGATCGTCACCGGCCCGAAGAGCTCGAGCCGCGAGATCTCTGCGTCCCGGCCGGCGCCTTCGACGACGGTGGGAGCGAGATACCAGCCCGGCCGCTCGAGCCTCGTCCCCCCGGTCAGCACCCTGGCGTCGTCCTCCACCGCGCGCCCGAGCGCCTCGAGAATCCGCTCCATGCTCTCGCGACTGATGACGGGCTGCGGCTCGAGCGCGCCGACCGCGCGCACGAGACGCGAGCGCAGCTCCTCGTAGACCGCGTCGAACACGACGACGCGGCTCGCCGAGGCACAGCGCTGCCCTGCGTTCGAGAACGCGGAAGCGAGGATCCATTCGACTGCACGGTCGAGGTCGGCGTCGTCGCAGACGACGAGCGCGTTCTTGCCGCCGAGCTCGAGACAGGTCTTCGTCAGGCGTCGCGCAGCCGCTTCGTTGATCTCGCGGCCGGTTCCCGCAGAGCCGGTGAAGCTGACGAGATCGACGCCCGGATGGTCGACGAGCGCAGCGCCGGCCTCCTCTCCGAGCCCGTGTACGACGTTGAGAACGCCTGTCGGAACACCCGCCTCGAGCGCGACCTGCCCGAAGTACGCCGCGGACGCGGGCGTGTGCTCGGACGGCTTCAGCACCGCGGCGTTGCCGCAGAAGATCGCCGGAAACGCCTTCCACGCGACATTCGGCAGCGGCGTGTTGAAGCTCGTGATCAGCGCGGCGACGCCGAGCGGCTGGCGGAGAGTCATGACCGTGCGGTGCGGCATGCTCGCGGTCGTCGTCCGGCCGTAGGAGCGCCGGCCCTCGCCCGCGACGAAGAGCCCCATCTCGACCGCGGCGTCCGTCTCACCGCGAGCGAGCTCGAGCGGCTTGCCCGTCTCCTCGGCCACGAGCGCGGATGCCTCCTCGCGCCGGTCGCGCAGGAGCAGCGCGAGCTCGCGGACGACGTCGCCGCGGGCGACTGCGGTGAGCTCGGCCCACGTTGACTGTGCCGTCCGCGCCGCCGAGACGGCGTCGGCAACGTCGTCGGCGCCCGACCGCGCGACGCGGCAGAGCGTCGTCTCGTCGGCGGGCCTGGTCTTCTCGAGCCACTCGCCCGAGCGGGCGGGACGATGCGTGCCGTCGACGAGGTTCTCGACGTCTACCAAGCCGACCAGCCGCCGTCGACGACGACGTTCGAGCCGGTCACGTAGGACGACGCGTCCGAGGCGAGGAAGACGACGGCCCCGAGCGCCTCGCGCGCGTCGAGCATCCGCCCCATCGGCGAGCGCTCGGCGAAGGCGTCGAGAAACGCTTGCGGCTGGGCGTTCTCCACGCCCCCGAGCGTGAGCGTGTTCACGCGCACGCCTTGCTTCGCCCAGTACGTCGCGAGGTAGCGCGTGAGGTTGAGTACCGCGGATTTCGAGACCGAATACGCCACCGGCTTGAAGAACGTCTCGCCCTGCGCGCGCCGGAAGTCGTAGAGATCCTGCGGCGGCGACAGGAGCCCGTAGACCGACGAGACGTTGACGATGGATCCGCGTCCTTCGCGTGCCATCGCACCGCCGACCGCCTGGCAGCACAGCAGCGTTCCCTTCACGTTGACGTCCATGACCTCGTCGAACGAGGCCTCCGGATAGTCCTCGAAGGGCCCGACCTCCTCCGCCGGTGCGTCGGGCGGGGAGTCGAGGCCGGCGTTGTTCACGAGGAGGTGCGGGATGCCCCACTCGGCCGTCACGGCGTCGATGGCGACAGCGATCGACTCGCGATTCGTCACGTCGACCTCGTACGCGCGCGCGCTATCGGGGACATCACCGCCGGCGACGTCGAAGCAGGCGACGCGCATCCCCCGCTCGGCGAGGCCCGCGAGATAGACCTGCCCGAGTTGGCCCATGCCGCCGGTGACGACGGCGATCCGTCCGGAAAGATCGAAGAGTGGATCACTCACGCCGCAGCCGCCCGCTTCGCGCTCCAGACCGCATCGCAGAACTCGCGTACGCAGCCGTGACCGCCGGCCCGCGTGAGCACGACCCGCGCGAGCGGTACGACCTCGGGACAGGCGTCGGAGGGCACGACCGGCACACCGACCGCGGCCAGACACTCCGCGTCGTTCACGTCGTTGCCGACGTACGCGATCTCCGCGAGCGGCACACCGCGGCGCTCGGCCTGCTCGCGGAGGACGGGGAGCTTGTCCTCGACGCCCGAGATGCACTCGATGCGGATCTTGCGAGCGCGTGCGGGCACGGCCTCGTTCGTCTCCTGCGTGACGACGACGAAGTCGACGCCCACCTCCTCGAGCCTGCGGAGCCCAAGGGAG
>DASQLF010000090.1:0-18951 GCA_035630135.1 Gaiellaceae bacterium
GGCCGAGTCAGGGCCGTCGTAGACAGCGCCCGGGTCGCAGTCGGCGATCCCGCTGGTCGGGTCGGAGCCGACGGCGCGGTAGCCGACACCGTGGTTGTACCAACCGTTGGCATCGGGATCGCGCGCGAGGTTGACGGTCACGTCCGGGTTCGTCGCGTCCCGCTTGACGGTGGTCGACGCGGAGTTGCTCAGGCCTGCGCCGTTGGTCGCGGAACACGTCAGCGTGAGTCCCGTCGCATCCGTCGACACCGTCGTCGGGCCGCAGCCGGTGGAGGTCGCGATGCCCGACTCGGGATCCTGGACGGTCCACGTCACCCCGACGTCGTTGACGTACCAGCCGTTGGTACCGAGCGTGCCCGAGACTGACGGTGTGATCACCGGCGCGGTCGTGTCGATCTTGACCTCGTCGCTCGCCGTTGCGCTGTTCCCCGCGTTGTCCAGGATCGAGCAGTCGATGTCGTGCACGGCGACCCCGGACACGTTTGGACTCCATGGTGACGAGCTGCCGCTCACGGGAAGCGGGTTGCCGTTGTCGGTGCACGTGGGCGCCCCGGCGAGCCCGCTCAGCCCGTCGCTTGCATTGATCGAGACCGAGACGGGTGAACTCGTGTTCCAGCCGTTCGAGCCGTTAGCGGCATGCGTGACGGTCAACGTCGGATCCGTCTTGTCGATCATGATGGGACCGAACATCGCAGCCGCGGCCGTGTTGCCCGCATTGTCCGCGCACGTCCCGCTGAACGTCGCCGTTGCGCCACTCGCGGTCGTTTCCGTCGTGAAGTTCTGCACCTGGTTCCCCGACGCACCGGTAAGGCCGCCGCCTCCGGCGTCCGAGCATGTGAGCGTGACCTGCACGTCCTTGTTCGTCCACGTGTTCGCCGTGTAAGGGGCGCCGCCCGGCAGGGTCACCGCGGCGGCCGTCACAGTCGGGGGCATGCGGTCGACCACGTAGACCTGGCCGGCGAAGTTCCCGTTGCCAGTCCCGGTTCCACCGACCTTGTTGCCGGCCCCGTCGGCGATCGTGTCGTCGTCGACGAGGTTCAGGCCGAGCGTGCCGCTGCCCGTTCCACTCGACGCGGTTGCGGTGTAGCTCGTCGGGCCACCGGAAACAGTCACGACGGCCGGCGAACCGATCAAGCCGGTGTTCGCGAGCGTGAAGTCCGTGGCGTCGACGTTGTTGACGCTCTCGCTGAAGGTCACCGTCCAGCCGACATTGCCCGTCGTGTTGGTCGGAGACGTTCCGGTGCGGTCGATGGAAACAACTGTTGGCGCCGTCGTATCGGTTTGAAGGACATAGTTCGCCGTCAACGATCCCTGACCGTTCGAAGTGGCGCGGAAACAACCCGTAACGCCTGTTGTTGAGACATGAACGGCCGTGGATGCGTTGTCCGAGACCCAGCTTGAGAACGCGTAGGTCGCCGGGCCGACTGTGACGGTAGCCGGAACCGTGATGCTGAAGGACGTGCCTGAGGGTGCATTCATCGCAGGGGACGGGTTCGCGTATCCATTCCCGCCAGTGCTCGTCGTGAATGCGTTCGTGTTGGACGAGCCCGACGCACCCGAGCAGTTGTTGCTTGCAAAGAGCTTGAGATCGCCTGCCGCGATCGTCACCGCCGTGTTCGTGTTGGACGGTGGCCGGCCTGCACGCACCCGGATGTCCCCGTCGGTAAACGTGGTGGTGGCCGCACCCGACGTTGCCCCTGTCGCGACGACGCGATACGTCGCGACGAACCAATCAGGAAGGTTGAAGCGATCGGCGATCTCGCCGTTTCCATCGGCGACGACATTGACATTCCGACGCCACGTCTGGCCGATGTCGTCGTTGACGTCGATGTTGACCCTCTCCCCGGGCTGCCAGCTGGCACCCGTGAGCGTGACGAGCGCGCCCGGCGAGTAGTCGTCCTTGTCGCTCGCGATCGTGGGAGGACCGCTCGGCGTAGGAGTGCTGTCGGTGGTGGTCGTCTCTGACTCGGTCGTCTCGGGCTCGGTGCTCGTCTCCTCCGAGGTCGTCTCGTCCTCGGTTGTCGTGGACTCCGTCGACGTCGAGTCCGACTCCGTCGTGGTCTCGGTCGTCGTCGAGTCCGAGAGCACGGCGAGTGGGCCTGCGCCCGCCACAACACCGGATGTCACGAGTCCGGCGGCGAACAGCGTCACCAGCACGAACACGACCCGAAGCAGATGCCGGCCTCGCGAGGCGGCTGTTCCTTCCACCTTCATTTCCCCAACCCCTTAGGTTGCACGCCGCAGATGCGGCGTCCCCACGCCGCACCCGAAGCTTCGGCGCTTTCGACACGAAGTCAATGGCGCGGGGTCCTGACGTGCCCACCCGTAGGGCTAGGCGTTCATTGCTACACTGCCCCGCCGGCGGACGGTGAGTCCGCCCTCTTTCTGTGATGAAGACGTACACGGCAAAGCCCGGAGAGATCCAGCGCGAGTGGTTCGTCGTCGATGCCGACGGACAGACGCTCGGGCGTCTCGCGACGCGCATCGCCGACACGCTCCGGGGCAAGGGCAAGCCGGCCTACACGCCGCACGTCGACACGGGCGACTTCGTCATCGTCGTCAACGCGGAGAAGATCGCGGTGACCGGGTCGAAGCTCGACTCGAAGATCTACTACCGCCACACGGGATACCCCGGCGGGATCAAGCAGCGCACGCTGCGCGAGCAGCTCGAGCGCCGGCCGACGGAGGTCATTCGCAAGGCCGTCAAGGGAATGCTCCCGAAGAACAAGCTCGCGGCCGCGCAGCTCACGAAGCTGAAGGTCTACGCCGGCCCGGAGCACCCGCACGCCGCGCAGGCGCCGAAGGAGCTCGACTTCTCATGAGCGAGATCGCGCAGTACCTCGGCACGGGCAAGCGCAAGACGTCGGTCGCGCGCGTGATCCTGCGGCCCGGCGACGGCCAGACCTGGATCAACGGCCGCACGCTCGACGAGTACTTCCCCCGCGCCGTCCACCGCAAGATGGTCATGGCGCCGCTCGAGGTGGCAGAGGCCGCGTCGACCTACGACCTGCGCGTGCGGGTCGCGGGCGGCGGGCCGTCGGGGCAGGCAGGCGCGATCCGGCACGGCATCGCCCGCGCGCTCGTCGAAGCCGACCCGGAGATCCGGGTGCCGCTCAAGCGCCAGGGCTTCCTGACGCGTGACGCTCGCATCGTCGAGCGCAAGAAGGCCGGCCTGCACAAGGCGCGCAAGGCGCCCCAGTTCTCGAAGCGGTAGGTTCGCCCGCCGTGCGGCGGTACTTCGGAACAGACGGCGTCCGCGGGATAGTCGGCGACGACCTGACGCCTGACCTCGTGGAGCGCATCGGCAAGGCCGCGACTCTGTGGGGCGGAGGCGGACGCGTCGTCGTCGGTCGCGACACGCGCGGGTCCGGCCCGATGTTGGAGGAGGCGGTTACGCGAGGAATCTCCTCGGCAGGCGGAGTCGCCGTTCTCGGCGGCGTTCTCCCGACTCCGGCGGTCGCGTACCTCGCGGCCGACCTCGGCGTCGTCATCTCGGCGTCGCACAACCCGCCGGAGTACAACGGGGTGAAGCTGTTTCGCGACGGGGGCAAGCTCGTGGACGAGCAGGAGGAGGAGATCGAGGCCCTGCTCGACGCGGACGCGCCGGGAGGTGGGGCAGTCGAGCCGTTCGGCGGTTCGGCCGACGCCTATCTCGCGCACGTCGTCGAGTCGTGTGGAACCGACCTCTCTGGGTTGCGTGTCGGCCTCGACTGCGCGAACGGCGCCTTCTCGGCGCTGGCGCCGCGCGCGTTCGAGGGCCTCGGTGCCGAGGTGCACGCGATCGGCACGGAGCCCGACGGCGAGAACATCAACGTCGGCTGTGGCGCTACCGACCTCTCGGCGTTGCAGCTCCTCGTCACGAGAGAGGCGCTCGACCTCGGGATCGCCTTCGACGGCGACGGCGACCGGATGTTGGCGGTCGACGGCAGCGGTGCGGCCGTCGACGGCGACCAGATCATGGCGATCCTCGCTCTCGCGCTCGGCGTCGAGGTCGTCGCCGTCACCGTGATGACCAATCTGGGTTTCCACGCGCTCATGGAGGAGCACGGCGTTCGCGTCGTCACGACGCCCGTCGGCGATCGCTACGTGTCCGAGGCGCTGCGCCGCGAGAACGGCCTGCTCGGCGGCGAGCAGTCCGGGCATGTGATCTGGTTCGGAAACCACGCGACCGGAGACGGGCTCGCGGCCGGACTGCTCCTCTGTCGCGCGCTCGCGGGTCGAACCCTGGCGGAGGCTGCAACCGCGATGTCGCGGTTCCCGCAGGCGCTCCGCAACGTGGCCGTCGAGCGCCGCGAGCTCACGCCAGCGATCGTGGAGGGGGCCGAGCGACTCAACGCCGAGCTCGGCTCGAGCGGCCGCGTGCTCGTCAGACCGTCGGGAACCGAGCCGGTCGTACGTGTCCTGGCCGAAGCGGAAAATGCCGAAGATGCAGAGAAGTTGTGTGCTAGCATCGCCGCGCTCGTGGTAAGAGAGCTCGGCTGAGCCCGACGGAGGGCGCCGCCGGGCTCTTTCGCGTTTACTGAGCCTCTAACCACATGTGCGGGATAATTGGATACGTCGGTTCCCGGGAGTGCAAGCCCCTGCTCATCCAGGGGCTCGAGCGCCTCGAGTACCGCGGCTACGACTCGGCCGGGATCGCGCTTCTCGAAGAGGACGGCCTCGACTACGTCCGCGCGGTCGGTCCGCTCGACAACCTGAAGTCCAAGGCTGGCACGAATGGCTCGAGCGCGACCACCGGGCTCGGGCACACGCGCTGGGCCACGCACGGCGGCGTGACGGAGGCGAACGCGCACCCGCTGGCCGGCTGCGCCGCGTCGAAGATCTCGATCGTCCTCAACGGCATCGTGGAGAACTACCGCGAGCTGAGAGAGCGACTCGGCGCGGAGGGGCACGCGTTCACCTCCGAGACCGACGCCGAGACGGTCACGCATCTCATCGAGAAGCACTACGACGGAGATCTCGTCGAGGCGGTACGGCTTAGCTTCGCGGAGCTCGAGGGCCACTTCGCGTTCGTCGCCATTCACCACGACCACCCAGGGCTGCTCGTCGGCGTGCGGATGCACGGCGTGCCGCTCGTCGTCGGGATCGGCGCGAACGAGATGTTCCTGGCGTCGAACGCCGCCGCGTTCCTGCGCGAGACGCGCAGCGTCCAGTTTCCGGCCGACGGCGAGATCGTCGCCATCACCCCGGAGGGCGCGACGTTCCGGCGCGCCGACGGCACGGCCGTCGAGCACGAGCCGACCGAGCTCGACTGGGACGACGAGGGTGCCGAGAAGGCCGGTTTCGAGACCTTCATGCTCAAGGAGATCTACGAGCAGCCCGAGGCAGTCGCCGAGACCATCGGAGACCGCGTGCGCCACGGAAGCCTCGTGCTCGAGGGGCTCGGCATGAACGACGAGGAGGTCCGCGATCTTCGGCGCATCGTGCTGCTTGCGGCCGGAACCGCGTACCACGCCTGCGTGGTCGGCCGCTACATCATCGAGGAATGGGCCCGCGTCCCCGTGGAGTTCGACATCGCCAGCGAGTGGATCTACCGCAACCCGGTCATCAACGAGCACGACCTCGTGATCGGAATCACGCAGTCCGGCGAAACGCGCGACACGATCACCGCGCTCCAGCTCGCACGCGAGGCGGGAGCCCGCACGGTCGCGATCACGAACATGATGGGATCCCAGGTGACGCGCGAGGTCGACTCCGTGCTCTACACGCGCGCCGGCCTCGAGATGGGCGTCGCGGCGTCGAAGACGTTCACGGCGCAGGTCGCGCTCCTCTACCTCGTTGCGCTCAAGCTCGCGCAGATCCGCGAGACGCTGCCGCCGGGTGAGATCGAGTTCATCCTCGACTTCGTCTACAAGCTCCCGACCAAGATCCAGCAGTTCCTGGACGGCGACCACCCGATCGAGGAGATCGCGCAGCGCTACCACGACGCGCACTTCTTCCTCTACCTCGGCCGCCACATCGGGCTTCCCGTGGCGCTCGAAGGGGCGCTCAAGCTGAAGGAGATCTCCTACATCCCGACGGAGGCATACTCGGCGGGCGAGATGAAGCACGGGCCGATCGCGCTGCTCGACGAGGCGACCCCAGTCGTCGTCGTCGCGACGAACATCCATGTCTACGACAAGATCGTCTCGAACATCCAGGAGGTCCGTGCGCGCGGCGCGCACGTCATCGCCATCGCGACGGACGGCAACGAGGACATCCAGCATCACGCCGACGACGTGATCTACGTCCCCAAGACGCCGGCGTTCCTACAGGTGGTTCTCGCCATCCTCCCGCTCCAGTTGCTCGCCTATCGCATCGCGCGCCTGCGCGGCCTCAACGTCGACCAGCCTCGGAACCTCGCGAAGACCGTCACCGTCGAGTAGGTCTCGCCCTTCGGCCTGTCGCTAACAAGGCCGTCATACGCCCTCGTTACGGTCGGACGCTTCGTCTGACAACAACGGGAGGTACATCGATGAAGATCTCCGTGCGGCGACCGTCGCCCGCGCTCGTCATCTCCTGCATCGCGCTCTCCGTCGCGCTCGGCGGAACGGGCTACGCGACCGTGCTGCAGGTGCCGCGGAACAGCGTCGGACCGGCACAGCTCAAGACCGCGGCCGTGACCAATCCCAAGCTCGCCAGGAACGCGGTCACGTCGATCAAGGTCGCGAACGGCTCGCTCGTGAGGGCCGACTTCCGGCCCGGATCGATTCCCACCGGGCCCGCTGGCCCAGCTGGCCCGGCCGGGCCGTCAGGGCCGCCCGGGGTGAGTGGCATCGAGCGTGTCGAGGTGACGACGGGGGCGAGCTCGACCGCCCTGAAGTCGGCGCAGATGCCATGTCCGAGCGGGAAGCGCCTGATCGGCGGCGGCGCGCGCGTGAACCCCACCGGTGGGGCACCGCTACCTCCGGCGGGGGTCGTGATCCAGGCGTCGTTCCCGGACAACGACAACATCTACCGCGCGACCGCCCGCGAGGCCGTCGCGACCGCCAGCAGCTGGTCGCTGACGGCGTTCGCGATCTGCGCGAGCGCGACCTAGAGCCCTACGCCGCGGGCCACCAGAACGCACCGAAGCTGTCGGGGCCCGTGTGGGCCCCGACGCTCGGCGCGACGCGATAGCGCTCGACGACGGCGACGGAAGCGCCGACGAGATCGTGCGCGAGCCGGTCCGCCGCCGCCTCGAGCTCGGTTGCTGCGTGTCCCACGGCCACGAGCCCGGGCCGCCCGCCGAGGATGCGCTGTGTCATCGCCTGGGTCGCGTTCTCCAGGGTCTCGTGCGCGGAGACGGGCTCTGCTCCTCCGCCGGCGAAGCGCAGCAGCGCCCACCCGTCCATCCCCTGGACACGGCTGCCCGGTGCGGCCCGCGCGACGAAGACGTTGTCGAGCGACGTCGCGATCCGCTCCGCCTCCGTGGCCGCCTGCGTCACGCTCGCACCTCCGCGAAGCGCCGCGCGCGCGGCGCGCACGCACAGTCCGACCCCGTAGCTCACGGTCGGAAGCGACACGACGCGAATCGGCAGCGTCGCGTCGTGTGCCGCGATCGCGGCCGATTCCGACACCCCGGAGACGCGGCGGTCGAGGTGCAACGAGAGCACGCTTCCGGCATCCCCCGACGCGAGACGTTCGTAGGCCTCGAGAAACTCACCTGGGCTCGGTTGCGACGTCGTCGCCACGGCGCCTACTCGCATGCGCTCGTAGAAGTCGTCGGCGGAGCCGGTGAACGGCTCGCCGCCGAGTGCGACCGGTATCGCGACGACCTCGACCTCGAGCTCGGCCGCGGCGGCCGGGGAGAGGAGGGCGCTCGCGTCGGTGCAGAGCGCGATTCGGCTCAGCGCGGCTCCAGCTCGTCTGGATGGCCGAGGCGGTGCGCGTTCAGGAAGCGCGACCACACGATGGCGGCGGTGGCGCAGTTCGCGAAGAAGAGAGCAGCAGTCGGTTCGGGCCCCCACGAGTTCGGCAGCCGCTTGCGCCACCAGAGGAGGCTCATGAGCAGCCAGCCGGTCGTGGCCGCGGCCGTGGAGACCACGCCCGCCCGTGGCAGGTTCGGGATCCGGGCGACGCCGACCGCGAGGCCGAGATCGACCGGAGCGGCGGCGGGGAACGTGTAGAGGCACTGGCCGAAGCTCGTCGCGAGCCCCTTTCCTCCGTCGAAGCCGTTCCAGGCCGGATAGCAGTGACCGGCCACCGCGCTCACCCCGGCGACGTGCGCTCCGAGGTCGCCCGCGATCCCGCGACCGACCGCGCAGCTCGCGTAGCCCTTGGCGACGTCCGCGACGAGAACGGCGCGCCCGCGGTTGATACCGAGGAGGCGCGCGCTGTTCAATGCTCCGGGGTTCCTGCTGCCCGCAGCGCGCAGGTCGACGCGCCCGCCGCCCGCGATGCGGGAGACGGTGTCGGCCGAGGGTACGGTGCCGAGGACGTACCCGGCCACCGCGGCGAGGAGAAGACGGACGCCACGCATGCAGCAATCATGAGGATTCGGACGCTCGCGGGGGCGATTGGTGTCGGAACGGTCGTGTGGGCGCTGGTCGTGCGAGGGTCGTTGACGCTCGATCTCGGCGTCGGAAGGCGCTTTCGGCGCCTCGGGCCCATCACGATCACCGTCGCTGCTCCCCGCGAGGTCGTGTTCGACGTCGTGTCCGGGCCGTATGCGGAACGCGTGCCGCGGGCGCTCCGCGAGACGGTCGAGGTGCTGGAGCGCGGCGAGGACGTCCTGCTCGCCGCTCACCGTACGAAGGCGTACGGCCTGACCGCGACGACGGTCGAGACCGTCCGCTTCGAGCGGCCGGAGCGCGTCCACTTCCGTCTCGTGCGCGGCCCCGTGCCGCACGTCGTGGAGACGTTCTCGCTGCGCGAGGTCGCGGGAGGCACGGAGCTCCAGTACTCGGGCGAGCTCGGCACCGACTTCTGGGCTCTGGGGCGGTTCTGGGGAGCAGCGGTCGCCCGAACGTGGGAGGCGACGGTCGCGTCGTCGCTCGAGAGCGCCCGCATCGAGGCCGAGCGTAGAGCCGCGCGCGCCTGAGTACGCTTGCGCGCGTGGCCGAGGCCCCGCCGTACTCCACGCGCCGCGTCGAGGCGCTTCGACTTCCGGAAGGCGTCACCGAGCACGACCTCGTCGCCGTCGAGGAGCCGCTCGAGATCCGGATCGGCGACGAGCCCGTCGCGGTGACCATGCGCACGCCCGGGCACGACGAGGAGCTCGCGCTCGGCTTCTGCCTCAGCGAGGGGCTCTCGCCGACAATGGCGCGTGTACCCGACGACCTTGCCGCGAACGCGGTCGAGGTGGAGGCGTCCGGGTTTGACCCGGAGCGCCTGCGGCGGCACTTCTACACCTCGTCGTCGTGTGGGGTCTGCGGCAAGGGAGCGATCGAGGCGGTCGAGGTCACGGCTCCTCGGGTCGAGAGCCCGCTCGAGGTGCGCCTGGAGGTGGTCGCCTCGCTGCCCGATCGTCTGCGCGAGGCCCAGAGGGCATTCGCTGTGACCGGCGGTCTCCATGCGACCGGGCTGTTCGCACCGGACGGGGAGATCCTCTGCGTTCGTGAGGACGTGGGTCGGCACAACGCGCTCGACAAGGTCCTCGGCTGGGCGCTCGGCGCGGGGCTGCTCCCGCTTGCCTCGCACGTCCTCTGCGTGAGCGGCCGGCTGTCGTTCGAGCTCGTGCAGAAGGCAGCGGTCGCGGGCTGTCCTGTCCTCGTCGCGGTTGGCGCCCCGTCGTCGCTGGCCGTCGAGCTCGCGGAGGACCGCGGCGTGACGCTGTGCGGGTGGGTGCGGGGCGGGCGCGTGACGGTCTACACCGAGTCGTGGCGGATCGTCTAGCCGTTACCGGCGTCCTGCTCGTCGGCGGCGCGTCCGAGCGGTTCGGCTCACCCAAGGCGCTCGCACCGTTCCGGGGTGAGACGCTGGGGGAGCGGGCGTGGCGCGTTCTCGGGGCGGTGTGCGACGACGTGCTCGCGGTGGGTAAGGCAGAGGACGGTTTCGAGCTTCGGTTCGAGGTGCTCGACGACGGCTCCGACGAGCGTGCGGCCGTGTTCGGTGTCGTCGCGGGCCTGCGGGCGTCGAAGCACGACACGTGCCTCGTGCTGCCGGTCGACATGCCGCTCGTCACGCCGGAGCTACTGCGCCAGATCGCCGCAGCAGGCGCTGTGCCGCAGACCGGGCCGCTTCCGGGCGTCTACGAGCGGGCGATGCTCCCGGGAATCGAGGCACGGATCTCGGCGGGCGAGCTGTCGCTTCGTGGGGTCAACCCGACCACGCTCGGCGTCGACGAGAAGCTCCTCCAGAACGTCAACACGCGGATGGAGCTGATCGCGGCGGCAGTCAGCGAGTGGGCGCAGGCGCGCGACGACGTCCGCGCGGCGGTGCTCGTCGGTTCACACGCGCGCACCGACACACGCGCAGATCGGTGGTCGGACCTCGACGTGATCCTCGTCGTCGACGATCCCGACGTCTACGCGGCCGACGCGCGCTGGGTCGAGGAGTTCGGCGTTCCTGCCCTCACCTTCCTCGAGCCGACCGCCGTCGGCGACCAGCGCGAGCGGCGGGTGCTGTACGAGACCGGCGAAGACGTCGACTTCCCCCTCATCCCGGTCGCCGCGCTCGAGCGGCTCGACGCGAGCGACAACGCGGCGGCGCTTCTCGAACGCGGCTTCCGCGTTCTGGTGGACAAGATCGAGCTCGAGCCGCGCCTCCGCGCGCTGGCGGAGGAGCGCCGTCCACAGGCGCCGACGGCGCAACGCGACCTCACCGAGCTCGCGAGCGACTTCTGGTACCACGCGCTCTGGACGGCGAAGAAGCTCCGCCGCGGCGAGGTTTTCACCGCGATCGATTGCCTCGACGGCTACATGAAGGCCCGACTCGTCACGCTGCTGGAGTGGCACGCGCGAGCGACCGCTCCCGAGGTCGACGTCTGGCACGCCGGCCGCTTCCTCGAGCGCTGGGCCGATCCCGGGGCGCTCGCGGCGCTCGAGCGCGCGTACGCGCACTACGACCTGCGCGACGTCGCGCGGGCGCTGTGGGAGACGATCGACCTCTTCCAGGGTCTCGAGGAGGAGACCGCGCGTCGCCTCGGGCTCGTGGTCGAGGTCGACCACCCGGATCTCCGGCGGCGCATCGGCGAGGTCGTCCGCGATCCGCGGCGCAGGACTAGGCTTTCGCCGTGAGGCGCGTCTTTCTACTGGCCGGCGCGGTGGTGCTGCTTCTCGTCGGTTGCGGTGGCGACGACGAGTCGAGCGCACAGGTTCGCGTGTACTTCCTGCGCGACGGAAAGGTGTGGCCGGTCGGGCGCGAGGTCGAGGCGGCGAATGCCGCGGCGGCCGCGTCTGCGCTCAGTGACGGGCCAACCGAGCAGGAGCAGACCGACCTCGACGTCACGAGCGAGGCGGCCGACGAGAGCGTGTCGAGGGCCGGACTCGCCCAGATCGTGTACACGATGTCCCAGTTCTCGCCGGATCAGCCGGTCGAGGTCGACGGGCAGAGGTACACACGAGCCGACTTCGAGGAACAGACACCGTCCGTTCTCGTCGAGTCGCCGCTTCCGTTCGAGGAGGTCACGAGCCCGATCACAGCGGTGGGCACCGCGAACACGTTCGAGGCGAACTTCCAGTACGAGCTCCTCGACTCCGATGGAAACGTCATCGACGAGAACTTCGTGACGGCGACGTCAGGCACCGGCACCCGGGGGACGTTCGAGTTCACGACCGACGACGTCGACGACATCGCGACACTCGTGGTCTTCGAAAGCTCCGCCGAGGACGGCTCGCGCATCCGCGAGGTCGAGATCCCCCTGAACACGGCGCCGTAGGGCCGGCGGCGTACTCTCTGAGCGTGGCGGACGCACCCTGGCGTTGCTCGCAATGCGGCACGGTGAACGAGCCGGTCGCGAACGCGTGCCGCACGTGCGGACGCTGGCCCAGCCTCTTCGAGCTCGAGGGCGCGACCATCGAGTCCGAGCAGCAGGTCAAACCGCCGCCGGAGCTGTACCAGCCGGAGGTCGTGCAGCCCGAGTACCTCGAGCCGGAGGTTCACGACCCAATGACGAGAGACATGGCCGAGCCGGTCGAGGTCGAGGAATACGACGTCGACGGCGAGGAGACGCAGACGCCGAAGCCGCTCTGGCAGCGGCTGACCTCGCTGATCATCCCGATCGGCGTCGTGCTCTACATCGTGATCAGCGCGCTCGTCAACAACGACGCGGGCTAGTCGGGAGGCGCTTGCTGACCCTCGTCGTCGACGTCGGGTTGCGGCGAGTCCGGAACGTCCGCGACCTCGGGCTCGTCGTCGGGTGGAAGCTGCTCCGGGCTCTTCGAGCCCGGGATGCCTGGATCCTGGGGCAGATCCGGATCGGCCCACGTCTCATCGTGCATAGCTGACCTCCCCGCTCGAGACCTTGACCGTCTCGCCGTGGCCGACGGCGATCTCGAGCTTCCCGTCGCGGTCGACCATCGTGACGACGCCGCTGGTGCCGTTCACCGTCACCTGCCGCCCGCGGAGGAAGTCGCGCGGGCCGAGCCCGTCGTAGACCGCATCGAGCCCGCCCTCGCGCCAGGCGGCGTAGCGGCTTCCGAGATCGTCGAGCAGCATGGCGAGCAGCTCCTCGCGATCGGTCGTCCGGCCGGTGAGAGTGCGAAACGAGCCGGCGTCGTCCGGCAGCTCGTCCGCTGTCTGGCCGACGTTGACCCCGACGCCGAGCACCACGGCTCCGTCGCGTGCTTCTGCGAGGCACCCCGCGATCTTCCTTCGGCGCAGCATCACGTCGTTGGGCCACTTGATCTGGACGGAGAGGCCGAGCGTGCGCTCGAGAGCGTCCGCGACGGCGATGCCCGCTACGAGGGACAGCTCCGGCGCGGGCCTGTGGGGTGGCGGCTTGAGCAGCACCGAGAAGAGAAGGGACGTCCCGGCGGGCGCCGCCCACGAGCGGCCGAGCCGCCCGCGCCCGCCCGTCTGGTAGTCCGCGACGACGAGCGCTCCCTCTGGCAGCGAGGTGTCGACGAGGAGCTGCGTCGACTCGCAGGTCTCGACGTCGAGTCGCGGCTGCCCGAGCATCACGGCTTCTCCCAGACCGACACGTGCTTGTCACTCTCGCTCGTGAACGGCTCGCGCGTGGAAGGTCTCACCCGGTCAAAGAGCTTCGACGCGCACGGCGCTGACCTTGTACTCCGGCGTCCCGATCAGCGGGTCGCCGACGTCGTGCGTAAGCCAGTTCACCTTCTGCTCGGCGAAGTGGAGCGACATCCACACGAGCCCCGGGTACACGCGCTCCGAGTAGTGCGCCTCTGCCTGCAGGTCGCCACGGCGCGAGACGAGCCGCGCGACCTCGCGGTCGGCGATCCCGAGCGCGCCCGCATCATCCGCGTGGATCTCGAAGAAGGGCGCCTGCTGCTTGTCCGTGACGCCCGGCTCGCGCATCGTCATGTTCCCCGAGTTGTAGTGATAGAGCGTGCGGCCGGTCGTGAGCACGTACGGATAGTCGGAGTCCGGCTCCTCGATCGGCGGCTGGAACTCGACCGGGAAGAAGCGGCCACGACCACTTGCCAGGGCCGGTTTGGGCGAGTGCAGATACGGCGTGCCGGGATGGTCGAGGTCGGTGCACGGCCACTGCATGCCGTTCTCCTCGAGCCGGTCGTAGCGGATGCCGTTCCAGTTCGGCGAGAGGTCGGCGAGCTCGTTCCAGACGGACTCCGCGTCGGGGTACTCGGGCCAGTTCGCGCCGAGTGCCCGTGCCATCGCGATGACGATCTCGCGATCCACGCGCGCCTCGCCCGGCAGCGGTGCGCCGGCGCGCACGCGGCTGACTCGCCGCTCCGTGTTCGTGAACGTCCCGTCCTTCTCGGCAAAGCTCGAGGCGGGGAGGACGACGTGCGCGTACTTCCGCGTCGAGTCGTTCAGGAAGATGTCCTGCGACATCATGAAGTCGAGGCCCTCGAGGCCCTCCTCGACGTGGTGCGCGTTCGGCTCCGTCTGGGCCGGGTTCTCACCGATGAGGTAGAGCGCCTTGATCCGCCCGTCGTGCAGGCCCGAGACGATCTGGTCGAGGCGGTAACCGGGCCGCTCGGGAACCTCCGCGCCCCATCGCTCCGCGAACTTCCGCCGGATCTCGGGGTCGTCGACAGGCTGGTAGCCGGGGAGGTAGGAGGGATTCGCGCCGGAGTCGTTGAGCCCCTGGACGTTGTTCTGGCCGCGCAGCGCGTTGAGCCCGGTCGACTCGTAGCCGAGGTGCCCGGTCATGAGCACGAGGTTCGAGAGCGACCAGATGTTGTCGACCCCGCAGGCGTGCTCGGTGATGCCGAGGGTGTAGAAGATCCCCGCGTGCTTCTCCGACGCGTACTCGCGGGCGGTGGCACGGATGTCCTCGGCCGGGACGCCGGTGATCTTCTCGGCGTCCTCGGGCGAGTAGCGCAGGACGATCTCGCGCACGGCCTCGAAGTCGTCGGTGGTCTCGCGGATGTACTCCTCGTTCTGGAGACCCTCCTCGAGGATCGTGTGCATCATCGCGTTGAGGAGCCAGACGTCGGTGCCCGGGCGTAGCTGCAGGTGACGCTTGGCCAGCTTC
Organism: Gaiellaceae bacterium; assembly: GCA_035630135.1. GTDB lineage: Bacteria > Actinomycetota > Thermoleophilia > Gaiellales > Gaiellaceae > GMQP-bins7. The sequence goes on from DASQLF010000090.1 coordinate 14,528, forward strand.
GTCAGCCAGATCTTTCGCGGGTCGGCCACGACGAGTGTCGCGCCCTTGCGGACGGCCTTCTTGATCCGCAGCGCGAGCACCGGGTGCGCCTCGGTCGTGTTCGAGCCGATGACGAACAGGAAGCGGTCGTTCTCGATCTCCGGGATCGAGTTGGTGCTAGCTCCTCTGCCGAACGACCTGACCAGGCCGTAAAGAGTGGGAGCGTGTCAGGTCGACTCGCACGAGTGGACGGAGTTCGTTCCGACTCCCGTGCGCGCGAGCTTCTGGATGAGGTAGTTCTCCTCGTTCGTCAGTCTCGCCGAGGCGAGGAAGCCGACCGACTGCGGGCCGTGTTCGGCGATGACGTTCTTCAGGCCAGTGGCCGCCGTCTCGATCGCGTGCTCCCAGGTCGTCGGGTGCAGCTCGCCGTCCTCGCCACGGACGAGCGGCTGTGTCAGCCGGTCCGGGTGGTGGACGAAGTTGAAGGCGAAGCGGCCCTTCACACAGAGGTTGCCCTCGTTCGGGAGGTACTCGTCCTTCGAGGTGACCTTCACGATGTGCTTCGTCTTGGGGTCGAGGTTGAGGTCGATCTGGCAGCCGACGCCGCAGAACGTGCACGTCGTGCGCACCTGCTCGAGCGTGCGCTCCGGCTGCGTCGTGCCTTCCTCGAACTTCTCGTAGATCGCGCCGGTCGGGCAGACGGAGAGACAGCCGCCGCAGAGCTCGCACTCGGTGTCGAGCCAGGAGAGCTCCCAGGTCGGGACGATCCGCGCATGCCCGCCGCGACCCTCGAGCGACAGGGCCGAGCACTGCATGACCTCCTGCGTGTAGCGGACGCAGCGCGCGCAGAGAATGCACGCGTCCGGGTCGTAGCCCATGAGCCGGTTGCGGTCGTCGTACTCCTTCCGCTTCGCGTCGGGAAGCACGAGCGGCGCACTGGCGTCGAGATCGTTCGCCAGGCCGACGAGCTCGTTGGGGCGGCCGCCCGGCGACTCGTTCAGGTGCTCGGAGAGGAGCATCTCGGTGAGCGTGCGCTGGAACTCGGTGATCGGGCCGTTCGTGGATACGACAAGGCCCTCGGCGACACGCGTCGCGCATGCGGGCAGCGGCCGCGGCGCGCCCTCGACGTCGACGACGCACATCCGGCAGCCCCCGTAGGGATCGAGCTTGTCGTCGTGGCACAGCGTCGGGATGAACGTGCCGTGTCGCGCGGCTGCGTGCACGAGCAGCTCGCCCTCCGGCGCGCTGACGGTCCGCCCGTCGAGGGTGAACTCGACCACGGACCCGATCCTACTCCGCGGCTCGACCGGCTCAGCGCCAGAGCGCGGCGTACCGCACCTGGCCGCCGGCCGAGTACGCCGTCACGGCCTGCGTCCGCAGCTTGCGGGCGTACCAGCGTTCGTACTCGTCCTGGTACTCGGCGCCGGTCAGACGGTGGCGGGCCTGGTAGGTCGCGGACGCCTTCGAGCTCACGATCGCCGACAGCATCGGCTTCCCGCCCTCGACCCAAGCATCCACGTAGACGAGCTTCCTGCCCGCCGCGGCTTCGGTCTCGAGCCACTTCTGGTACTCCGAGACGGGGATCGCCGAACGGAGTGTCCACTTGCCGATCGAGCGTTCTTCCCAGAGCGCGGTGTAGTCGCGCCGGCCACCCGGGGCGACGACAGACACATTGGTGGGTACGAGGCCCTTCGCCTTCAGCTCCGTGGTCAGCCTGTCGTGCTCGGCTGTGGTCACGCCGTGGTAGACGCGGTAGGTCCCGCGCTTCGCCGCTCGCTGGGCGACGAACGAGTAGCGCGGCGTTCCGCCCCGCAGGTAGCTCTCCACGTGTGTGGGCCGGTAGCCCACCGCGACGGCCTTCTCGATTTCGCTCTGGAAGCCGTCGCGCGTGAGGCCGAACCTCGTGAGGGAGAGGGCGCTCGACCGTCGGAACACGACGTTGAGATAGGTCTTGCCTCCCGCGTCGAACCCGCTGAGCCACGACGGCGCGTAGCCCGACGCGGCGGCGCTCTCGAAGAAGTCCTGGAAGCAGAGATCCGACATCCCGTGGCGTGCGATCTCCGGGTTGTCCGGCCGCCATGTCGGCTCGACGAGCATGCGTCGGTCGACCGCGGCGCGCGACACCGTCGCGAATCCGCTGGGCGCGTCGCCGCAGTGCGGCGACCCCGTCCACTCCTCGCCGACGTCTCGTACGCGAATCCCCCGGAAGTGCATCGGCCGGCCTTGCGAGTCGCCGTTCGCGTCCACGACGTAGACCTCGGTGTGCAGGTGCGGGCCCTGCGAGGAGCCGGAGTTGCCCACCCTGCCTACGTACTCGCCAGCTTCGACGGGGACCGAGATGGGATCGTTCTCCTTCGGGCACAGCTTCGCGGGAATCGTGTCCCGCTTCATGTGCGCGTAGAAGTAGAGCTCCTGGCTGCCCCTCGTCTGGATCCACAGCCCGTTTCCCGACGCACCCGAGGTGCCGGGCTTGTTCTCCGGGAAGGAGCGCCTGCACTTGACGATCGTCCCCGACGCAGCCGCGTACAGCGGCAGGCCGAAGATCAGGAAGTCCTCGTTCTCCGAGGACTTGGTGCCGACGAGGTTCGTCCAGGCTTTGCCGTCCCAGCGCCGGACGCCGAAGTCGTAGGCGAAGCGCTGATGGGCGACGTTGCGATGGTCGGTGCCCCTGACGTGGTTCTGGCCGTCGGTCCAGTACCAGCCGTCGGGTAGATCCTCACGCCGCCCTGGGAAGCGGTAGCCGCCTCCGGGCGCGGCGTTGCGGTACTCGACGAGCGGCCTCGTCAGGGTCTTCGGTTCGTACCCCCGGAACGCGAGCTCCACCGTGACCGAGGCAGGGATCGGAAATGCGTGGTCCCGGTCCTCGGGAACGTGCAGCTCGAAGGTCTTCCGCGCGCCGATCGACTGCCGAATGAGAACGGTCTTCGAGCTCGGGCCGCCCGAGGCGTAGGAGATCTTCACCGACTGGAGCATCAGCGCCGACCCGTTGAGCGCGTTCTCGAGCATCAGATCGAGGCTCATGCGCCACGTCTCCGCGCCCGTCGCGTTCGGTGCGGCCTGGCGTTCGACGACGAACGCGCCGCCCGTCGCCGTGGGCTCCATCCCGATGACGTTGACGGGCGCCACCGCGCCGATGGAGGGCGCGGACGACGCGGCCGCGGTCAGGGCGACGAGCGAGACGGGCACTGCGGCGAGAGCGAGACGGCGCATCGAGTCACCTCCGAGAGTGGGCGGACGATAGCCCCGGCGGCGCACGGCGCCTATCGCTCGTGCCAGTGATACGCGGTGTCCGGCTAACGCCTCGCGCACGCTCCGCTTCTAGGCGCTGCCCAGCGGCGCGAAGAGCTCGGGCCAGTGCGCCATCGCGCCTCTGACCGGAAACGGCGAGGCCTGACCGAGCCCGCAGATGGACGTCTTTTCCATCGCGAGGAGCCACTCGTCGACCTTCTCCCGCGTCATCGCCGCGCGGCCGTGCTCGAGCTCCTCCGCGACGTGGTGCAGCGCACGATTGCCGATGCGGCAGGGCGTGCACTTCTGGCACGACTCCTCCGCGAAGAAGCGCATCGTCTCGGCGAGCAGGCGCACTGGCGAGTACGAGGTGGGGAAGACCTGCACCGCGGCGGAGCCCGGGCCGGCGCCGTACTCGCGCAGGCCGTCCCGGGTGAGCGGCGCATCGAGCGCGGCCGGCGGCAGGATCCCGCTGGCGGCCCCGCCGGGCACGATCGCGCCGACTTCCCCCGTGAAGCCGCCGGCGTGCTCCTCGACGAGCTCGCGCGTGGTGATTCCGTTCGGCGCCTCGTAGCAGCCGGGTCGCGCCACCGCGCCGGTCACCGACCAGAGCCGCGTTCCCTTCGCGCCACGCGTTCCGAGTCCCGCCCACCACTCTCCACCCGAGCGCAGGATCGCCGGGATGTGCGCAAGCGTCTCGACGTTCTGGATCAGCGTCGGTCGGCCGAGGTAGCCGAACTGGCTCGGGAACGGCGGTTTCAGCCGAGGCATCGCTCGCCGCCCCTCCATCGACTCGAGCATCGCGGTCTCCTCGCCGGCGATGTACGCGCCCGCGCCGACGACGAGCTCGAGCGTGAGTCCGTCGAGGAGACCGGCCGCGCGGAGCTCGTCGATCGCCTCCTGTAGGCGTGCGCGGGCTGTTGCGTATTCCTCGCGGAGATAGATGTAGCCCTCGCTCGCGTCCAGCACCCGCATCGCGAGAACGGTCGCCTCGAGCATCAGATGCGGCCGCAACTCCATGACGTAGCGGTCCTTGATCGTGCCGGGCTCGCCCTCGTCGGCGTTCACGACGACGTACCTAGGCCCCGCCTCGCGCGACACCGCGTCCCACTTCGTGCCCGTGGGGAAGCCGGCTCCGCCGTAGCCCGTCAGGCCGGACGCCTGAAGCTCCTCGAGGATCCGCGCGAGCGGCGGCGGCTCGCGGAGGAGTGAGAGGC
>DASQLF010000091.1:0-10405 GCA_035630135.1 Gaiellaceae bacterium
TCACCGCACCGGAGCCCCTTCCGGCCACGTGAGCGAGCCGCGAGGCGGCGGCGACGCGTTGATCCGTCCCGCCCTCGCGGGACTCGTTCCCTACGAGCCCGGTAAGCCGGTCGAGGAAGTCCAGCGCGAGCTCGGACTCGACCGCGTCGTCAAGCTGGCGTCCAACGAAGGGCCGTACGGGCCGTTCCCGGAAGCTCAGGAGGCGATAGCGCGGGCCGCGCTCGAGCTGAATCGCTATCCCGACGGCGGTGCCTGGCGTCTGCGCACTGCGCTCGCCGAGCGTCACGGCGTCGGCATCGAGAACGTCACGGTCTGCGCCGGGGCAGATGCCGTCGTCGGCTACCTCTGCCAGGCGACGGTCGACCCGGGCGACGAGGTCGTCACGGGCTGGCCGTCGTTCGCGAGCTACGTGCTCGACCCACTCAAGCTCGGAGGCGTGCCCGTGCGCGTGCCGCTTCGCGACGAGCGGATCGACCTCGAGGCGCTGCTTGCGGCCGTCACGCCGCGCACCAAGCTCGTCTTCGTCGCGGCGCCGAACAACCCGACAGGGACGACGAACACGCGGGCCGAGTTCGACGACTACTTCGAACGCGTCCCACCGCATGTGCTCACCGTGCTCGACCAGGCCTACTTCGAGTACATCGAGGACGCCGACTACCCGGAGGGAGTCGACGAGTACTTCCGCGCCGGCCGTCGCGTCCTCGTGCTGCGGACGTTTTCGAAGATCTACGGCCTCGCCGGGCTGCGAGTCGGCTACGGGGTCGGGCCGGAGGACGTCGTCATGGCGATCGGCAAGGTGCGCCGCGCGTTCGACGTCAACTCGGCGGCGCAGGAGGCGGCGCTCGCGAGCCTGGACTCGGAGCAGGAGCTCGACCGGCGACGAGCGACGAATCGGCAGTCGATGGCACTGCTCGAGAGCTCGGTTCGCGCGCACGGGCTCGATCCCGCCGGCCCTGCGGTCGCCAACTTCGTGTTCGTGCGGGTCGACGATGCGGCTGCGTTGAACGACGCCCTCCTTCGCCACGGCGTGATCGTGCGCCCGCTCGGCTCCTTCGGAGCCCCGGACGCGCTGCGGATCACGGCGGGCACACCCGAGGAGATCGGCGTTCTCGACGGCGCGCTGGACGCGCTTTCCACCGTCGCGTCGCGTTAAGAGTTCGGACAGGATCGCAGGGATCCGAGCCCGAAAGGCGGAAGCACGGCCTGTCGCTGAGCTATTCTCCGCCGTTCGAGCGCCGGGCGGGGCGCTCGTGTTGCTAAGAGGACTTTTTCATGCGAACCACCCTGAAACGAGGACTGGGGCGCGGAGCCGCTCCGAACGGGAACGGCAAGGCGGTGTTCCCGCCCGGGTCGTCCTCGCCCATGACTCTGTACCGGCAGCCGGAGCCATTCCGGCGCTCGCGCATGGGGCTCGTCGGTCGCATCGCGATGTGGATAGGGGTCGCCTGTCTCGTCGTGGCAACCGGCACCGCCGGCGGCGCCTATCTCTACTTCCACGAGTCCGTCGCGGCCGTCGCGGCGAAGACGCCGGAGGTGCGCCAGGCGGCCCGTCAGCTCGCAGTGTCCCTGCCTGGGCAGCCGGCCGTCGCGCTCGTGATCGGCTACGACCGCCGCAAGGGCGAGGGCGCCACGTCGGGCCGCTCGGACACGCTCATGCTCGTTCGCGCCGATCCGTCCACCGACTCGATCTCGCTTCTGTCCTTCCCGCGCGACATGCGCGTCGAGATCAGGTGCCCGAACCGCACGCCGTTCTTCGACAAGATCAATGCCGCGTACTCGACGTGTGGCCCGCAGGGCTCGCTGCAGACGGTGCGGCTGCTCACCGGCCTGCAGATCAACTACCTCATCACCGTCAACTTCCGCGGCTTCCGACAGATCGTCGACCGGCTGGACGGCGCGTGGATCGACGTCGACCGGCGCTACTTCAACGACCGTGGCGGAGCGTGCCTCGATTGCTACGCGAGGATCAACCTGCGCCCCGGCTACCAGCAGCTCACGGGGCGCCAGACGCTCGACTACGTTCGGTACCGGCACACCGACTCGGATCTCTACCGCGTCGCGCGTCAGCAGCAGTTCGTCAAGGCGTTCAAGGGGCAGATCCAGGAGAGCTTCGCCCCGGTCGCCCTGCCGAAGGTCGTCAACGCGATCACGAACAACGTCGAGGTCGCTCAGGGCGGCGGGGTTGACGTGGACGGGCGAACCGTCCTCTCGTACGCGCTCTTCGCCTACGGACTGCCGCGAGGCCGCGTGTTCCAGACGCGCATCGAGGGATTCGAGGGATTCGCGGACCTGACGACCGACTCCTCGAACGTCACGAAGGCGGTGTCGACCTTCACGCATCCGGACGTCGAGTCCTCCGAGAAGGCGACGGCGGTCGCGCTGGGCGAGAAGCAGAAGAATCGCGTTCCGGCCCCGCGCGCGACGACGATCACGGTGCTGAACGGCAACGGCGTCTCCGGCTCGGCGTCGACTGCCGGCTACCTCCTGGGGCAGCGGTCGTACCAGGTGCTCACACCGCCCAACGGCCTTCCTGCGAACGCACCGACGTTCGACTACTTCCGCACGCAGATCTACTACAACACGAACCGCCGCGGCGCCCGCGAGGCCGGGCGCAAGGTCGCGAACCTGTTCGCCTCCGCGGAGCTCAAGGCGCTCCCGCGACAGATCTCCCAGCTCGCGAACGGCGCGATGCTCACGGTGGTCGTCGGCCAGACCTTCCACGGAAGCCTGACTCCGTCGGCCATCGACCAGACGCCCAAGCGCGAGCGGCCGAATGTCGTCTACGGGCCCAACGCGGCTATTGACGAGCTCCGCGCCCGCGGCAAGCGCGTCCCGTTCCCGCTGATGGTGCCGACGGTGATCGAGCGCAGCTCCTGGACGGACTCGACGATGCCCGCGCGCATGTACTGGATCGACCCCGACGAGAAGCACAAGGCGGTTCGCCTCGTCTACCGGATGGGCTCGAATGAGTACTGGGGCGTGCAGATGACGGACTGGGACGACGCGCCGGTGCTCGCCGACAAGAGTCTCACGCGCCGGATCAAGGGCCGCATCTACGACCTCTACTACGACGGGCCCAAGCTCCACATGGTCGTCCTCAACACGCCCAAGGCCGACTACTGGGTGATCAACACGCTGCTCGACCGGCTCTCCAACGAGACGATGCTCGCCATCGCCAAGGGCTTGAAGCCGGTCGGCTCCGTGAAGAAGCGGTAGCGCGGTGAAGGTAGCCGTCTTCGGCGCGGGATACGTCGGTCTCGTCACCGGCGCCTGCTTCGCCGACCTGGGCCACGACGTGGTCGTGCGCGACATCGTCGAGGCGAAGGTCGACGCCCTGCGCGCCGGCGTCGTCCCGATTCACGAGCCCGGCCTGGACGAGATCCTCGCCCGGAACAGCGAGCGGCTGCGTTTCACGACAGACGTCGCCGAGGCGGTCGACGGCGCCGAGGTCGTCTACATCGCGGTCGGAACGCCGCCGACCTACTCGGGAGACGCCGACCTCTCCGACGTCTGGACGGTCGTCGACGAGCTGCCCCGGGTCGACCGACGGATCGTCCTCGCCATGAAGAGCACGGTCCCGGTGGGAACAGGTCGGGCCGTGCGTCATCGCCTCGACGATCGGGGCCTTGGCAACGTCGGGTACGCGTCGAACCCGGAGTTCACCGCCGAAGGCACCGCGGTACGCGACTTCATGCAACCGGACCGCATCGTGGTCGGCGCATTTGCCGACGAGGACGGCGACCTCGTCGCAGCGCTTCACGACGGCATCGACGCTCGAATCGTGCGAACCGACGTCGCGTCGGCGGAGATGGTCAAGCTCGCCTCGAATGCCGCGCTCATGACCCGGGTGAGCTTCATCAACGAGATCGCGAACGTCTGCGAGGCGACCGGGGCGGACGTCGTCGCCGTCGCCGAGGCCGTCGGCCTCGATCGTCGCATCGGCCCGTCGTTTCTCCGCGCCGGCATCGGCTATGGCGGTTCGTGCTTTCCGAAGGATTCGCTCGCGCTCAAGCAGCTCGCGGCGAACTCGGGCTACAACTTCCAGCTTCTGAACGCTGTCATCGAGGTGAACGAGCTCCAGAAGCGCCGCGTGATCGGGAAGCTCGAGCGCCGACTCGGCCCGTTGCGCGGAAAGCGCGTCGCGCTCCTCGGGCTCGCCTTCAAGCCGGGCACCGACGACATGCGGGAGGCGCCGAGCCTGGTGCTCGCAGGCCGCCTGCTCTCCGAGGGCGCCGAGGTGACCGCCTGGGATCCGGTCGCGGACGGCAGGGCGCATCTCCACGGAGTCGTGATCGCGGAGACGGCGCTCGACGCGCTCGACGACGCCGACGGCGCGGTGCTCGTGACCGAATGGCCCGAGCTGCGAGAGCTCGACTGGGCGACCGCCCTCGAGCGGATGCGCGGCAACGTCATCGTGGACGGCCGCAACCTGCTCGACCCGGCCGAGCTTCGCTCGCTCGGGTTCGTATACGAGGGCATCGGTCGCCCCGTCGTATGAGTCTCCCGGCGGTCATCCTCGTCGGCGGGCAGGGAACGAGGCTTCGTCCGCTCACGGATCGCACGCGGAAGGACATGCTTCCGCTCGTCGACCGGCCGCTCCTGGCGTACACCTTCGAGCATCTGGCCGGGCACGGTGTCGAGCGCTCGATCGTCTCCTGCGGATACCTCCCCGACCAGATCGAGGCCGTGTTCGGGAACGAGCATGACGGCATGGGCCTCGAGTACGCGATCGAGGACGAGCCGTTGGGCACGGGAGGCGGGATCGCGTTCGCCGGCCGCCAGCTCGACAGAAGCTTCTTCGCGCTGAACGGCGACTCGTTAAGAGAGGCCGATCTCGGCGAGATGGTCGCGTTCCATCGCTCGACGGGTGCCAAGGCGACGATTCTCCTCACTCCGGTGCTCGACCCGAGCCGCTACGGGCTCGTGCGCACGGCCGCGGACGGTCGCGTCGAGACCTTTCTCGAGAAGCCGCGGCCGGAGGAGATCGATACCGACCTCATCAACGCCGGCCTCTACGTGCTGGAGCCCGAGGTGCTCGATCTCGTGCCCGAGGGTCGCGCGGTCTCGATCGAGCGCGAGGTCTTTCCGACGCTCGCGGAAGAGGGCTCGGTGTTCGGCATCGCGCTCCCCGGCTACTGGCTCGATGTGGGGACGCCCGAGTCGTATCTCCAGGCGCACCGGGACGTGCTCGAGCGGATCTTCTCGACCCGGGTGGGGGAGGCGCTCGGCGCCGACTTCACCCTCGTCGACGAGTCGGCCGACGTGCATCCCGGCGCGAAGCTCGTGCCGCCCGTCTATGTGGGCCCAGGTGCGGTGGTGGAGGAGGGAGCTCGCCTCGGAAGTCTCGCGGTGCTCGGAGCGGGCGCCCGCCTGGCGCGAGGCGGTGTCGTCGAGAGCGCGGTCGTCGGCGCGCGCACGAGCATCGGCGAGGGCGCGACCGTCGTCGGCTCCGTCATCGGGGACGACGCCGAGCTCGGTGACGGCTGCGCGCTGCACAATCTCGCCGTCGTCGGACCGGGGGCGCACGTGGGCAAGCGCAACGTGCTCGACCACGGCCTGCGCATCGGCGCGGGTCAGCGGATCCCCGACGAGGCGCTGCGCTTCTCGTGAACCGCTGGCAGACCTCGCCACGCAAGGTCGACAAGCCGTGGGGCTGGGAGCTCGTCTGGGCCGAGGCGGAGGACTACGTCGGCAAGCTCCTGTTCGTGAAGGCCGGAGAGTCGTTGAGCCTGCAGTACCACGAGGTCAAGGACGAGTCCTGGCTCGTGCAGGACGGCCGGGCGCGCCTCGAGCTCGGCGACGTTGACGGCGAGCTCGAGACGTTCGAGATCGTGAAGGGCGACACCTACCGCTTCCGTCCGCGCACGGTGCACCGCGTCACGGCGGTCGAGGACACGCTTGTCGTCGAGGTCTCGACCAACCATCTGACCGACGTCGTCCGCCTCGAGGACCGGTACGGTCGCCAGGGAACGAACGCACCGTAAGCCTCAGCTTCCGCGCGGTTCCGAGTGGAGCGCAACGGCAACCACCACGAGCGCGACGCCCACGACCTCGAGCGCGCTCGGTATCTGCGCGAGCACTACGATCCCGACGACGACGGCGGTTGCTGGGAGCAGGGCCACCATGAACGAGTAGGTCGCGCGGCTGAGGCGGGACATCGCGAGCTGGTCGAAGACGTACGGGACCACCGACGAGGCGAGGCCGACGCCGATCCCGGCGGCGATCGCGACAGGATCGGCGAGCGCCGGCAGAGCGCTCCAGCCGGCCATCGGCGTCGCGACGACCGCCGCGAGGATCATCGCGAGCGCGAGGCCGTCCAGGCGCCCGAGCGTCACCGTGCGCGCAAGGCGGTGGGCGAGCACGACGTACGCGGCGAACAGGGACGCGTTGGCGAACGCGAACGCCAGGCCGACTGGCTCGCCCTCGAGCTCGACGTCCGTCAGGACGTAGACGCCCACCACCGCGATGCCGAGTGCGGCCGCATTTCGACCCCGGCGCGCGCCGAATGCCGCGAGCGCGATCACCGGCAGGAACTCGATCGCCGCCACCGTGCCCAGCGGAAGCCGGTCGATCGCGACGTAGAAGCACGCGTTCATCGCTGCGAAAACGACTGCGAGCGCCACGATCGTGCGCCGGGTCGCGCGATCGGCGCCTTCGAGCGCGCGCCACGGACGCCGCCAGAGGGCGAAGATGGCGGCCGCGCTCACGATGCGCAGCCACGCGACTCCGAGCGGTTCGACGCGCGCGAACAGAAGCACCGCGAACGCAGGACCCAGGTAGTGGAAGACGGCGCTCCCCACGAAGTACAGCTCCGGTGGAGCTGCCGCTGCCCTGCGCGCGAGGCTGCCGCGCAAGGAAGATCTCGTCTCGAGGACTGCCATCGAGGCATCGTCGCCCGTGGCGTGGCATAGTGGAATGGATGATCGACGGAGTTGGAGAGATTCTGCCTCGGAAAGCACGAACGAGAGTCGCCTCGGCCTACGAAGCGAATCTGTTGGACGACATCAACCTTCGGATTCTCGGCGAGCTGCAGAGCGAAGGTCGGATCGGATTGGCGGAGCTCGGCCGACGGGTCGGCCTCTCGGCTCCCGCGATCGCGGAGCGCGTACAGCGACTCGAGCGCGCGGGCGCGATCAGGGGCTACCACGCCGATCTCGACCCGGCCGTCCTCGGGTTCCCGGTGGCGGCGGTCGTTCGCATTCGACCGTCACCCGGCCAGCTGGCGCGCATCCGCGAGATCGCGCAGGAGACGCCCGAGGTGGCGGAATGCCACCGGATCACCGGTGAGGATTGCTATCTCGTGCGCCTGCATCTGCGCTCGATCGACGAGCTCGAGGACATCCTCGACCGCTTCACGCCGCACGGCCTCACGACGACGTCGATCATCCATTCGACTCCCGTTCCGCGCCGCGGGCCGCCGCTTCACCAACCTTGACAGACTTCTGCTAAGGTTCGCCTCGTGGAACCGTGGATGACGATCGGCGAGACGAGCCGCCGCTCCGGGTGGTCGTCTCGCATGCTCCGTTATCTGGAAGGCGAGGGGCTGGTCGTGCCCGCGCGCAGCGCGTCGGGGTACCGCCGGTACGGCATCCGGGAGCTGAACCAGCTGAACGCGCTCGCCGACCTGCGCGCCCGCTTCGACGTCGAGCTCGCCGAGCTCGAGTTCGCACTGCGTCTTCGGCGCGAGCCCGCGTTGCGGGCCGCAGTCGAGACGTGGCTCGCCGGCACGAACGTCCCGGCATCCGACGAAACGTCCCCGGCGTGGGTCGAGTGGGAGCAGCGCAAGCACGAGCGGCTCCTGACGATCGACGCCGCCTGAACGACAAGCGAAGAGAGGATCGATGGCTCAGACACTGCGATACGACGTGAAGGATCTGGCGCTCGCCCCCGAGGGCGTGCGGCGGATCGCGTGGGCGGACCGGCAGATGCCGGTGCTCGCGGCGATCCGCGAGCGCTTCGAGCGCGAGCAGCCGCTCGCAGGGCACCGCATCTCCGCGTGCCTACACGTGACCACCGAGACGGCGAATCTCGCCCGCACGCTGGCCGCGGGCGGCGCGGACGTCGTCCTCTGCGCGTCCAACCCCCTGTCCACGCAGGATGACGTTGCAGCCGCGCTCGTCGAGGAGTACGGCGTCGGCGTGTACGCGATCAAGGGTGAGGACAACGACACGTACTACCGTCACATCGAGGCGGCGGTCGACCACCGTCCGCACCTGACGATGGACGACGGCGCCGACGTCATCGGCGTTCTCCACTCGGCCCGCCGAGAGCAGCTGGGCGACGTGATCGCCGGCACGGAGGAGACGACGACCGGCGTGATCCGGCTGAAGGCGCTCGAGCGCGACGGCAAGCTCGGCTTCCCCGTGATCGCGGTCAACGAGGCGCGGACGAAGCACCTCTTCGACAATCGCTACGGCACGGGGCAGTCCACGATCGACGGGATCATCCGCGCGACGAACGTCCTTCTCGCGGGCAAGCGCTTCGTGGTCGCCGGCTATGGCTGGACGGGCCGCGGCGTCGCCATGCGGGCTCGCGGGATGGGTGCGCACGTCATCGTCACCGAGGTCGACCCGATGCGGGCGCTCGAGGCCACGATGGATGGCTACGAGGTGCTGCCGATGGCCGCCGCCGCTGCGATCGGCGACGTCTTCTGCACGGCGACGGGTGACAAGAACGTCATCATTCGCGCACACATGGAGACGATGAAGGACGGCGCGATCCTGTCCAACACGGGTCACTTCAACGTCGAGATCGAGATCGGTGCACTGCGCGACCTCGCCGTCGAGACGCGTGAGGCACGGGCGTTCGTCGACGAGTTCACGATGGCCGACGGCCGCCGGATCTACCTGATCGGCGAAGGTCGCCTGGTCAACCTCGCCGCTGCGGAAGGACATCCCGCGCTCGTCATGGACATGTCGTTCGCGAACCAGGCTCTCTCGGCCGAGTGGGTCATCGAGAACGCCGCAACCCTCGAGCGCAAGGTGTACGACGTGCCGGTGGACATCGACGAGGAGATCGCCCGCCTCAAGCTCGAGACGATGGGCATCGTCATCGACCAGCTCACGGAGGAGCAGGCCCACTACCTCGCAAGCTGGGACGAGGGGACGTAGGACTCGCTACTGCGCGACCGGGATCCCCTGGCGGATCCCGGTCTTGCGCACAACAGGAGGAGGCACCGTGCGGATCCACATCTGGCACGGCTACTTGCTCGGCGGCACGGGCTCGAACGTCTACACCCGCCAGCTCGTGCGGGAGTGGAGCCTCGGCGGCCACGACGTCACCGTCTTCTCGCAGGAGCCTGAGCCCGGGCGCTACGACATAGGTACCGCAAAGGCCGTCCGGCCCGACGTCGGGGGTCTCCTTCCAACCTTCGTCATCGACGTCTATCCCGGCTACGAGGTCAAGCGCCTGCAGGAGTGCACGCGGGCCGAGCTCGACGCGTGGGTCGAGGCGAACGCATCGGCGCTTCGCGAGCACGGCTCGGCCGACCTGACGTACGTGAACCACGTGCTCCTCGGCGGCGCCGTCGGCGCTGCGAGCGGCGGCCCGTACATCGTGAAGGCGCACGGCTCGGAGCTCGAGTACTCCATGCGCGGCAACACCGAGCTGTCGGCCTGGGGCGGCGAGTCGCTGACCGCGGCGGCGGCGACGATCGTCGGCTCCGCGCACATCCGTGAGGTCGTTCACGAGGTCTGCGGGACGGTCGACGGCGTGCACGAGGTGCCACCCGGCGTGGACGTCGAGCTGTGGAAGCCCGCCCCCAGGGAGGAGGCGCTCGAGCGACTGATCGCGGAGGCGCAACTCGATCCGCCGAACCCCGGCAACGAGAACGAGCGGCTGCCCGACGAGGGCAACCCGGAGCGGCTCGCCGAGTTCCTGGCGGGCGAGCAGCCGACCGTCGTCTACTACGGCAAGCTGATCGAGAACAAGGGCGTGCAGGTTCTGCTCGAGGCACTCCGAGGTCTCGACGCCCGCGCCGTGATCGTCGGGTTCGGCGACTATCGCGCCGAGCTGGAGGAGCAGGCGGCAGGGCTCGACGTCCTCTTCACCGGCCCGCTCGAGCACCGGCACCTCGTGCACCTGCTGGCGCTCGGAGACGCGGCCGTCGTGCCCTCGATCTTCCCGGAGGCGTTCGGGATGGTGGCCGCGGAGGCCGCCGCCGCCGGCTGCCCGCCGGTCGTCGCGAACCACTCGGGGCTCGCCGAGATCGCACGCGGGCTCGAGGAGGACTACCCGCCCGGCCGCGGCTGGCTCGCGAGCTTCCCGAACGGCGACGCCGCCGCGCTGCGGGAGCGCCTCGAGGGGGTGCTCGCCCTGCGCGGGGACGATCGTGAGGCGCTGCGGGCAGCGGCGCGCCGCGCGACGGTCGAGCGTTGGAGCTGGACGAGCGTCGCCCGGCGGATAC
>DASQLF010000092.1:0-5054 GCA_035630135.1 Gaiellaceae bacterium
GTCAAGGCTAGCCAGCCTTGTGCCTTTCGAAACGTTGTGCTCGGGCGTAGTCACCACCACAGCGAATGGGGAGGCGCCGCGAGCGGCGAGCGCGGACCCGAGCCCGCGCTCAGCCTGGGCGCCTCCCCGCGGCGCAGTTGCCCCCGAGGCTCGTCTGCCTAAACCGTCACTCGACGAGCCCCTCGCGCACGCGCCACTCGTGCTCGACGAGAAGCATGCCGCGAAGCTCGCAAAGTCCATCGGGCGGATCTTCGAATGCCGCAGGATCGCCTCGCGCTCGGCGATGGACAGGGCGAGCACCTTTGTCTCGAGGCGCAGCGCCTTCCTCAGTTTGTCGGCGACGTCAAGCAAGCCATCCGTGCGGAGGAGGCCCGCGAGCTGGAATACGTGAGCGACTCTGCCCCCCGCTCGTTAAGACTTAACGAGGTTGTGAGCCTCGAACACCTCAGGCTCGCCGGAGAACTCGATCCCGATGTCCGTCAGGAGCGGCATCAGCTGCTGCCCGTAAGCCTCGAACTGCTCCCTGGAAGCCCAAATCTCGCTGACGCGCATGTTGTCCTCGTCCCCGAAAGCGACGTGGAGCTCGAGACCCGCAGGATTGGGCCACAGTCCGGCCTGCTCGAGACGGCGGAGGCTCTCGTCGTACTTCTCGCGGTTGACGTTGGTGGGCGTGAATCGAACGACGATGCTCATTGCCATACCTCCGTATGGTCGGGGTTTGGGGCACTAAGGGGCACAAGCCAAACGCCGAGAGCGGCAAATTTGGCTCTGCGCCTAAGCGGATGAACGGGCTCGAACCGTCGACCTTCTGCATGGCAAGCAGACGCTCTACCAACTGAGCTACATCCGCGAGGGGGCGGAGTATAGCCGGCGCGCCGATACGGCCCTGCCGGCGTTTCGCGCCGGCGCGCCGACAGCGCCCGCCGCGCGGGTGCTCTTTGCGACCACAGGGAACGTCTGGATCGTCGCGGCGAACCGATTTCGTTTCGCTGTCGCCTCGCGCGGGGAATGCTCGTCTAGGTGGCGGCGCCGAACGACAACGATCCGCGGCAGCCGGACGAACCCACACAGATCCTTCCCGGCGAGGGCGACTGGCCGGTATCCGATCTCTACCGCGTCGAGCCGGGCGACCCGCCTGGCGAGCCAGCGGATGCAGTGGCGGTCACCGATGCGCCGGCCGAGGCGACGCCGACACCCGAGTGGCGGCTTCCGGTCGATCCCGTGCCGGCGGTCCTGTTCGCGGTCGTCGCCGTGCTGCTCCTGATCGGGCTCGGCGCCTGGCTTCTCTCCCGTGACGGCGAGGAAGACGACGAGCCGATCGTTACGAACACGACGACCGCGCCGTCGACGACGACGGAGACGACGGAGACGACCACGACGGCCCCGGCCGAGCGCGAGGTTCCCGACGTCTCCGGCGAGACGCTGGCCGACGCGCGTCGAGCGCTGCAGGAGGCCGGCTTTCGGGTACGCGTCGTGCGACGAGAGTCCACGAGTCCGCCCGGAGAGGTGCTGCGTCAACAGCCGCAGGCAGGCGCCCCGCTCGCGGCCGACCAGGTCGTCGTCCTGACTGTCGCGCGAGCCGCGCCGGAGACTGCTTCGGAGGTGACTGTGCCCGACGTGACCGGCCAGGCCGTCTCCGATGCCACCACGACACTCCGCGACGCCGGGCTCCGGGTGCAGATCCGCCTCGTTCCGTCGAGCGAGCCGGCGGGCCGGGTGCTCGAGCAGTCGCCGGGGCCGGGGGTCGAGGTCGCGGAGAGCTCGGTCGTCCGCCTCGGTGTCGCCGAGTCACGGCAGCCGGAGGTCGAGCGCGTGGAGGTGCCCGACACCGTCGGCTCGAGTGTCGGAGATGCGCGCGCCCGGCTCTTGGCACTCGGCCTCCGCGTTCGCGTCTCACGCGTTGTCGCGTCGGAGCCGTCGGGCACCGTCGTCCGCCAGAGCCCGCAGGGAGGAGCGAACGTCCGCGAAGGGACCATCGTCACGCTCCGGGTGTCCACGGGCCTGAGCGAGATCGCCGTACCGGATGTCACGGGTCTCGAAGAGGCATCTGCACGATCCCAGCTCGAGGACGCGGGCTTCGAGGTGCGCGTGAGCGAGGAGTCGACCGCCGACCCCGACGAGGACGGTCTCGTCGTCGGTCAGACCCCGACGGGCGGCTCGACCACGCGCGAGGGCGCCGTCGTGACGCTCATCGTGGCCCGCTTCGGCTGACGGGTCGGCTCAGCCGGCGCGGTCGAGCACCTCGTTTACGAGGCTGTCCGCGAGCTCGTTGTGCTCGCGGCGCACTGCCGTGTACCGGACGCGGCCGACCTTGCGGGCCAGACGCGAGGCGTCGAGGAAGAGATCCTGCAGCGCGCGGTTCTTCACCCGATACTCGCCGCGCATCTGCTTCACGAGTAGCTCCGAGTCGGACACCACCTCGAGCTCGTCCACCCCGAGCTCGGCCGCGCGTGCGAGCCCTGCGACGAGCGCCGAGTACTCGGCGACGTTGTTCGTCGCCACGCCGATCGCCTCGCCGCAGGAGTCGAGGACGGTGCCGTCCTCCGCCTCGATGACGAACGCGTAGGCAGACGGGCCGGGGTTCCCACGCGAGCCTCCGTCGGTGAAGAGCTTCGCCTTCACTGGTCGACCAGCTCGTAGACGTCGTACGCGGGCTCTTCGTACGGATGCGCAAGCCGGAGCGCGACGACGGCGTCGCGGATGCGTCCCTCGGGCACGATGGCCTCGACCCTGAGCTCGGCGACGCGCTCCTCCCGGCCGCTCTCGCCGAGGGCTGGATCCGTCCCCGCACCGCCGACGAAGGTCCCCGTCCCGGCCGCGTACCAGGAGCACCGCTCGTAGTCGCCGATCCTGCCTCCGCCGGCCTCGAAGACCGCGTCACGAGTTACGTCGAGAGCCTCCTCGGGTACGAACCAGACGAGCTTGAGCCGGCTCAATCCGTGTTGTCGATCTGCGCGCGCTGCAGGGTTCCCGAGTAGTCCACGTACACGGACTTCCATTCGGTGAAGACGTCGAGCGCCGCCTGGCCGGCCTCGCGGTGCCCGTTCCCCGTCTCCTTGATGCCGCCGAACGGGAGATGCACCTCGGCCCCGATCGTGCCGGCGTTGACGTACGTGATCCCGGCCTCGAGATCACGCATGGCGCGGAACGCACGATTGACGTCCCGGGTGAAGATCGACGACGACAGCCCGTAGCGGATGCCATTCGAAATGCGGAACGCCTCCTTCTCGTTTCCGAAGCGGATGAGCGAGAGCGTCGGCCCGAAGATCTCCTCCTGCGCGATGCGCATGTCCGCCTCGACGTCGCCGAAGATCGTCGGGCGGTAGTAGAAGCCCTTCGCGAGGTCGCCGTCGTCGGCGATCTCGCCGCCCGTGAGGAGCGTCGCGCCGTCGTCCTTGCCGATCTGCGTGTACGAATGGATCTTCTCGAGCGCTGAGCCGTTGATGACGGGGCCAACGTCCGAGTCGTCCTCCCAGCCCGGGCCGAGCCGCAGCGCCTCGGCGCGCTCGACGAGACGGCCCGCGACGGTGTCGTAGAGGCTCTCGTGGACGATCACGCGGCTCGTCGCGGTGCAGCGCTGGCCGGACGTCCCGAAGGCCGACCACACGATCCCGTCGACCGCGAGGTCGACGTCGGCGTCCTCCATCACGATGATCGCGTTCTTGCCGCCGAGCTCGAGGTGCACGTGCTTGAGTCCCCCGGCGGCGGCCTCGAGCACCTTCACTCCCGTCTCCCGGGAGCCGGTCAGCGAGATGACCCGCACGTCGGGATGCCTCACGAGCCGCTCCCCCACCGCTCCACCGCCGCCGTGGACGATGTTGACGACACCGTTCGGGACGCCGGCCTCGATCAGCAGCTCGGTGAAGCGCTGGCCCAGCGCGGGCGTGTCCGTCGCCGGCTTGAAGACCACGGTGTTCCCCGCAACGAGCGCCGGGGCGATCTTCCAGGAGGGGATCGCGATCGGGAAGTTCCATGGCGTGATCACGCCGATCACGCCGATCGGCATCCGCACGGACATCTGGAACTTGTCGCGCAGCTCCGACGGGGTCGTCTGCCCGAACATGCGTCGGCCCTCGCCGCCCATGTAGAAGCTCATGTCGATCGCTTCCTGGACGTCGCCGCCGGCCTCCGCCTTCACCTTGCCCATCTCGCGGGTCATCAGGTCGGTGAGCTCCGCCTTCGCGTCGGTCACGAGCTGCGCGAAGCGGAAGAGGATCTCGCCGCGCTTGGGCGCCGGCACGAGCCGCCACTCCTCGAAGGCGGCCTTCGCCGCTGCGACGGCGCGGTCGACGTCGCTCGCGTCGGAGCGCGGGAAGATGCCGATCGACTCGCCGTCGGCGGGGCTCGTCGACTCGAAGGTCTCGCCGGAGGAGGCGCCGACCCACTCGCCGTCGACGAAGTTCTGGAAGCTGCGTGTCTCGGTGGTCGCCATGGCGTGAGCCTAGCGCCGAATCAGCGGTTATCGGGCGACGTCAGGGACGACGCGACCGGCGTCGTCGAGCTTCGCGTTCCACTCGGTGAACGCGGCCTCGATCTCCGAGAGGTCGGCGCCGCGGTCGGCGAGCCGGATCGGCTGGCCCGCCTCCGGAAGCACACGGTACTGGTACCAGGTGATCTCCCACGCGAACGTGAGCACGAGCTCGCTGTTGACGCCGGACAGTGGGACGATCGAGATCAGCGGCGCACCGAGGGCCTTCGAAACGCCTTCGATCGTGCGGCGGAAGAGGCTCGCGTTGAAGAGATCCGCAGCCTCGACCAGTGCGGCTTCCGAATCGGTGAGCCGCCGCAGCACCGGCTCGGGCACGACCGGCGCAGCCTCTCCGTTCGGCACGCCGAGAAGCTGCGACCAGCGCGTGCGCTTCCGCCTCGCGCCGCGCGTCGACGAGAGCGCGGGCGACACCGGTCCGCCCTCCCGCACCCAGCCGTAGTCGAGTGCGTAGTCCTGGCACAGCGGGCAGACGTCGACGAACTCGACGCCGTCGGGCGAGAAGCGCAGTGCGACCTCTCCCTGCAGCAACGTCCGGTCGCAGACCGCGCACACGCGGCGCACGCTG
>DASQLF010000093.1:0-3465 GCA_035630135.1 Gaiellaceae bacterium
GCCTCCTGAACGAGCTCGAACTGCTCGGGCGTGCCCGTGACGAGCGCGAGGATGACGTCGCGGCCGTGGAGGATGTGGAACGACTCCTCCCAGCAGATCTTCTTCATGATCCGCGCGTACGGGGCGTAGGAGCACTTGAGGAGAGCCTTCTGCGAGACGATCGCGGCCGCGTCCACGAGCCACGCGATCACGCCGACGTCGCCCCACGTCTTGGTCGGGTAGTGGAAGACGTTGTGAAACTTGGACTTGCCCGAGACGAGGTCGTCGAGGCAGGCGCTCCGCGGCTTGCCGAGATCCTCGACCACGCGGTAGATGAGCTGCGCATGCCCGACCTCGTCCTGGATCTTCGCGGTCAGCGCGAGCTTGCGCTGCAGCGTCGGCGCGCGGAGGATCCAGTCGCGCTCGGGCAGCACGCCCATCAGCTCCGAGTTGCCGTGCATCTCGATGAACTTGACGAGCTTGGCGCGGTACTCGTCGGGCATCCAGTCTCCGGCCTCGACCTGTCCGCCGGACTGGACGTACTCGAGGAACTCCTGCGTTCGCGTGTCCACGTGGCCTCCCTACCGAACGGTCGTTAGCATCAGTCTAATGGCTACTACCCGGCGGGAAGAGCTCTCACGCGCGGCATCGAGGCTCTTCGCCGAGCGCGGCTTCCACGGCACGTCGATGGACGCGCTCGCCCAGGAACTCGGTGTGCAGAAGGGTTCGCTCTACTCGCTCATCGGCTCCAAGCAGGAGCTGCTCTACGCGACCATGCGCACCGGCGCCACGGCCTTCCACGAGGCGCTCGACGCGGTTCCGGACGATGCGCCGGCCGGCGAGCGCGTCCGGCTCGCGCTGCGCGGGCACTTGCGCGTCGTGTCCGAAGGGCTCGACGTCGCGACCGTCTTCACCCGCGAGTGGCGCTATCTCGAGGGAGAACACCGCGAGGAGATCGTCCGCGAGCGGCGCCGCTACGAGGAGCGCTGGCGCGGGCTGTTCCGAGACGGCGTCGAGGCGGGCGACCTGCGGACGGATCTGGACGTCGGAGCCGCGACCTTGCTCGTCCTGTCGGCCGCGAACTGGGCCTACACATGGCTCGAGCCCGGTCGCGACACCGACGACCTCGCCGATCGCTTCACCGCGATCCTCGTGGACGGGATTCGCGGCTACGCAACGCCTCGATGAACGAATTCGGAGCTGCGGTCGTCACCCCCGCGACGGCAGGCGCCTCGGCTACGCGACCTATGGCGGCGCTCGTGCCGCCACCCTGGAGACGAGATCGCACGGCTCCCGGCGGGAACGCTCGTTCCCGTAGCCGGTGGTGAGCACATGATCGGGCTCACGCACCGCGCCGAGATCCTCGAGCGTCTTGTGCGTGCGCTCGGGGCATGGATGATGGTCACGTGCGCCGACTCCTGATCGTCAACCCGTTCGCGTCGGGCGTCGACGAGCACCGGCTGGCGGCCGTGCGAGGGGCGTTGCCGCCGGACACCGAGACGAGGGT
This sequence comes from Gaiellaceae bacterium, assembly GCA_035630135.1. Classification (GTDB taxonomy): domain Bacteria; phylum Actinomycetota; class Thermoleophilia; order Gaiellales; family Gaiellaceae; genus GMQP-bins7. The sequence continues at coordinate 1,487 of DASQLF010000093.1, forward strand.
CACGATGGCCGCAGGCGAGGCGACGGAGATCGCCCGCGGCGTGACCGACGCCGAGGCGATCTACGTGCTCGGCGGCGACGGGACCTACAACGAGGTGCTGAACGGACTCGAGGCGGACGTGCCGCTCGGCTTCCTCCCGGGCGGGGGGACGAGCGTCCTCCCGCGTGCTCTGGGCCTTCCGCGGAATCCGGTCGCCGCGGCCAAGCGCGTCGCCGAGGGACGAACGCGCCGCATCGGAGTGGGACGCGTAAACGGCCGACGGTTCGGGTTCAGCGCCGGGCTCGGGTTCGACGCGGAGCTCGTGAGGCGCGTCGACGCGCTCGGGCGAAGCCCCGACGGGCGCAGGCCCGGCGACGTCACGTTCATGCGGGTGGCCGCCTCCTTCCTTCGAGAGCGCCACGCGCGCTTCGACGAGCAGGTCGAGATCGAAGGGGCTGGCCGGGCCGCGCTGCTGCTCGTCGCGAACTGCTCGCCCTACACGTACTCGGGCTCGGTGGCGCTCGACCTCGTCCCCGGCGCGAGCTTCGACGAGGGCCTCGCGTACTGGGCGCCCGTCACCGTCCGCGCACGCGATATCCCGCGCATCGTGGTTCACGGCGTTCGCGGGAGCGGCCTGAAGGAAGGCAAGGCACTCCGAGCTGTCGATCTCGATCGAATCGTCGTTCGCTGCGATGTGGCGCTCCCGCTGCAGGTGGACGGTGAGGACGCGGGCGACGTGCGAGAGGCGGTGTACGAGGCCGAGCGCGACAGCGTGACCGTTCTCGTCTAGTTGCATTAGTCCGGTCTGGACTAGTACAGTCCGGACTATGAAAAGCATCGTCTCGACGCGCGCGCTGTCCACGACCGAGGCGGCTGTCCTCGCGCTGCTCGCGATGAGCGGCGAGCGCTCCGGTTACGACCTGTTGAAGCAGTCCTCGCGGGCGATCGGATACGTCTGGTCGCCTGCGAAGAGCCAGCTCTACGCCGTCCTGACGCGGCTCGAACGCGACGACTTGGCCGAGCGGCGCGTCGTCACCCAGTCGAGTCGTCCGGACAAGGGTCTCTACCGCATCACGGCGGAAGGCCGCGCGGCCGTGGACGCCTGGCTCGAGACCCCCGAGCCAGGAGACGCCGAGCGCTTCTACCTCAAGCTCTTCGTCGGCGGGCTCACGACTCCCGACGTGCTGATCACCCACGTCGAGGGCTTCAGGCGCGACGTGGAAGAGCAGCGTGACGCTCTTCTCGCCATCGAGGCGACGAACGTGCGCTCGGGCAACGATCGCTTCCACTACTTCCTGCTGCGGCTCGGGATCGACCGGGCGGAGCAGTCGCTGGCGTGGGCCGACTGGGTTCTCGACGACCTTCGCGGGGGAGTGGAGTGAAGCCTCTCGCCGTGACGGCTTGCTTGCTGCTCGCGCTCTGCGCGTGCTCGGCGAGCGCAGCGCAGCAGGCGGCCGATCCCGCCGTCGTCGCGGACGTCCGCACGCTCGCGGCCGAGATGGAGCGGATCCATCCGAACCTCTACCACTCGATCACGCGCGAGCAGTTCCAGCGGTCCGTCGACGTGCTCGTCGCGGAGCTGCCCGGCCTCGAGCGCGACGAGCTGCTCGTACGACTGCTCCGGATCATCGCGTCGACGGGCGAGCGCGACGGCCACATGGGCCTCTTCCCGCTCGTCGATCACGAACGCGATCTGCACCTCGCCCCGATCCGCGCGTGGCTGTTCCCCGAAGGGATCTACGTCGTCTCGTCGCCCGAACGGCCCGATCTCGTGGGAACGCGCATCGTCGCGATCGAGGGGCGGCGGGTGGAGGAGGTCGCGGCGCTCGTCCGGCCGCTCGTGACGCGCGACAACGAGCAGAGCCTCATCCTCCGCCTCCCCGAGTTCGTGATCACCGGCGAGATCCTGCACGGGCTCGGCCTGTCCGAGACCGCCGACGAGGTCCGGCTCACGGTCGAACGAGCCGGGGGCCAGCGGCTCGACGCGACGCTTCGGACGC
>DASQLF010000094.1:0-31541 GCA_035630135.1 Gaiellaceae bacterium
CGAGCGCGTAGACGAGCGCCGCGTGCGACAGATGCGTGCCGAGCGGCAAGTCGCCGTTCGCTCCCGACGGATCCCGGTCTGGAAGCTCGAGCGCCATCCCGTTGGCGCTGCCGACGATCGGCGGGAAGGCCGGCAGCGCGCAGTCGGCGCTCTTCGCGAGCTCGCGCAGCGCGCTCTCGAGCTGTGCGACGTCGGACTCGCCGAAGCGCTGGCGCCAGCGCGCGGGGATCTCGGACACGAGCTCTTGCCAGATGGAAACCGCGCGCTCACCGGCAGCCGTCAACCGAAGGATCCAGTCGCTCTTGATCCCGCGGGAGCTGCCGTACCCGTCGCGCTTCTCCGCCGGCGGGCCAGCGCCCGCGGTCGGCGTGAGGTACGCGTAGCGCCACCGCTCGACCCCGCCGATCGGCGAGAGTACGCGAGCTTTCTGAAGCCCTACGGCTTCGACGAGGTCGCCGACGGCGATCCCGTCTCCGACGAAGCGCAGCAGGTTCGACCACATCACGAACGAGGTCACGCGCGCGCCGCCACCCGATTCCACGAAGCGCCGCTCGAACTCGTTGTCCAGCTCGATCGTGTGCGTGACCAGCGCGTGGGAGAGAAGCGTCGAGAGCGGAACGGCGGACGCCATGCCGCGACGCTACTTCACTCGGTTCAAGCCGACGCCCGGACTCGAACCGGGGACCCCTTCATTACGAGTGAAGTGCTCTACCAGCTGAGCTACGTCGGCGGGGTCGGCTGAGTTTAGCGGCGGCCTGCCGCGTCCTCCGGGGCTGCCTCAGAGGTCGTACGGGATCACGTCGTTGACGAGCGGCAGGCGGTACTTGTCCGGATCCGCGTGGTTGTAGGGCTGCGACGGGAGGTTCACGAACGCCCCCTCGCGCGACCCGACGTTCCTGATCGCGTGATACACGCCCGCGGGGATCGCCAGCAGCGCCCTGTCGTGCTCGCCGAGGTGAAAGACGTTGAGGCGGCCGTACGTGTCGGAATCCGTGCGCGCGTCGTACAGGGCGACCCGCAGAACGCCCGCGTAGATGAAGAGCCGGTCGTTCTGCTCGCGATGCACGACCCAGCCACGTATCTGATCCGGCCGCAGAGTCACGTGGTACGCGTAGACCAGCGCGTCCTCCGAGAAGCCCCAGCGCGGGTCGTAGATCTCGGTGAGTGTGCCGCGCTCGTCCGCGTGGGTGCGCGGGCGGCGAACGTCGACCCCGTGGATCGGCTCCTGAAGCGATTCGCCGTCGCCGCCGACTGTGGCAACGTCTTTTCTGGCTTGGTCGAGACCTTCGACGCCTGCTGCCACGGTCGTCATGTGGCCGTGGAGCATACAGCGGGCGTCAGTCGCCTTCCGACCGACGACGCCGGCTACGAGCGACGCGCCAAGAGGTATCGCAGCGGGGCGATCTCCACGACTCGCTTGCGGAGCCGCCACGTTCGGCTCGCGCCGATCGCCTCGACGGCGAGCTGCTCGTGGCGTGCCCACACGTGGTAGTCCTCCGCCGACCGGCGGATGGCGTCGCGCAGCATCCCGTCCAGCTCGTCGTCGAACCCCGGCTCGCGCGACCGGCGAAACCAGTCGGCGAGCTGCTCCGCCCGCTCCGCCTCGGGGAGCGTTCCCCACACGGGATCCGGGAACGTGAGGTAGGTGAGCCGCTCGCCCATGACGCACCGAACGTCTGGCTGCTCGACGAACTGCAACCACATCCAGTGGTCGGTCGGCATCCCCTCGGGCGTCACACGCCAGCCGTGCGGAAGACGACGGTACGCGGCGAGCGTGTGCGCGACCCCTGTGAGGCCGATCGAGCCACGTCGTCCACGCGCCAGCTCCCTGAACTCCGCCCGGCCGTAGTTCCAGGGGAAGTGGAGCAGCGTCGCGTCGCTGTCGAAGCGCGCCGAGGGCGGGTGCGCGAAGTCGGCGTCTTCGAGCAGATCGCACATCGTCGCGACGTGGTCGGGAAGGAACAGATCGTCGTCGGAGAGATACGTGACGATGCGGCCGCCGGCGTTCTCGAGGAGCTCGTGTCGATGCCCTTCGCCCAGCCGCGGCCCCTTGGGAAGGTCGAAGAAGTGGACACGAGGGTCGCCTTCGTGACGGGCGAGCACCTCACGGGTCCGATCCTCGACGCCGTCGCCCACGACGAAGAGCTCGACCGACGCCCCTCGCTGGTCGAGAGCGCTCTCGATGGCCCACGGCAGCACGGCAGCGTGGCGAAAGGTCGGAATGAGAATCGTCGCGTCGATCACGTGGCTACGACGAGGTGGCGGAGCTCGGCGAGGATGGAGACGATCCGCGCCCCGTCCGCTGCGCTCGACCTGGGGGATGGCCCACCGAGGACGTGCTCCACGAACGCGCGCAGCTGCGCCAGAAGCGGCAACTCCCCGGGCGTCTCGATGCGCTGCTCCTCCGGCTCGCTCGTCCCGCTTCTGAACACCGACACGTGCTCGTCCCAGGCCCCTGCGAGAACCGCAACACCGTCGGCGCAGTGGAGCTCGACGCGGCGTTCGCGCACGGGGGAGCGGGCAGAGACCTCGAACGCGTGCCACCAGCCGGCGCCGTCCAGCTGCGCCGAGAGTCTCACGACCTCGCCGTCGACGACCTGGCCGACGGCCGACCGGGGCCGGGGCAGCTCGCCCATGATCTCGAGCGCGATGGAGAGGTCGTGCGGCGCGAGGATCCACGCGGGGTCGACGTCGTCGTGAGCGATTCCCCATCCGAGCCGGGTGGTCGTGAGACCCTGAACCACGCCGAGAAGCCGTTCTCGCGCGATCGACGCGAGCTCGCCGACGCCGGGGTGGTAGCGCCACTTGTCCATAACGAAGAGACGGTCAGGCGCCGCGCTCGCGAGGTGCTCGGCCGCTCGCTGGTCGTTCGTCAGCGGCTTCTCGCAGAAGATCGGAACGCGAAGCGGGAGCAGCTCCTCCACGACGCCGGCGTGCGTGCTGGTGGTGGTGGCGACGACGGCAGCGTCGAGGACGGGCAGCGCTGCGACTCGATCGACGATCTGGGCTGCGCCGCCCTCCTTCGCGCGAGCGATGCTTTCGGGAGAGCGGGCCACGACCGGGACCTCGCACCCGAGCGAGAGTAGATCGCGGAGGATGTGGCGTCCCCAGCGGCCGCAGCCGACGAGGCCTACGACCACGCAGGCACCGCGCGCAGCGCGCGCGTGACTCGCACGAACAGCGCCTCGAGCGCGAGTGACGGGTTGAGGTTGAACTCCTCCAGCGCGCGCCAGGCCTCGCGCACCACCTCGGCCGCTTCGACGGCGCCTTCGGCCGCGCCGGCGGCAACGTCCGAACGCAGATCGTCGAGACGGTCGGCGTGCACGGCCGCGTCCTCGGCGCCGGCGCCCACCACGACGAGGTCGCGGTACCACGCCTCGAGACCTTCGAGCCCGGCGAGGAGCTCGTCGCGCTCGGCGCCGCGGTACGCGCGGCGGACGCGCTGCTCGGCGTCTCGCGTGGGTAGGTCGAGCGTGTCCACGACCGCCTGCTCACGCTCACGCGCCTCTTCCCCGCGATCCGCGGCCGACGCCAGGACGACACCGGCCGCCTCGGCCGGGTCGAAGCCCGACTCGAGGTAGACCGACCGCGCAGCGGCGATCAGCGCGTCGCGTCGTGCGACCGCGTGCGGGTCGAGCAGTCGGCGGGCGCGGTCGAGCCGACCGCCGGACGCTCGCGCGAGCACGCGCACGGCGTCCTCCCCTAGCTCCGGCGCCTCGCCGGCGACCCACTCCCGCACCGCCCGCTCCGAGAGACGCCGGAACGGGATCAGCTGGCAGCGCGAGAGGATCGTCGGCGGAAGCGGGCCGAGCTCGCCGGCGACGAGCACGATCACGGCGTAGGACGGCGGCTCCTCGAGATCCTTGAGCAGCGCGTCGGCGGCCTCGTCGTTCATGCGATCGGCGTCGAGCACGAGGTAGACGCGGCGATCGCCCTCGAACGGACGCATGTGCAGGTCGTGGCGGAGGGCGCGGACGTCGTCGATGCGAATCATCTCGCCGAGCGGCTCGAGGAGGTAGAGGTCGGGATGCGAGCGCTGCTCGACCCGCCGGGCGTCCCCGAGGAGCGCTCCCGCGAAGGCGAACGCGGCCGTTCGTTTGCCGACACCGGCGGGGCCGTGCAGGAGATACGCGTGCGCGCCGCCCTCCTGGAGCGCCGCGCCGAGAAGCCGCTTCGCCTCGGCCTGCTCAGGTACGGCGGCGAAGCCCTGCATGGACGTCCTCCGCAATCTCTTCGGGCAAGCGCGTGCCGTCCAGTACGACGATGCGCTCGGGGAAGCGCTCTACGAGCTCCCGATAGCCGGTCGCCACTCGGGCGTGGAACTCCTCGTCCTCGCTCTCGAGCCGATCGTGGTCCTCCCCGACTCGGATCGCGACATGGCCGGGATCGATCTCGAGCAGGAACGTCTGCGCCGGCATCAGGCCGTCGGTCGCGGCGAGGTTGATGTCGAGCACCCGGTCGAACCCGAGCCCGCGCCCGACCCCCTGGTACGCGACCGACGAGTCCACGTAGCGATCGCAGATGACCACGGCGCCGTCCTCCAGTCCCGGCCGGATGACCTGCTCGACGTGCTGCGCGCGGGCGGCGGCATAGAGCAGCGCTTCGGCCCACGGCTCGACGTGCTCGCCGTAGAGCACGAGGTTGCGGATCCGATCCCCGAGCTCGGTGCCGCCTGGCTCGCGGGTCCCGAGCACCGTCGTGCCGTCGGCCTCGAGGCGAGCGCGAAGCAGCTCGGCCTGGGTCGTCTTGCCCGACCCGTCGAGGCCTTCGAACGTCACGAACATCGGCGCAATGCTAAGCGCCCAGGGTCCGTAGGATGCGAGGGTGCGGGCGATCGTCACCGGAGGAGCCGGCTTCATCGGCTCGCACGTCGTGGACGCGCTCGTCGCACGCGGCGACGAGGTGGCGGTGATCGACTCGCTCGTCCACGGCTCGAAGGAGAACGTGAACGCCGGCGCGGTGCTCCACGAGCGCGACATCCGCGAGCCGCTCGACGACCTCTTCGACGAGGTTCGCCCGGAGGCCGTCTTCCATCTTGCGGCGCAGGCCGACGTGCGCGTGTCGGTGGAGCGCCCGGTGGACGACGCCGAGGTCAACGTGGTCGGCACGATCCGGATCCTCGAGGGCGCGCGGAAGCACGGCGCGCAGGTCGTCTTCTCGTCCACCGGCGGCGCGATCTACGGCGAGTGCGAGGAGCCCGCGCGCGAGGACAGCCCGCGTGAGCCGCTCTCGCCATACGGCACCGCGAAGCTCGCCGCCGAGGAGTACCTGAGCTCGTACAACCGCCTCTACGGCACACGCCACATCTCTCTGCGCTACGGGAACGTCTACGGCCCGCGTCAGGATCCACACGGGGAAGCGGGCGTCGTCGCGATCTTCCTGGGCGCACTCGCGCGCGGCGAGGGGGCGAGGATCTTCGGCGACGGCGCGCAGACACGCGACTACGTCTACGTCGGCGACGTGGCGCGCGCGACGACCTCGACGGTCGGCCAGGATCACGGAGTCTTCAACGTGGGCACGGGACGCGAGACGTCCGTGGTCGAGCTGTGGGAGCTGTGCGCCCGCGTGGCCGGCTCGGACACGGTCGCGGAGCACGCTCCCGCCCGACTCGGCGAGCTGCAGCGCAGCTTCCTCGCTCCCGACCGCGCGGCCCGGGAGCTCGGGTTCACCGCGATGGTCGACCTCGAGGATGGCCTGCGGGCCACCTGGGAGTGGATCCACGAGAAGGACTGAGCACGCGACGGGCGAACGACGTGCCCGTGGATCATCCGCTACCCGCCCCCGACGTCCTCGTGCGCCCCTGGCGCACAGCTGCCTACATCGCCGTCGGGATCGCCGCCTTCGAGCTTCTCCTGCTCCTGGTTATCGGCGGCGGCAAGCTCACGGGCTTCGTCGCGGATCGCATCGAGCTCGCCGCTCACGACCAGGTACTCGCGCCCCAGCAGCAGCGTGCGGCCAAGCCGGTCACCCGCAAGCCCGCCTCGGCCGCGGTCGCGAAGCGCCCGCGCTCGAAGACCGTCGTCCTCGTGCTGAACGGCAACGGGCGAACCGGCGCAGCCGCGTCGGCGGCGTCGCGCGTCCGTTCGCGCGGCTACGCGATCGGCTCCGTCACGAACGCGCCGCGCCGTGTGTCCCGCAGCATCGTCATGTACAAGCCCGGATTCGCAGGCGAGGGCCGCCGGCTCGGCAAGGACATCGGCGTTCGCCTCGTGACGCCGCTCGACGGGATGCGCGCCGGCCAGCTCGGCCGCGCGCACGTCGTCTTCATCCTCGGCCCGTAGCGCCCGTGGCAGCCGTCCGCTTCTGCTCGGCCTGCGGAGCGGAACTGCCCTCCGGCCCGCCCGTGACCTGCACGAGCTGCGGCACGAGTCACTGGAGCAACCCGTGGCCGTGCGCCAACGGGATCGTCGTCGACGCCGATCGCGTGCTCCTGACTCGCCGTGCGCACGCTCCCTGGTTCGACGCGTGGTGCTCGCCGGGAGGTTTCTGCGAGCTCGGCGAGCATCCGGCGGAGACCGTCGTGCGGGAGGTGCTCGAAGAGACCGGCCTCCACGTCGAGGTCGGCGACTACCTCGGCACCTGGGTCGACGTCTACGCCGACGACCCCGCCGAGCCGGACGCGGGTGTCATCAACGTCTCGTACTACACCGCCAAGCTCGCGGGCGAGGGCTCGGCGAGGCCGGATCCGGCCGAGGTGAGCGAGCTTCGCTGGTTCGGCTGGGACGAGCTGCCTGCCCCGCTCGCGCCCGTGCATACGCTCGAGGCCGTGCTCGACGCCGTCAGGAGCCCAGCGCGCAGCCGCCCGCGTTGACCGCGTCGCGCGCGACGTCGAGCGGGCCGCCGTCGACCCACTGGTTCCCGACCGGGTCGCGCGTGAACGCCTCGTTGAGATAGCGGTACGCCGCGCACATGTTGTCGCGGACCTCGAACTCGAAGATCCCGGCCGTGTACCACGTCTCCGGATTCTCGGGCTGCAGCTCGATCGCGTTGATGTACTCGCGCTCCGCGCGAAGAACGCGGCCCTGCCGCTCGGCGACCCGGGCCAGGGCGAGGTACGGCTCGGCGGAGAGTCGGTTGAAGACGACCTGCGCCCACAGCGCGTGGTCGCGAGCTTGCTCCGTGTCGCCGGCGACGAGCTCGCGGGTCGACGCGCGCAGCTCGCGATCCGCAAGGCGCGGAAACGAGAACGAGGCGAGCGCCAGCGCGGCGACGAGGAGCGCTCCGACGGCGAGCAGCGGTCGCGTCCGCGCGGCGCCAGCGGCCCGTCCCGCTCCGGCAAGTGCGCCGAGCGCGAGGGCCGTGGGAGCGGTGACGGCGAGGAAGTCCCAGTTGTAGTCCACGAGTGCGTGGATCGCGTACGCGGCGGGCGCCGCGACCAGCGCAGCGGCGGCGGCGCGCTCGGCGCCTGCGAGACGGCGGAGAGTGCACACGCAGACGGCGGCGCCGGCGAGGATCACGAGCACGAACAGCGCGATCCCGGCCACACCGCCGTCGGCGAGGTGCTGGAGCGGCACGCTGTGCGGCTGCACGACGTTGCGCGCGTCCTCGCGGAAGCGCTTGCGGGCGATCTCGAACGAGCCAGCGCCCGCACCCTCGACCCCGTGGTGGTCGAAGACGTCGAGCGCTTCCTCCCACCAGCACAGCCGCAGGTTCGCGTCGAGCGACCCGAGGCGGCTCGGATCGTTCACGACCTCGCGGCAATCGCGGCTCGACGTCACCGCGTCCGCGGCGGACACGGAGGCAGCGACGCCCACCGCCAGAACGCCGGCGGCAGCGACGGCGATCAGCACCCTCCCCAGCCGACGTCGCGTCGTCGGCTCGAGCGAGCGAGCGAGCCCGACGGTCACGAGCACGACGACGACGGCCGCGCCGACGAGAGTGAGCACCCCGAGGACTGCTCCGTCGGAGACACGATCCGAGCGCGCCGCGACGTCCTCGGTCAGCGCCGGCCGCATAAACGCCCACGCGCCGACGAGCACCGCCGGCCCCGCCGAGGCCGCGAGCACGAGGGTGCTCTGCAGCCGTTCCGCGCCGACGAGGAGCCACAGCGCGATCACCGCGACGCCGACGACGACCCCGGTGCGCGAGAGCGTGAGCATGAGGGCGAGGGTCGCGCCGTACACGAGCACCGCGCCGAGCACGCGTACGACTCGACGATGTCCCGACTCGCTCGCGAGCCAGAGGCCGAGCACGATCGCGACGTCCGCGAGCAGCGCGAGCGCGTTCCAGTAGCCGATCGGCTCACGGAGCCGCGCGACGCGATCGCCCTCGGGATCGAGTGCGGGAACAGCCTTCGCGACGAGCGCCCAGGCGAGCGTGACGCCGAGCACGGCGGAGAGGATCCAGCCGACGAGCCGCGCGCCCATCTCTCTCCCGACCGCCACGAACACGATCCCGACGCCGAGGAACGCGCAGTACGCGATCGCCTTGTTGAAGGCATCCCAGCTGCGATCGGCGACGATCGACCAGCTCATCGTGACCCCGATCCAGACGGTCAGACCGACGAGCGCGGCCACCAGCATCGCGCCCCACCGCCCGACCCGGGGCGCGGGAGCGCGCCCGAGAGCGACGAGCACGAGCGAAACGGCGAGGACCGCGACAGCGGCGCCGCCGACCGGGAGGATCCCGCCGACGTCCGACCCGTCCCCGGCGAACACGGCGCCGAGCAGCAGGCCGCCGACGACCAGCGAGAAGAGGACGGCGCCGGAGCCGAGCGCCCGGCCCGAGGGCTCCGACCCGGCTTCCATGCCGAGCCACGCTAGCAGCGGCCTCGGTTACGCCCTCGCGGCGCGTGGCGTTTGCGCGTACCCGCGGGCGGGGTACAGAGCCATGTCCGTCTAACAGATCGTTTACTCTCCACACACCACCGGCTCACCCCACGTCGGGAGACTTCTGTGGCCAGCTCCCGGCACTCCCCATGAGACGCCTTTCGTGACACCGTCCCCTCGGCTCCTGCGTACGCTCGTCGCGCTCGCCGTCGTCGTCGCGCTTGCCGCGGTGGCTGCGCTTTCGACCGCGTCCCCTGCGTCTGCCGCCACCGCCTGCGGGAAGAAGGTGCTCGCGGACTGGTTCGACAACGGGCGCATCGACCGCCTCTATCCGCTCAATTGCTACGAGGAGGCGATCGACGCGATCCCGGACGACCTGCGCGACTACGCCGACGCCGAGGACGTGATCACGCGCGCTCTGCAGGCGGCGCTCCGTGGCGAGCTCGACCCCGTCGGAGGAGCCGACCCGACGCCCGACGACGACAGTCCCGGATCGGGTTCGGGCTCTGGTGGCAACGGTGGAGACGGCGGGGACGACGGCTCTGGCGGTGCAGGGAACTCGGACAGCCCGGAGGCGGCGCCTGACGTCGACACTTCCGGCCCGTCCTCGCTGCCGATCCCGCTGCTCGTGCTCGGCGGAATGTCGCTTGCGCTGCTTGCGGCAGGCGGCCTGGGCTACCTCTCGCGTCGCCGCGCAGCGGCAGCGGACGCCGGCTCGCCGGACGATCCGACCCTCTAGAGCTCACGTCGGCGAACAGTCCGCCGCGGGTACACTGTCCGCGTGGCTCGGACCAGTATTTACCTGCAAATTGCGGAAAAATTCTCCGTCGGGACCCGTCCCTACCATCCCCTGCCCGCTCACGTGACGGCAAGCCCTCACTCGGGCGGGGAAACGTCGTAGAGAGTCAATGCCGAACTCGGTCCGGGAGGAAGAAATGGCAACGGTGGAGCAGGCGCAGGTCGCAGAAGAGATCGTCAACACGGTCGTCGACACGGAGACGAGTGTCGCGCCGAAGCGCTACTTCACCGTCCCGGGCATCGACCCGTTCGACGCCATCGAGTGGGAGCTGCGCGACGCGCACATCCCCGGCAAAGACGGCCCGACCTTCGAGCAGAAGGACGTCGAGTTCCCCAGGTTCTGGTCGCAGACCGCGACGAACATCGTCGCGCAGAAGTACTTCCGGGGCCGCATGGCCTCCCCCGAGCGCGAGCGCTCCGTCAAGCAGATGATCGGCCGCGTCGTCGACACGATCGGCGGCTGGGGTCGTGAGGGCGGCTACTTCGCGACCGACGACGAGGCGGACACCTTCGAGGCCGAGCTCAAGGCGATCCTCGTCAACCAGTACGCGTCCTTCAACTCCCCGGTCTGGTTCAACGTCGGCTTCGAGGCCCAGCCGCAGTGCTCGGCCTGCTTCATCCTCTCGATCGACGACTCGATGGAGTCGATCCTCGACTGGATTCGCCGCGAGGGCGTCATCTTCCGCGGCGGCTCGGGCTCCGGCCTCAACCTGTCGCGGCTGCGCTCCTCCAAGGAGCAGCTCTCGAAGGGCGGCTACGCGTCCGGCCCGGTGAGCTTCATGCGCGGCGCCGACGCCTCCGCCGGCACGATCAAGTCGGGCGGCAAGACGCGGCGCGCCGCGAAGATGGTCGTGCTCGACGTCGACCACCCGGACGTCGAGGAGTTCATCTGGTGCAAGGCCAAGGAGGAGCGCAAGGCGCGCGTCCTCGAGTCGGCTGGCTACGACATGTCCCTGAACTCGCCCGACTGGGCCTCGATCCAGTACCAGAACGCGAACAACTCGGTCCGCGTCACGGATGGGTTCATGGAGGCCGTGATCGAGGGCAAGGAGTGGAACCTCACCGCGCGTACCGACGGCTCGGTCGTCGAGACGACGGACGCGCGCGACCTGCTCCGGCAGCTGGCCGAGGCGGCGTGGGAGTGCGCCGATCCGGGCGTGCAGTACGACACGACGATCAACTCGTGGCACACGCTCCCGAACACCGGTCGCATCAACGCGTCGAACCCGTGCTCGGAGTACATGTCGATCGACGACTCGGCGTGCAACCTCGCCTCGCTGAACCTCATGAAGTTCCGGCGCGAGGACGGCGAGTTCGACGTCGAGGCGTTCGAGCACGCGGTCGACGTCGTCTTCCTTGCGCAGGAGATCGCCGTCGGCTACTCGTCCTATCCGACCCCCGAGATCGGCCGCAACGCGAAGGCGTTCCGCCAGCTCGGGCTCGGTTACGCGAACCTCGGCGCGCTGCTCATGGCGCGCGGGCTGCCGTACGACTCGGACGAGGGTCGCGCGTACGCGGCGGCGATCACCGCACTGATGACCGGCCGTGGGTACCGCAAGTCGGCCGAGGTGGCGCGGCGCATGGGCCCGTTCGCGGGCTATCAGCCGAACGCGGCGGCGATGACCGGCGTCATCGCGAAGCACCGCGCGGCGGTCGGCAACATCGACCACTCGCACTCGGTGCCGGAGGATCTCCTCTCGGCGGCGCGCCGCTCCTGGGACGACGCGCTCTCGCTCGGCGAGGTCTCGGGCTTCCGCAACGCGCAGGCCACCGTGCTCGCGCCGACCGGGACGATCAGCTTCATGATGGATTGCGACACGACCGGCGTCGAGCCCGACTTCTCACTCGTGAAGTCGAAGCGGCTCGTCGGCGGCGGCGAGATCACGATCGTCAACAAGACGGTGCCGATGGCGCTCGCGAAGCTCGGCTACGCGCCGACCGAGGCTGCGGAGGTCGTCGCCTTCATCGACGAGCGCAACACGATCGTCGGCGCGCCCTCCGTCAAGACCGAGCACTACCCGGTCTTCGACTGCGCGATCGGCGACCGCGCGATCAACTACATGGGCCACGTGAAGATGATGGGCGCGGTCCAGCCGTTCATCTCGGGCGCGATCTCGAAGACGGTCAACCTGCCCGAGGAGATCACGGTCGACGAGATCTCGCAGCTCCTCATCGAGTCGTGGCAGCTGGGTGTGAAGGCGATCGCGATCTACCGCGACAACTGCAAGGTCGCGCAGCCGCTCTCGAAGAAGGGCGATGCGGGCGCGACGACTCTCTCGCCGGTGTCCGTTGGGATGGGCGCCCTGCCGCAGCGCCGCCGGCTGCCGGACGACCGCACCGAGGTCGGCCGCAAGTTCAAGGTCGGCGAATACGAGGGCTACATCCACGTCGGCCTCTTCGACGACGGGACGCCGGGCGACATCTTCGTGGACATCGCGAAGGAGGGCACGACTCTCGCCGGCCTGATGAACTCGTTCATGATCTCCGTCTCGCTCGGCCTGCAGTACGGCGTGCCGCTCGAGGTGTACGTCTCGAAGTTCAGCCACATGCGCTTCGAGCCGTCGGGGATGACGAACGACGCCGACATCCGCGTCGCGAAGTCGATCGTCGACTACATCTTCCGCTGGATGGGCAAGAAGTTCCTCTCCTCCGAGCAGCAGGAGGAGGCGGGGATCCTCACACCCGAGGTGAAGGCGCGCCTCGCCGCGGCCTACGCGGACTCGGGCTCGGACGCCGCCGCGGTTGCGTCGATGCTCGAGCCGGTGCCGCCGGGCCAGACGGCGCTCTTCAACCAGTGGGAGGACGCACAGGAGTGCGCCCGCTGCGGCGGCCGGATGGTGCGGACGGGCAGCTGCTACACGTGCCGCGACTGCGGGACGAACACGGGCTGCAGCTAGAACGGCCATCGGCCTCAGAGCAAGAGTCGCGCAGTCGACGGGCCTTGTTCGATACGGGCGTTGTTCGATAGCCGACGGTCGAAGTCCGGCCGTCGGCTTCCCTAGCATCGAGCGCGTGCTTCGTCTTGCAGTCGTCCTCGCGCTCGGCGTCGGCCTCGCGAGCTCGATCGGTGTCGCGTCGGTCGGAAGCAGTGCCTCCGCGTCTGACTACTTCGTCACACCCTCCCGAAACATCATTTGCGCATGGCACGGCCCGTTCGAGCCGGAGACCCGTCCATCGCTGCGCTGCGACATTCGATCCGGCCTCGATCCCAGGCCAAGGCGGCCAGCGGATTGCGATACCGACTGGGCCCTCGGAGTCGCCATGCTCAGCACAGGCACGGCGAGCGTGCTCTGTGCGGGCGACAGCATCTGGCGTGGCTGGAAGCCCGTCCTCGGCTACGGCACCGCGTGGCGCAAGCGCGGCTTCACGTGTCGCTCACGAGAGATCGGCTTGACGTGTACCAACACCTCGGGTCACGGGTTCTTCCTCAGCCGCGAGAGCTGGCGCCGAATCAAGCCACGAAGCCGCTGACGTCCAGCCGCTCGGCGGCATCCAGCGCCTTGTCGCTCTTCCCGCGCGTGCTTCGGCCAAGTGCGCCCGTCGTGATCCAGCGCCGCGCCAGGCGTACCAGCGGCAGGCCCAGGTCGGACGCGTCCGGCTTCTTGCGCGGCTTGAGGTAGAGCTCGAGCGTCAGCTTCTGCAGGAGCGCAGGATCAGGCGGCGCGCCCGTCTCCTGCTCGAAGCGATGCCGCAGGAGGGCCGCGATCGTCTGCAGCTCGCGGATGCCCGTTCGGACCGTGACGCCGATCGACACGCTGGACGAGGCGACGAGCACCCACGGGATGCGTGTGAAGCGCGCGCCGCGGAAGGCGATGCGGACGACCGGGGTGGCAATGCCAACGAACCGTTGGATCGAGTCGGTCATGTCCTCGGTCTCGTCGTCCTTCGCGAGCATGCGCTTGCCCTCCGCGGCGCTCGTCACGCGCATGTCGGACGCCAGGACGCGCTCGACCAGCTGCTGGACGAGGTCTCCCGCCGAGCGCTCGAGCGCTCTCGGGATCGCCACGAGCGCGCCGGCCCTCTCCTGCTCCCGTTCCTCGGTTTCCATTGCTAGAGCATGCCCATTCGCGCCGGTGCCGACACCCGCGACCGACTAATGTCGACCGGCGTGAGTGGTGCCTCGCTCGACAGCGTCCGCTCGCTTCTCGAGGCGCCGTCGCCGGCCGTCCTCACTACTTACCGGAAGGACGGCAGCGCGAACGTCTCGCCCGTCTGGTTCCGAGCACACGAGAACGCACTCGAGGTCGTCGTCGCAGAGGGCGACGCGAAGCTGACGCACCTGCGACGCGACCCACGCTGCGGCCTGCTCGTGTTCGAGGCGGTGCGCCCGTTCCGCGGCCTGAAGATCAGCGGAGACGCCGAGATCATCGAGGGCGACGCCACCGAGGCTCGCACCGCAATCGCCGGTCGGTACCTCGGTGAAGCCGACGGGATGCGCTTCGCAGCCGAACGGACGAAGCCTGGGGTCATCGTGCGGCTGCGGATCGACGAGCCGCGCGTCTGGGATCTGACCGGGATCCTGCCGAGCTGATGCTCGAGCTGCGCCCCAACTGCGAGCTCTGCGACAAGGACCTGCCGCCCGACGCGGAGGACGCACGCATCTGCACCTATGAGTGCACCTTCTGTGCCGCCTGCGTCGAGACCGTGCTCCACGACGTGTGCCCGAACTGCGGCGGCGGCTTCCAGCCGCGGCCGCTCAGGCCGATGCGAGCCTGGCGCGAGGGCGCCGGACTGGCACACGATCCTCCGGGCGACGCGAGACGCCACACGCGCTACTCGAGCGACGAGATCGAGGCGTTCGTCGCGGGCGTCCGCGACCTGCCGCCCACAGCGCGCTAACCCCCGGCCCACTCCGAGCGGAGCAGCGCGTACTCGACGTCCCCCTCCTCGTCGCCCTCGATCTTGTACGGCCAGTCCGCGTGAAAGGTTCGGACGTAACGCAGCCCCGACTTCTCCATGACCCGGCGCGAGGCGTGGTTCACGGCAACCGTGAACGCGACGACGCGCATGACTCCGAGCTCCTCGAAGCCCTTCTCGATCAGCGCCCGCGAGCCCTCGGTCGCATAGCCCTTGCCCCAGGCCGACGCGCGGAGGCGATACCCCAGCTCGACCTCGTCCAACTTGTCGAGCTCCTCGGCCGGCGGCCAGAAGTGGAACCAGCCGATGAACTCGGACGTCGACTTCTCGACCGCGGCCCAGCACCCGAAGCCCTCGAAGCGCTCGTAGAACCACAGGTACGCCGGCAGGATCTCTCTCTCGATCCGCTCGCGCGAGGTGGCCAGTCCCCCGGTGACGTAGCGCATCACGTTCGGGTCGGCGTCGAGCTCCACGAGCCCGTCGACGTCGTCCTCGGTGAACCGTCGGAGGAGAAGGCGTTGCGTCTCCAGGAAGACGGGCACCGACGTCAGGCCAGGTCGCGAACGACCGAGTACCGCGCCGCGATGAAATCCTTGTTCCGACCCGTCTCCTCGAGTCGCAGCTCGACGCGCCGTGCGAGCAGCGGCTTCCCCGTACCGAGCGTGACCGGCGCGACGTAGACGATCACCTCGTCGAGCAGGCCGGCGTCTGCGAACTGGCCGACGAGGTCGCCGCCGCCGACGATCCAGACGTTCCCCCCACCCGCCGCCTGCACCATCTCCGCATGCACGGGCACGACGTCGCCGCGCACGAACCGGAGGTCGGCGCCGGGGACGACCTGCAGCTCGCGGCTCGAGAAGACCCAGCACGGTAGGTCGTACGGCCACTTCCACTCCGCGGGCTCCTTGCCCGAGAACTCGTGGTCGAGGATCCACTCGTAGGTCGACGAGCCCATCGCCAGCGCACCCACGCCGGCGATGAACTCCGCGTAGTTGAGGAGACCGCCGTGATCCTGGTCGCGCGTGAAGAGCCAGTCGAGCGAGTGCTCCGAATCGGCGATGAAGCCGTCGAGCGTCGTCGCCGTGTAGTACTGCGTGAGGCTCAGGGCTCGGCGTCTTTCTTCTCGAGTGCCGCCTGGATTCGCGCGTCGATCTGGTCTCCGAGCGACTCGAAGCGCGCGGCCATGTCGTCCACGGCCGAGCCGTCGGCACCGGACGCGCCGAGCTTCTGGTCGAGTGACCGGCGGACGCTGTCCTGGATGCTCGCCGACAGCCGCGCACCGAAGTCGTCGAAGCGGCGCGAGATGTCGCGCTCGAGCTCGCCGTCCGGAACGGGCGGCGCGGGTGGCGCGGGTGGCGCCGGAACGTCGACCTCCGCAGCCGGCTCGGCCGCGGCAGGTTCCTCGCGCTCGAGACCCTCGATCGCGATCTCGAACACGCGCTCGGGCTCGTCGATTCCGCGCAAGTGCCGCTGGCCGACCGGGAAGACGGACACGCCCTCCGGCAGGCCCGAGCCGAGGAGCGCACGGGTCGTCTCCGAGAGCAGGATTTGGCCGCCCCGGCCCACCGTGCAGATCCGCGCCGCGCGAACGACGTCGAGCCCGACGTAACCCTCCTCGTGGATCGCAGGCTCGCCGGTGTGCAGGCCCATGCGCACACGCACCTCCGCCCCGTCCGGCCACGTCGCGGAAGCGTGCTCGCGCTGCGCCTCGACCGCGGCGGCCACGGCGTCACGAGCGCGCGGAAACGCGAAGAAGAACGCGTCGCCCTGCGTGTCGATCTCGATCCCGTCGCGTGCGCCGAAGGTCTCCCGGACGAGCCGACGATGCAGCGTGAGAACCTCGCGATAGTCGTCACCGAGGCGCTTGAGCAGCTCCGTCGAGTCCTCGATGTCGGTGAACGCGAAGGTGACCGTGCCGCCGGGAAGCTCGGGCATGAGGCCGATCGTATGCATACCGTTGCGCCGTGGTCACGCTTCGCCGGCTCGACGAGTCCAATCGCGACGCGATCCTCGCCCTGAGCGTCTCGTCCGCGCAGCTGGAGTTCGTCTCGAGCGTGGCGGACTCGCTGCTCGAGGCCGAGGAGGAGCCCGGGGCCGCACGATCCAGTGGGGGCTGTACGACGGCGACACGCCCGTGGGCTTCGCGATGGTCTCCGACGAGGTCGAAGGACCGGGCTACATCGCGCAGTACCTCTGGAAGCTCCTGATCGACGAGCGCCGGCAGCGGAGCGGCTACGGAACTGCCGCGCTCGACCTCGTCGCCGACTACTTCCGCGGGCGGCCTGGCGTCGAGGTCATGTGGACGAGCGCCGGCCAGGGCGAGGACAGCCCGATCCCGTTCTACGAGCGCTACGGCTTCGTGCGAACCGGCGAGATCGTGTTCGACGACGAGGTGCTCTTGCGTCTGCAGCTCTAGCGCTGGCAGAAGCCGGTGCCGGCCGAGTCCGCGCAGAGAAGACCGCGCAGCGTCACCCCGTCCTCGTCGAGCACGACGAGGCGCGGCTCGTCGCGGCCGTCCAGCAGCGCGAGCACGTCGCGCATCGGCGTCTGCGGCACGGTCGCGAGCGGAGAGGCATCGGCGTAGCGAGCCGCAGGCTCGTCGTCGGCCACGCTGCCGGGAAGGTTCTCCCGCTCGATCGCACCGCGAAAGGCGTCGCCCTCGACGAGCAAGACGGTGCGCACGTTCTTCTTCGCGAAGACGTCGCGGACGTCCCGGACGCGGGCCGCCGACGGAAGCGTCTTCGGATTCGCGATCATCACGTCCTCGACGAGCATGCCGGCGGCTTGCTCCCGGGTGATGGTGCCGTCCCCTGGGACATCCACTGGGCCATCGTACGCAGTAGCGTCCCGGCGATGGCGGATCTCGGCGTGCTCTTCGCGAACAATCGGGCGTGGGCGGCGGAGATGGTGGCGCGCGACTGCGGCTTCTTCGCCGACCTCGCGGAGAACCAGTCGCCCGAGTACCTCTGGATCGGCTGCTCGGACAGCCGCGTCCCGGCGAACCAGATCGTGGGGCTCCCGCCAGGCGACGTCTTCGTCCACCGCAACGTCGCGAACGTCGTCGTGCACACGGATCTCAACTGCCTCTCCGTGCTGCAGTACGCGATCGACCTCTTGCGGGTGCAACACGTCATCGTCTGCGGCCACTACGGCTGCGGCGGCGTGCGGGCGGCGCTCGACGGGTCGCGACACGGGATCGTCGACAACTGGCTCCGGCACGTCGTGGACGTCGGCGAGAAGCACGCCGACGAGCTCGCCGGACTCTCCGACGACCATCGCTTCGAGCGGCTCTGCGAGCTGAACGTCGCCGAGCAGGTGCTCAACGTCTGCTCCACCACGATCGTCGAGGACGCCTGGTCGCGGGGACAGGAGCTGACGGTGCACGGACTCGTCTACGGCCTGGAGGACGGCCTCCTACGCGACCTCGGCGTCAGCGTCAGCGCGGCGGCCGGGGGCCACGCACCTTGAGCGCGAGCACCCTCGCCGCGGACTCCCGCACGCGTGCACGTAGCTCGGGTGAGCGCTTCGCGGCCGCCAGCATGTGCGCGTACACGGGAGCGTAGGACCCACGCCCGGTCAGCAGGAGAAGGTCGGCGCCCGCCCGCAACGCGCGCTCGGACACTGACGAGATACCTCCCGTCGCCAGTGAAGCCTGCGCCTCGAGGGAGTCGGTCACGACGACGCCGCGGAAGCCGAGCTCCTCGCGGAGCAGCTCGTGCACGATCGGTCGTGACTGCGACGCGATCCGCGAGCGATCGAGTGCCGGGTAGCGCGCGTGCCCGACCATGACGAGCGGGACACCGGCAGCGACGGCCGCTCGGAACGGCGCGAGGTCGACGGCGTCGAGTGCTGCGCGCGAGCGCGCGATGGTCACGATTGCGTCGTCGGTGTTCGCCGGCGCGCTGCCGAGACCGGGGAAGTGCTTCGCGGTCGCCGCGACGCCCCCGGAGCGCCACCCCGCGACGGCGTTGTGAACCGCGGCGGCTGCTGCCCGGGCGTCACGCGAGAACGACCTGCCGGCGAGCGCAGCCCCGCTCACGCTGGGAACGTCCGCGACGGGCGCGAAGGTGACAGTGACGCCCGCCGAGCGAAGGACCCGCGCGGACGATTCCGCGT
Source organism: Gaiellaceae bacterium (assembly GCA_035630135.1). Taxonomy (GTDB): domain Bacteria; phylum Actinomycetota; class Thermoleophilia; order Gaiellales; family Gaiellaceae; genus GMQP-bins7. The sequence continues at coordinate 18,540 of DASQLF010000094.1, forward strand.
CCGAGCGCACGGTGTCGCGGACGAGCTGCTCGGGCTGTGCCGCAAGCGGGCCTGCCCAGGGCACCCGCCGCACCGTTCCCCCTTCCTGGTCGACCGCCACGATCGGCCTGCCACCCGTTCGGCGAAGCTCACGCGTGAGCGCGCGTAGCTGGTCGGGGCTCGTGATGTTGCCGCCGAAGAGGATCACGCCGGCAACTCGCTTCTGACGCAGCGCCTCGCGCACGTAGGGCGGAACCGTCGTTCCCTTGAAGCTGAGCACGAGCACCTGGCCGACCTGCTGTTCGAGCGTGAGTGCGTCTACGGCCCCCGACGAGCCTCGCGCAACGCCGCCGAGCAGAAGCGCGAGTGCGAGCGCTGCACCTGTTGCGCGAAGGGCCACCGAGGGCCAGTATCGCCTCGCGTGCGCATCCGACTCGTACTCCTCCTCGTCGCGACCGCGGTCGGAGCCGGCTGCGCGGGAGAGACGGAGGAGCCACCGCAGACGTTTACCGCAGCGGACGCGCAGCGCCTCTCCGTCATCGCGCCGAGTGCGTCGGAGTGGGACTGGCCGGAGAGGCCCACGTCGACCGGCGTGAGCGATCCCGACGACGAGGTGCCCGAGACCGCCGACGACCCGCTCATCGCTGCGCTCAACGACCAGATCCGGAACCTCGAGGAGCTGGGCGGCGCGTCGAGCAAGTGGACGGACGACCACAAGCTCGCGCATCTGAACGTCAGCGCGATGAGCACCGCTCTCGACGCGCAGGTCGGGATGAAGGCGTACCGGGAGTTCCTGCACGCGTGGGGCGACACCGGCGGCTTCGGCGTGACGAAAGACGAGGACGTCGACGGGCTCGGCGACGAGGCGTGGGTGATCTGGATCGTGGGCAACGGAAACCAGGTGACCTACCAGTGGCGCAATGGGAACCTCGTCACCGAGGCACACGTGCACTGCTACGGGATCTGCCCCACCGACGTCGACGGCGCTGCCCGTGCGTGGGCCGACGCGGTCGAGGCCGGGGCGCGCTCCGCCGGCGACTAGCGTCTCAGTAGCTGAGACTCGGGTACCAGTCGGTGCCGCGGCCCTCGGGCGTCAGGTCGAGGACGTTCCAAAGCGGCGCAATGTCGGGAGCCGTTCGCGGATCCTGCCCCGGATCGGCCGCCTCGAACGGCATCTCCGCCGAGTAGAAGAGACGAACGCGGTCGCCGTCCTTCCGGTAGACGACGAACGCGGGGAACTCGTTCCCCTCGTCGTCGAGCAGGTCGAGATCCCGGGCGTACTCGTCGCCGATCGTCTGCACGAACTCGAGGTCGCGCCAACCGCGCTCGAGCGCGAACGCCTTCTGCCGCTCGACGGGGCTCCGGCCGAGGATCTTGAGCGCGGCGCGCTGCTCGATGTCCGTCGCGTTTCCGTTCACGCCGCCGAGGAAGTTGGTGCACATCGGGCAGGGGCGCTCGCGCTGCGGCCCGTACATCCAGAAGTACGTGACGAGAGTGTCGTGCTCGCCGAACAGGTCGGCGAGGCCCACCTCGTCGCCGTTCTCGTCACGGAAGCGGTAGTCCTTCTCGATCACCGGGCCGGGCGGCAGCGCCTGCCTCTGCTCGGCCAGCCTGGTCTGGTGGCGACGGAACTCGATCTCTGCCTCGAGGAGAGCACGGCGCGCCTCTGCGTACTCGTCGCTCTCGCCGGGAAACGGTGCCGTTCGCGTGCCGGCAAGCTCGGCTGCCGGCTTCAGGTCGGTGTCGGTCATGGTGCCTCCCTCGCATTCGTTGCGACGTTTTCCGGTCTTGCTACTCGCTTTCCCGTTCGGGCGCGGTCCTGAACCGAGCGCGGGCGGCTAGCCGACCGCTTCGTCCACGAGCCCGGTGATGCACCAGGCACCGTCCGACCAGTTCGAGAGAACCGTCGCGGTGACGTCGTCTTTCGGGTTGTGGAGCGAGTAGAACGAGACACCGGCGTCGCCGCCGATGAGGTTCACCGTATCCGTTGTAGGGTGCAGCCAGAGGCCGAGCCCGTAGCGCTTGTTGTCCAGAGAGGTGTCGCTGCGCGGCCGCGTCATCTCGCGCACCCAGTCGCTCGACACGATTCGCCCCGCGCTGAACGCCACCCAGAGCTTTCGAATGTCCGCGGCGGTGGTGTAGATGCCGCCGTCGCCCGTTCCGCGCACCGGAAGATGGAGCACGTTCGTCCAGAGCCCGTGCCTTTCGAGGTACCCCACCGCCGCACCCGCCGGCAGCCGGTCCGAGCGCAGTAACTCCGTGTCCGTCATGCCCGCGGGCTCGCAGACGCGGCGCGCAACGAGGTCAGGGAACGGCGTGCCGCTCGCCCGCTCCGCGAGCAGCGCGAGCACGACGAAGCCGCCGTTGCAGTACGAGAACCGCTCGCCCGGCGGGAACTTCGTGGGGAACCCGTCGAGCACCGAGAGGTAGTCCTCGGTGTCCGCGAGCGTGTGCACCGGCACCGGCAGCACGTACTCGGTCGCCTCGTCGTGGACGTCCTCGTCGATGTAGTCCCCGATCCCGGAGCGGTGTGCCAGAAGCTGCTCGACGGTAACCGCGTCGTCGATCAGCGGAAGGTCGTCGCCGAGCACGGAGCGGGCGGTCGTCTCGAGCTCGAGCGCGCCTTCCTCGATCAGGCTCACCACGACGAGCGCGGTCATTCCCTTGAGGCCGCTGGCGATCGCGAAGCGCGTATCCACGGCGTTTGGAATCTCCCACCGGCGATCCGCGAAGCCGTAGGCACGCTCGAGGATCGTGCCGTCCGCCTGGTCGACACGAACGACGCCGGAAAATGCGAATTCGGAAGCTTGCGCGTCGAGGCGATCCGCGAGATCGGACATGCGCCCCACGCTACCCGCTGTGGCAGGATGCGCCCCATGGTTCCGGAGGCACCGCTCGAGGACACCGAGCACGGCCGCGTCGCCAAGGGCGAGGGCTGGTTCGTTCTCAACGCGCGCGACGCGCGCTGGTACCACGTCACCGGTCGCGGTGCCTTCTGCGACTTCGAGGGCGACGCCGAGTTCACGCAGCTCGGGATCAACGTCCAGGTCTTGGAGCCCGGCGACGCGATGGCGATGTACCACTGGGAAGCCGACCAGGAGGACTTCCTCGTCGTCTCGGGAGAGGCGCTGCTGCTCATCGAGGGCGAGGAGCGGGAGCTGAAGGCGTGGGACTTCGTGCACTGCCCGCCGAAGACGAACCACACGATCCTCGGAGCCGGTGACGGCCCGTGCGTCGTGATCGCCGTCGGCAGCAGGCAGTTCATGGACGATCCCGACTGGGGCGGATACACGGTCGACGAGGTCGCGCTCCGCCACGAGGCGGGCGTCGAGGTGGAGACCAGCATCCCGGACGAGGCGTACGCCGCCACCCGCGCGAAGCACGGGATGCGGCAGCCGACGCGACATCGCGACGGCTGGCTGACCTAGCAACGCGTCCCTTTCACTGTGCGAACATGTGTTCGCATTGGCGAACGCCACCATCCTTCACGCCGACCTGGACGCGTTCTTCGCGTCGGTCGAGCAGCGCGACGACCCTCGGCTCCGCGGCAAGCCGGTGCTCGTGGGCGGTGGCGTCGTGCTCGCGGCGAGCTACGAGGCGAAGGCGTACGGCGTCGAGACCGCGATGGGCGAGCGCTACGCGAAGCGGCTGTGCCCCCACGCCATCGTCGTCCCGGCCCGCATGTCGGCGTACTCGGAGGCGAGCAAGGCCGTGTTCGAGGTCTTCGAGGACACGACGCCGCTCGTCGAGGGTCTCTCGATCGACGAGGCGTTCCTCGACGTGCGGGGGCTCGAGCGGCTGGTGGGGCCACCGGCGGAGATAGCGCGCCGACTCAGGCAGCGCGTGCGCGAGGAGGTCGGCCTGCCGATCACGGTCGGCATCGCTCGCACGAAGTTCCTGGCCAAGGTGGCGAGCGCGGTCGCGAAGCCGGACGGCCTGCTCTCCGTGGCGCCCGAGGACGAGCTCGCGTTCCTGCATCCGCTGCCGGTCGAGCGTCTGTGGGGCGTGGGCCGCGTAACCGCGACGAAGCTCCACCACCGTGGGCTGCGGACGGTCGGACAGGTGGCGGCGCTCGACGAGGCGCTGCTCGTCCACCTGCTCGGCCAGGCGTCCGGGCGCCATCTGCACGCGCTCGCACACAACCGCGACCCGAGGCGTGTCCAGACGGGCCGGCGTCGGCGATCGATCGGGTCACAGCGAGCGCTCGGACGCCGGCCGAAATCGTTCGGGGAGATCGACTCGTCGGTCGTCGCGATCGTCGACCGGACCGCCCGACGTCTGCGGAGTGGCCGACGACTGTGCCGAACCGTCGTCCTGCGCCTGCGCTTCGACGACTTCACGCGTGCCACGCGCTCGCTGACCATGCCTCGGCCGACGGATCAGTCGGCCGCGATCCTCGACACGGCTCGCACCCTCCTCCACTGCGCCCGACCGCTGATTCGAGAGCGCGGGATCACCCTGGTCGGCCTCTCGCTCACGAACCTCGAAAACGCCGACCCGCTCCAGCTGACGCTCGGCGAGGACTGGCGACCGCACGCGCTCGACGAGGCGCTCGACCGGGTGAAGGATCGCTACGGCTCCGACGCGATCACACGCGCCGTGCTGGTCGGGCGCTCGAGCGGTGTCGTGATGCCGGTTCTGCCCGACTGAGCCACTGCACTAGCTGCCCTCCGGCACCTCTTGCAGCACCCACGTGTTCCCGTCGGGGTCGGCGAAGTCCGCGAACGAGTTGTACTTCGCCCGCTCCGGATCCGGCCCAGGCCGCCACTCGCCCGCCGCCCGGTCGACGTGGCGTATATCGCCGACGCCGACGCCTCGCGACACGAGTTCGTCCCGGGCGGCGGCGATGTCGGTCACGACGAGATGCGTCCCTCGGTACGTGCCCGGCTCGGCGTCCGTGATCCCCGTTCCGATGGTGATCGAGCAGGCGGACCCGGGCGGAGTCAGCTGCACGACCCGGATCTCCTCGGTCGGCTGCGTGTCCACGTCGACCGAGAAGCCCAGCTTCTCGGAGTAGAAGGCCTTCGACCGGTCGACGTCCGTCACCGGGATCAGCACGAGCTCGAGCCTCAGGTCCATTCGGCCACTCCTTACTCGCGCGGCGGCAGTTGCTGCACCGCCCACTTGTTGCCGTCGGGATCGCTGAAGAACACGAACGAGCCCCACGGGAACACCTGCACCTCGCCGACCTCGACCCCGCGCCCGGCGAGCGCGGCCTGCGCAGCGTGGATGTCCGAGACGACCATCTGCATGCCCACGACGGATCCCGGAGGCGCGTCGGTGACGCCCTTGCCGATCGCGATCGAGCACGCGGATCCGGGCGGCGTCAGCTGCACGAAGCGGATGTCGTCGGACATCTCGTGGTCGTGGTCGGCGACGAATCCGGCCTGCTCGACGTAAAACTCCTTCGCGCGATCGACGTCCGACACCGGGATCGCGACGAGCTCGAGCTTCCATTCCATCCGGTTCTCCTTTCAGGCGGCTTCGGGGGCAGTGTGTGGATCAGCCCCCTCGTGCGCTGCAGCGTAGGCGCCCTGACGGAGCAGGAGGCCTCCGAGGGTCGCGGCCGCAATCGCGAACAGTGCGCCGACGAAGAAGGCGACGTGGTAGCCACCGGTGAGCGCCGCGACCTGATCCTCGCCGGAGGCGAGGAGCGTGTCGGTGCGAGAAGCCGCCAGGCTCGCGAGCACCGCGAGGCCGAGGGCGCCGCCCATCATGAACGACGTGTTGACGACGCCCGAGGCGAGCCCGGCCTCGTTCGGCTCGACGTCGCTCATCGCGGCGAGCAGGACCGGGTTGAACGCGATTCCTGCGCCGATCCCGAGCAGGAGCATCGCCGGCAGGACGTCGACGACGAAGGTGCCGTCGACGGGCGCACGGGCGAACAGCAGAAGTCCCGTGGCAGCGAGCCCGAGCCCGACCGCGAGCGGTCGTCGGATGCCGTAGCGCATGACGATCTTCGCCGAGAGGCTGATCGAGAAGATCATCATGACGATGTTGCCGGGCAGGAAGGCGAGCCCGACCTCCAGTGGGCTGTACCCGAGCACGAGCTGCAGGTAGAGCGCCGTCAGGAAGAACCACGCGAACATCGCACCGGCCCAGAGGACGCCGACGACGTTCGACACTGCGATGTTCCGCCGGCGGAAGAGGCGGAGCGGCACGAGGGGCGACTCGACGCGCGACTCGATGACGAGGAACACGACGAGGAGCGCCCCGGACACGGCCAGCAGGCCGAGCGTCTGGGCCGTCGTCCAACCGACCTCGTTCCCGTTCACGATCGCGTAGACGGCGAGCATCAACGACGCCGTCACGGTCACTGCGCCTGCGATGTCGAGCTTCTGCGCCGCGGTCGCGACACGTTCGGCGGGAATCAGCATGACCGAGAGCACCACCACCGCGATCCCGACCGGGACGTTCACCAGGAAGATCCAGTGCCAGTTGAGAACGTCCGTGAGCACGCCGCCGAGCAGGACGCCGAGCGAGCCGCCACCCGACGCGACGAACCCGAAGACGCCCATCGCCTTGGCGCGCTCGGCGGGCTCCGTGAACAGCGTCATCGTGAGCGAGAGGGCGACCGCCGAGACGACCGCGGCGCCGATCCCCTGCACCGCGCGCGCCCCGACGAGCATCTCCTGCGAGTTCGCGAAGCCGCACGCAGCCGAGGCGAGAGTGAAGAGCGCGATGCCGAGCACGAAGAGCCTCCGATGCCCGAACAGGTCGCCGAAGCGCCCACCCAGCAGGAGAAAACCGCCGAAGGTGATCAGGTACGCGTTGACGACCCACGCGAGCGACTCCTCGGAGAAGCCGAGATCCTCGCGGATCGACGGCAGCGCAACGCCGACGATCGTCACATCGAGGACGATCATCAGGTCGCCGAGGCAGAGAACCAGGAGGGCCAGCCAGCGCGCGCGGGAGCTCATCGTCGTCATCGGGTCAGTCCTTTCGTCTTGGGCACGAAGCTACGACCGTGTCGGCGGGACGAACTCATCGGTCGGCACACTCCGCGGCGATGCGCGACGTCGAGACGCCCCACGGCCCGGCACGTGTCCACCTGCACCCGACGGAGGCGGCCCGCGGCTGGCTCGTTCTCGGCCACGGCGCGGGAGGCGGCGTGACGTCGCGCGACCTCGTGGCTGCGACCGCCGCTGCCGTCGACGCACGCTTCGCGGTCGCGCTGGTCGAGCAGCCGTACCGAGTAGCGGGCCGCCGAAGCCCGGCTCCCGCGCGCCAGCTCGACGCTGCGTGGCTCGCCGTCGTCCAGTGGCTGCGGGAGCAGACGATCCGCGACGTGCCGCTCGTCGCCGGCGGTCGTTCGTCGGGCGCCCGCGTCGCGTGCAGAACTGCCGACGAGACCGGCGCGGTCGGCGTGCTGTGCCTTGCGTTCCCGTTCCTGCCTCCGCGCCGCGCCGGCGGCAAGCCGCCCGAGAGCAGGCTCTCGGAGCTCGACGCGGTGAACGTGCCCACACTCGTCGTCCAGGGCGAGCGGGACATGTTCGGCATGCCGCCCGCGTCGGGCTCGAGACTCGTGGTGACGATTCCTGGTGATCACAGCTTGCGTGCCGACCTCCCCGCCGTAGCGGCCGCCGTGCGGGACTGGCTCGACCGCCTCGTCGCGTAGGGCGGGCGGGCGCAAGGCCCACCCGCCCGTTCGCGTTCAGGCTTCTCTCGGCTCCGGGCGTTGGGGAACCGCGACCGGCGCCGTGTCCTCACCGTCGTGCGGCGGCTCGATCGTGATGTTCGGCAGGATCTTGTCGAGCCAGCGCGGCATGTACCAGGACTTCTCACCCATGAGCGTGAGGAACGCCGGGACGAGGGTCATCTTCACGATCAGCGCGTCCGTCAGGATCGCCACCGCGAGCAGCAGGCCGAACTCCTTCGAGATGCGGTCCGACGTGAGGATGAACGCCGCGAAGACGGTGCCCATGATGATCGCGGCCGCGACGATCACGCGTCCGATCGCGGCGATCCCGTGCTCGACCGCCTCCCGCGTCTTCAGGCCGTGGACGTGCTCCTCCCGGATCCGGCTCATGAGGAACACGATGTAGTCCATCGAGAGCCCGAACAGGATCGCGAACGCGATCGGGGGAACGAACGTCTCGATCGGGCCCGTCCGGTCGAGGCCGGTCAGCTCCATGAGGTAGCCCTCCTGGATCACGAGCGTCAGCACGCCGAACCCGACGAACGCGGCCAGGATGGTCGTGATCGAGGCCATGAGCGAGACCACGACCGACCGGAAGGCCATCGCGAGCACGAGGAACGTGACGCCGATGATGTAGAGGAGGAAGATCGGGAGCCGCTCGTAGATGCGATCGGCGATGTCGATGAACGCAGCGTTCAGGCCGGAGACGTACACGACGGCGTCGCCGCCTTCCGTCGCAGCCGGCGCGACGTCGCCTCGCAGACGATCGACGAGCTCGCCCGTCGCCACGTCCTGTGGTGCCGACTCCGGGGTGACGAACACGAGCGCAACGGTCTTCGCATCGTTGAACTGCGGCTCACCGACCGACGCGACACCTTCGAGGCCCTGGACACCCTCGAAGACGCGCTGCGGAGCATCCGCGTCGCCGTTCACGTCGACCACGATCGGGATCGGCCCGTTGAAGCCGGGCCCGAAGCCCGCGGCGAGCAGGTCGTACGCACGCCGTGCGGTCTGGTCGGTCGGCTGCGTGCCCTGGTCGGACGCCCCCAGGCGGACGAGCGCCGACGTCGCTGCAAGCGCGACCAACACGACCAGGACGACCACGAATACCGGACGGGCGTGCGCGGTCACCCACCGCCCCCAGCGGGCGATGAGCGTCCGCTCGCGCGCCGTCTCGGAGTCGTCGAGCTTCGGCAGGAACGGCACCTTCAGGCGGTCGACCTTGTGCCCGAGTTTCGCGAGCACCGCGATGAGGAGCGAGTTCGCGATCAGCACGGTCGTGAGCACACCGAGCGCGGAGCCGATTCCGAGCTTCGTGATGAAGTCGAGGCCGAAGAATGCGAGCCCCGTCACGGAGATCGCAACGGTGAGCCCGGCGAAGATCGTTGCGCGGCCCGCGGAGGCTCCGGCCTCGGCTGCCGCGTTCTGCGGCGAAAGCCCTTCGTGCAGGTACTGCCGGAACCTGGTGACGATGAACAGCGAGTAGTCGATGCCCACGCCGAGGCCGATCATGGACACGAGCAACGGCGTGATCGTGTTGATGTCGGTGAGTCCGGCGAGGATGAATAGGAGCAGGAACGCCGTCATCAGCGCGACGATCGCGAGCGCGAGCGGGATGGTCGTCGCCACGATCGTGCGGAACACGATGAGCAGGACGATGAGCGCGGCGAGCAGGCCGAGGAGCTCCTGCGTGCCCTGCTCGATCGGCGGGAACTCGGCGTCGCCGCTGAACTCGACGATGACGCCCGCCGGCTCGACGGTCTCGCGCACCGCCTCTTGCACCGCGACGATCTGTTCGCGGTTCTCCTCGTAGATCACGCGATCGAACTGGGCTTCCGCGTAGGCGACGCGCCCGTCCTCGGAGAACGTCTGCTCGGAGAACGGGTCGCCGACACTCGTGATGCCCGTCTCGCCGTCGGGCGCCGTCGCCGTGGGCTTGAAGTCGTCGCCCTGAAGCTCCTGGATCGCCTCCTCGATCGCCGCCTGGCGCTCCGCCGTATCGAGCCGCTCCCCCTCCGGCGCCGCGAACACGAGGTTCAGCACGCCACCCTGCTCCTCGGCGAACTCCGCCTCGATCAGGTCGGTCGCGCGCTGCGTGTCCGAGCCCGGGATCTCGAATTCGTCCTTCAGGCTTCCGCCGACGGTCGACACGAGCAGGATCAGCCCGACGATGATGCCGACCCACGTGAGCATCACGCGCCACGGGTGATTGGCGCATGCGCGCATCCAGCTTGCCAGCGCGCCGGTCGACAACCTTTCGTGTGCTGCGAGACGTGCGTGATCCTCGGACATGCTCAACCCCTCTGTTCGTCGTTGCGGCTACGACCCCGTAGCGAGTCGAAACTCATCGGGCCTTCACCCTATTCCACGCATTCCGTCTCACGGCGCGATGACTTCCGCGCGTAGGCGGGGTCGTACTGGCGATGCCCACATCAGGGCGAGCCGACGTCGCGTTCTCGATCCGCGGCCCGATCACCCGTGCCGACCTGCCCGGGCTGTGCGACCGCGTCCGCCGCCTCCTCGCCGAGAGCGGATCGCTCGCGCGCTGCGACGTGAGCGGCATCGAGCCCGACGCGGTCTGCGTGGACGCACTGGCGCGTCTACAGCTCGCGGCAGGGCGACGCGGATGTCGCGTGCGACTCGAGAACGCGTCCCCCGCGCTCCTCGACCTCGTCGCCTGGATGGGGCTCACGCACGTGCTCCCGGCCGACGGCGTTTCACCTGCCGCGCCAGCGGTAAGAATTCGACCATGACCGACTACACACATACGAACCTCGCCGACGTCGAAGACGCAGCGGTCAAGGGCGGCTTCTCCGAGAACCAGGAGGCGCGTTTCGCGCACGACGACCTCGATCTCGAAGGCCTGGGCGTCTCGTACCAGGTCGTGAAGCCCGGCAAGCACCACGCGTTCGGGCACCGTCACAAGGAGGCCGAGGAGGTGTACGTCGTCCTCGCCGGCTCCGGGCACATCCATCTCGACGACGACAAGGTGGAGGTCTCTCGCCTCGACGCGATTCGCGTCGGTCCCGAGGTCACGCGCGGCTTCGCGGCCGACTCGGACGGTCTCGAGCTCCTCGTCTTCAGCAAGCGCACGCCTGGCGACGGCGAGCTCGTCGAGGACTTCTTCGACGACGCCTGAGCTACTCGACGTACTCGAGCGGCAGCCCGAAGCGCGGAAAGACGGTCTCGACGTCGAGGAAGAACGTGAGCTCGACGATCCTGTCGCGCTCGATCTCGACGACCTGTAGCGCCCAGGGCTCGTAGCCCTTGCCATCGGGCCTCGGCCGGTACTGGCCGAACGCGGGTGACCCGTTCGCCCGGGGAGCGGGCACGACGCGTGAGTTGCGGCACGTGTTGCCCGGGCCGACCCACCACGTGAGGATGTCGTCCCGTCCCGAGAGCCAGAGGTCGAACGGCGGCATCGACTGCGTCGCGTCCTCGCGGATCAGGGCCGTCAGTACGCTCATGTCGTAGGCCTCGAAAGCCGTCACGTAGCGTTCGAGCAGCTCGGCGTCCGCCGTGTCGACGGAGGGAGCGGTCGTCGACGGCGTCGCGTCACTCGCTTCGAGAGTGGCGCGCGCCCGCTGCAACGCACTGTTCACCGACGCGACGCTGGTGTCGAGGAGCTCGGCGACCTCCGACGCCTTCCAGCGAAGCACCTCGCACAAGATCAGGACGGCTCGCTGCCGCGCTGGCAGCTGCTGCAGAGCCGCGACGAACGCGAGCCGCACGGACTCGCGCGCGCCGATGATGTCGGCCGGGTCGCCCGACTCGGAGACGATGCGACCGTCCGGCATGGGCTCGATCCAGAGCTGGTCGGGCGTGCGCAGGTTCTCGACGATCGGCTCGCCCGAGGGCCCGAGATCCATCGGCCGCGCTCGCCGCTTGCGACTATCGAGCATGTCGAAGCAGACGTTGGTCGCGATCCGGTAGAGCCAGGAACGAAACGACGAGCGACCCTCGAAGCGCTCGTACGCTCGCCACGCACGGATGAACGTCTCCTGGACCGCGTCCTCGGCGTCGAGCGACCCGAGCATGCGGTAGCAGTAGGCCGTCAGCTCGACGCGGTGCTGCTCGAGCTGCTCCTCGAGTACCGGAGCGAGAGTGGACTCGGTCACCGGGGCATCGTACGGAACGGGCATCAGCGGCCGAGGAGCGGAAGAACGCGCTCGCAGATCAGGTCGACCCCGCCAAGCGGCGTTCGCCCCTGCGGCGTCCCGAGCTCGACACGATCTGCTCCCGCCTCCCACAGCTCGAGGACGCGCTCGGCGACCTCCTCGGGCGTTCCCGCGATGCAGAAGCGCTCGAGCCGCGGCGCCTCACCCGGCACGAGCGTCGGGTCGTGGCGCGCAACGACGTCCAGATACGGCTGGACGACAGCAGCCGCCCGCGCGCGGGCCCAGTCGCCGTCCTCGTCGACCACCGTGACGCAGCCCACCACGAGCCGGACGCCTGGATTCGCGATCCAGTCCCGGACGACAGGCAAGAGCTCGGCGTTCGCGGTGCCGCCGATCTTGACCTCGCCCGCGACGGTTCCTGCCCAGCGCGCAGTGTCCGGCCCCCACGTCCCGAGGAGGAGCGGCACGCGCTCCCGCACCCGTGGATAGGCGAGCGTCGTGCCGGGCTCGAGGGTGAAGCGCTCGCCTGCGACGCCCGAGTCGTCCCCCGCGAGCAGCGCCTGCACGATGGCGACGGCTTCCTGCAGCGCGGACAGCGGTCGTGGCTCGTCGATCCCGAGCCGATCCAGCCAGGCACCCTTCGCGAGGCCGAGGTACGCGCGCCCGCCGGAGACAGCGTCGAGCATCGCGATCTGGCCGGCGATCTCGTACGGATGCAGCGTGAACGGGTTGAGCGCGGCCGGGCCGAGGCGGATCCGCTCGGTCACGCGGGCCATGAGCAGGAGCGGCCCGATCGCCGGCTGGTAGAGGAGGTCGTGGAAGACCGAGACCACGTCGACGCCGGCGTCCTCCGCGCGCCGCGCGATCGCCTCGTACGCCGCAGGCTCCTGATCCGTGCGTAGCCCGATACCGAGCTCGCGCGCTACGTGAGTTCCTCGGTGACGAGCGTCCGCTCGCCGATCCGCTCGATCCGCATCACGACGCGCTCGTCGGGATCGGGGCAGGCAACGAGTGAGTCCCGCTCGAGCCAGTCGCTCTCCGGAAGCCGGCGCATTTTCGCCGGAAGCAACGGCAGGACCGACTGGAGCGCAAAGAGACAGAAGTGCCCACCGGCCGGGATGCGCACGCGACTCGACTCGGTCACCTCGAAGTAATCGCCGACCTCGAGCCCGCACACGGAGCGGCCTTCGATCCGCTCGACCGTCACGCGCAGGTCGTACAGCCGCATCTCGGTCACGGCGCTGACGATAACCACCTGGTCACCAG
>DASQLF010000095.1:0-17829 GCA_035630135.1 Gaiellaceae bacterium
GATCGGTCTCATCCTCGCCTTTCTCTTCTGGGTCGGCCTGGCGCGGATCGTGCGCGGCCTTTTCCTCTCGCTGCGCGAGAAGGAGTTCGTGGAGGCGGCGAAGGCAGCCGGTGCCAGCGACATGCGGATAATCGTGCGCCACATCCTTCCCAACTGCGTCGGGCCGATCGTCGTCTTCACGACGCTGATCGTCGCCGCCGCGATCCTGACCGAGGCGGCGCTCTCCTTCCTCGGCTACGGCATCCAGCCGCCGACGGCGGCACTCGGGAAGCTCATCGTGGACGGTCAGAGCGAGGGCTTCACGCTGTGGTGGCTCGTCGTGTTCCCCGGTCTCGTGATCACGGTCATCGCGCTCGCGATCAACTTCGTCGGTGACGGACTGCGCGACGCGCTCGACCCCACACAGCGCCGAGTTCGCTCATAATCTGACGCTCGTGGCAGAGCCCATCCTCCAGATCCGTGACCTCACGGTGGAGTTCTCGACCGAGGACGGCATCGTCCGAGCCGTCACCGGGGTGAGCTACGACCTGATGCCGGGCGAAGTGCTCGGCGTCGTGGGCGAGTCGGGGTCGGGCAAGAGCGTCTCGATGCTCACCGTGCTCGGGCTCACGCCCATGCCCCCGGGGCGCATCGCGTCCGGGGAGGCGATCTACAAGGGCACGGATCTCCTCAAGATGCCCAAGAAGCAGCTCCGTGACCTGCGCGGGGGCGAGGTATCGATGATCTTCCAAGACCCGATGACTTCGCTGAATCCCGTGTTCACGATCGGCGACCAGATCTCCGAGGCGGTGCTTACGCACAACGATGGCATGAAGGACGACAAGGCCAAGCAGCGGACCATCGAGCTCCTGCGCAGCGTCGGCGTTCCTTTTCCGGAGCGACGCGTCGACCAGTATCCGCACGAGTTCTCGGGCGGGATGCGGCAGCGCGCGATGATCGCGATGGCGATGGCCAACGACCCGACGATCCTGATCGCCGACGAGCCGACGACTGCGCTCGACGTGACGATCCAGGCGCAGATCGTGGAGGTCATCAAGGCCGCCCAGCAGCAGACGGACGCTGCGATCGTGTTGATCACGCACGACCTCGGGCTCATCGCCGAGCTGGCCGACCGCGTGGTCGTCATGTACGCCGGCCGCGTCGTCGAGATCGGCGACGTCTTCACGATCTTCGAGTCGCCGCGGCATCCGTACACGATCGGTCTAATGAAGAGCCTCGCTCGCGCCGACTCCGACCTCGAACGCCTCGAGCCGATTCCGGGTCAGCCGCCGAGCCTTCTGAATTCGCCCCCAGGTTGTGCCTTCCATCCGCGCTGCCTGCACTCGCAGGGACGTGAAATTTGCAGGGTTGAAATTCCCGAACTGCGCGTGGCAGAAGGGGGCGGCGACGATCACCGCTCGCGCTGTCACTTCGCGGAGGAGCTCCATGTGCACGCACCGATCGCGGCAGGGGCAGAGTCGTGAGCGAGACCGTCGCTGCCGAGACCGCGGCGACCGCACCCGCTCCCACGTCGAACGGTAACGACCTCCTTCGAATCGACGACCTCGTCAAGCACTTTCCGATCAGATCGGGTGTCTTCAAGCGCACCGTGGGACAGGTGCGCGCGGTCGACGGGGTGACGCTCTCCGTGAAGCCGGGCGAGACGCTCGGCGTCGTCGGCGAGTCGGGCTGCGGGAAGACGACGCTCGGGCGCACGATCATGAAGCTGATCGAGCCGACGTCCGGTTCGATCGTCTTCGACAGCCGCGACATCACAACCCTCAAGCGCAAGGAGATGCGCGCGATCCGGCGCGACATCCAGATCGTGTTCCAGGACCCATACGCGTCGCTGAACCCGCGGATGACCGTGCGCGACATCGTCGCCGAGCCGCTCCGTATCCACGGGCTCTACTCGCGCAGCGAAGGAAACCGGCGAGTCGAGGAGCTCCTGCGCACGGTGGGGCTCTCGCCGGAGCACGCGAACCGTTTTCCACACGAGTTTTCCGGCGGCCAGCGTCAGCGCATCGGCGTCGCTCGCGCGCTCGCGTTGAACCCGCGGATGATCGTGCTCGACGAGCCGGTGTCGGCCCTGGACGTCTCGATCCAGGCGCAGGTCGTGAACCTGCTCGAAGAGCTGCAGAGCCAGTTCGGGCTCACGTACCTCTTCATCGCTCACGATCTCTCGGTCGTCCGGCACGTGTCCGACCGTGTGGCGGTGATGTACCTCGGGAAGGTCGTCGAGATCGGAACGCGGCATGAGATCTACGGCTCGCCGATGCACCCGTACACGCAAGCGCTCCTGTCGGCGGTACCGATCGAGACCCCGGCTCAGCGCGGAAAGCGTTCGCGAATCTTGCTCGAGGGCGACGTGCCGAGTCCGGCGAACCCTCCGTCCGGCTGTCGCTTCCGGACGCGCTGCTGGAAGGCCCAGGAGATCTGCGCCGAGGAGGAACCCGCGCTCGTCCCGCGTGGCGGGGGCGCGCACCCCGTCGCGTGCCACTTCGCCGAGGCGCTCAGCCCATTCGATCTCGAGGAGCAGGCGAGAGTCCGGGCGGCGGCCTACGAGGCCAAGCGCGTTGCCGCGTCGTCCGAAGCCGCTCTGCCCGCGGAGTGAGCGCTAACTCGGCACGCTGGGTGACGTCTCAAGGAGTCACATGAGCATGGCCTATTCCCAGACGGTCTGCACCCGAGTGCGCGAGCAGGTGTCGCTCGAGCTCGACGGGGAGCTCTCCCAGCTCGAGCAGCGCATGCTTTCGACACATCTCGAGCGCTGCGCGCGCTGCGCGGCGTACGCCGTGGACGTGCGAGACGTCACCGGGCGCATTCGGAACGCTCCCCGTGCCGTGATGGGGCGCCCGGTGCTGATCCGTCGCCGGCATCCGCTCACGACGGTTCGTCTCCAGGTCGGTGTCGCGGCAGCGTTCGCATTCGCCGCTCTCGGGCTCGGGACGCAGCTCGCTGCGTCGACCGAGCCCCAGGGGTCGCTAGCCCGCTACGAGGATCGGCCAGCGCTCAACCCGCCGCGCAGCGTGTTCGAGCAGGAGCAGGCGATCCTGCGTGTGGTCAGGGCCGGCCGGACCCTGCCGCCGCGCGGCTCCGTCATCTAAAGCCATCTCGTCCACGTGACCGCTCTACGCCTCGTGCTCGTGCTGCTCGTCGCCTGCGGCGTGCTCGCCACGTCCGCCTGCGGCGGCGGCGAGCCCTCGGTCGAGGAGTACAGCGAGGCCGTCGTCCTCAACCGCAACCGCACGGACTTCGTGCTCGGCAGGATCGTGCGCGCGCAGTCGATCGAGGAAGTGCTCAACCGCATGGACGAGGCATCGGTCGTCATCGCGAAGGCGGCCGGCGAGCTCGAGGACACGGGTGCGCCCTCGGACTACCAGCCCGAGGCGGATGCTCTCGTGACGTCGCTACGCCAGCTCTCCGTCGACGTCCAGGCTACTGCCGACCAGGCGCGAATCCCGGGTTTCGAGGGCTTGCTCACCGATACGAACGCGATCAGCTTCGACAGCTGGGACGACGTCAACAAGGCCCTTGCCGGCCTTGCGGGCAAGGGGATCGACGTGTCGATCCTGCAGAACAAAAGCGCGGAGTAACTGCGTCTTCGGACATTGATGCTCGGCTAGACTCCGAGTCCGGCGCGCGGGTTCCCGCCGCCCAGACCTCAGCATCAAGGAGAACCATGTCCGAGAACGGTGGCGAGCGCACGAACACGGGTCGGATCATCGAGATCAAGGGCGTCGTGATCGACGCCGTCTTCCCGGATCGGCTTCCGAACATCTACACGGCCCTCGAGATCGAGGTCGCCGAGGGCGAGTCCAGCCGCACGCTGGTCGCCGAGGTGCAGCAGCACCTGGGTGACGACCGCGTCCGCGCAGTCGCGATGGACTCGACCGACGGCCTCTCTCGTGGCACGACGTGCGTGGACACGGGCAATCCGATCTCCGTTCCCGTGGGCGCCCCGACTCTCGGGCGTCTGTGGAACGTGATCGGCCAGTCGATCGATGAGCTGGAGCCGATCCCCGCCGACACGGAGCGTTGGTCGATCCACCGCGACCCGCCCGCGTTCCGCGAGCTCTCCCCGACCATCGAGACCTTCGAGACGGGAATCAAGGTGATCGATCTCATCGCCCCGTACGTGAAGGGCGGCAAGATCGGCCTCTTCGGCGGCGCCGGCGTCGGCAAGACCGTGCTGATTCAGGAGCTCATCCACAACGTTGCCCAGCAGCACGGCGGCGTCTCCGTGTTCGCCGGCGTGGGGGAGCGGACGCGCGAGGGGAACGACCTCCTGCTCGAGATGACCGAGTCGGGGGTGCTCGACAAGGTCGCCCTGGTCTACGGGCAGATGAACGAGCCGCCGGGAGCGCGCCTTCGCGTCGCCCTGTCCGGGCTCACGATGTCGGAGTACTTCCGCGACCAGGGCCAGGACGTGCTGCTCTTCATCGACAACATCTTCCGCTTCGTGCAGGCGGGCTCGGAGGTCTCCGCGCTGCTCGGCCGTATGCCGAGCGCCGTGGGCTACCAGCCGACCCTCGCGACCGAGATGGGGCAGCTCCAGGAGCGCATTACCTCGACGCGCACAGGCTCGGTCACCTCGGTGCAGGCGATCTACGTTCCTGCGGACGACCTCACCGATCCCGCTCCCGCGAACACGTTCGCGCATCTCGACTCGACGACGGTGCTCGACCGCGCGATCGTGGAGAAGGGGATCTACCCGGCCGTGGACCCGCTCAAGTCGACGTCACGGGCATTGCAGCGGGGCATCGTCTCCGACGAGCACTACGAGGTTGCGACGCTCGTGCAGCAGATCCTTCAGCGCTACGCGGATCTGCAGGACATCATCGCGATCCTGGGGATGGACGAGCTCACCGACGAGGACAAGGTCGTCGTCGCGCGGGCACGCCGCATCGAGCGCTTCCTCTCGCAGCCGAACTTCGTGGCCGAGCAGTTCACGGGCACGCCGGGCAAGTACGTCAAGCTCGAGGACACGATCCGCAGCTTCCGCGCGATCATCGACGGCGAGCACGACGATTTGCCCGAGTCGGCGTTCTACATGGTCGGCACGATCGACGACGCCGTCGAGAAGGCCAGCGCGTCGGAAGCCGTCGCCGCGTAAGCATGGCCGAGTCGCATCCGAAGTTCGACTTCGCGCTCGTGACGCCCGACGGGCCGGCATTCGACGGCGAGGCGGAGATGATCGTCGTGCCGGGCGCGGCAGGCGAGATCGGTGTGCTCGCACGACACGCGCCGCTCGTCGCGACGCTCAAGGCGGGCTCCACGCGAGTGCACGTGAGCCCGAACGAGGTTCTCGAGTTCGCCACCGGGCCGGGGTTCTTCAAGGTCGAGACGGATCGCGCGCTCGCCCTCGTGGACGACGCCGTCGGCGTGAAGGAGATCGACGACGAGCGGGCGAGAGCCCAGCTCGAGTCCGCGAAGTCCGAGCTCGAGAAGGTCGAAGCGGGGGATTCGCAGGCCGATCGCTGGCAGCTCGAGCAGCGAATCAAGCACGCCGAGAACCAGCTGTCGGTCTCAGGGCGCACGACCGGCTAGGCGCGAAGCGGACGTCGTGACGTGACGGCGCGGCGCGTCGCGGCCCTTGCGGACGTCCATGGCAACGCGCCGGCACTCGAAGCGGTTCTCGCCGACGTGGAGCGAGCGGCGCCCGACCTCGTCGTGTTCTGTGGCGACCTCACCTGGGGCTCGCTCCCGCGCGAGACCCTGGCGCTCGTCCGCGCGCTGGAGATCCCGGCGAGGTTCGTGCGCGGAAACGCCGACCGGGCCGTGCTCGAGCTCTCCGCAGGGGCGATGGACGAGCCGCACCCTCGCGAGCACTGGATGCTCCAGCAGCACGCGGACGCCGACCTCGCGCTGCTCTCGACCTTCGAGCCGACTGTCACGGTCGACGTCGACGGACTCGGTGCGACGTGCTTCTCACACGGTTCGCCGCGCTCCGACGAGGAGTGCGTGACGGAGCTGACGCCGAGCGAGCGCGTGCACGAGTTCATGGCAGGGCGACACGAGCGTGTCGTGGTCACGGGACACGTCCATCTCCAGTACGGGCGCGAGGTCGACGGGATCAGACTCGTCGGGCCGGGGAGCGTCGGTTTGCCCTACCACGGCGCGCCGGGCACTGCCTACTGGGCGCTTCTCGGGCCGGGAGTCGACCTTCGCCAGACGTCCTATGACGTCGAACAGACCGTGAGCCGCATGCGCGAGACCGGCGACCCGACCGTCGAGCGGATCGTCGAGCTGATGCTCCGGCCTCCGTCGCGCGACGAGGTTCTCGAGGACGCAGAGCGCCGCGTCTTCGCCGGCTAGATCTTCAGATCGACCGCACGCGAGCTGCGCAGGAGTCTTGCTCTCTCGACCGTATTCGCTAGCCTGAGACAAACCCCGGAGAGCTTTGAACGGCAGCTTGGCAACCGGGTCACCAAATGCCTAAAGCGCTGAGAGCCCTTCGCGGGCTCCCGACCCTTTAGGCGGGAGTGGATTCCGTGAAGGACGTCAGAGAACAACTGCGACCACTACTCGAGAAGCGCATCCTGGTGCTCGACGGAGCGTGGGGCGTCCTTATCCACCGTCGCGAGTTGTCGGAGGAGGTGTACCGCGGCGAGCGCTTCGCGGCGCACACGCACGACGTCAAGGGCGATCCCGACCTTCTGAATCTGACCGCACCGGAGGTCGTCTCCGAGATTCACAACGCGTACTTCGAGGCCGGCGCGGACATCGCGACGACCAACACCTTCACGGCGACCTCGATCGGGCAGGCCGACTACGCCCTCGAGGGCCACGCCGCGGAGATGAGCCTCGAAGGAGCCCGCCTCGCACGTGCCGCCGCGGACGCCTGGACTGCACGGACGCCCGACAAGCCACGGTTCGTCGCCGGCTCGGTAGGGCCGCTCAACGTCACGCTCTCCCTGTCTCCGAAGGTCGAGGATGCGTCCTATCGCGCGGTCTCGTTCGGGGAGGTGCAGGCGACCTACGAGGAGCAGATCGCGGCGCTCCGCGACGGCGGCGTCGATCTCCTGCTGGTCGAGACGATCTTCGACACGCTGAACGCGAAGGCGGCGATCGTCGCAGCGCGGGCGATTGCGCCCGAGATCCCACTCTGGCTGTCGTTCACCGCGATCGACCGGAGCGGACGGAACCTCTCGGGCCAGACCTCGGAGGCGTTCTGGGTCTCGGTCGAGCACGCCGAGCCGTTCATCGTGGGCGTCAACTGCTCACTTGGGGCGACGGAGATGCGGCCGTTTCTCGAGAGCCTCGCGAACGGCGCGTCCACGTACGTCTCCTGCCATCCGAACGCGGGGCTGCCGAATGCCCTCGGGCTCCACGACGAGGAGGCCGCGGACACGAGCCGCTACCTGCGCGCGTTCGCGGAGGACGGCCTCGTCAACCTGGTCGGCGGCTGCTGCGGCACGACGCCCGAGCACACGGACGCGATCGTGCGCGCGGTCGAAGGCTTGCCACCTCGCCGAGTCGTCGAGACGTCGAGCATTCCGCGCTTCTCGGGCCTCGAGCCGTTCCGCATCGGGCCGGACACGGGCTTCGTGATCGTCGGCGAGCGCACGAACGTGACGGGCTCGGCGAAGTTTCGGCGGCTCATCGAGGCGAACGACTTCCAGAGTGCGGTGGACGTCGCGCTCGAGCAGGTGCGCGGCGGCGCGAACCTCCTCGACGTGAACATGGACGCCGACTTGCTCGACGCCGAGGAGGCGATGACCACCTTCCTCAACCTCGTGGCGACCGAGCCGGAGGCCGCGCGGCTCCCGATCATGGTCGACAGCTCCCGCTTCTCGGCTCTCGAGGCGGGGCTGCGCTGCCTCCAGGGCAAGGGGGTCGTGAACTCCATCTCGCTGAAGGAGGGTGAGGAGCCGTTCCTCGAGCAGGCGCGGATCGTGCGCTCGTTCGGCGCGGCGGTCGTCGTCATGGCGTTCGACGAGCAAGGGCAGGCCGACACCGTGGAGCGCAAGGTCGAGATCCTCGGGCGTGCGTACGACCTGCTGATCGGCGAAGCCGGCTTCGCGCCGGAGGACGTGATCATGGATCCGAACGTCCTCGCGGTCGCGACCGGCATCGAGGAGCACGCGGGCTACGCGAAGGCCTTCATCGACTCCATCCCGCTCCTGAAGGAACGCTGCCCCGGCGCGCTCGTCTCGGGCGGGATCTCGAACCTGTCGTTCGCGTTCCGCGGCAACGACGGCGTGCGCGAGGCCATGCACGCCTCGTTCCTCTACCACGCGATCCGCAACGGGCTCGACATGGGGATCGTCAACGCCGGCCAGCTCGCGGTGTACGAGGACATCGAGCCGGATCTGCTCGAGCGCGTCGAGGACGTCATCTTCGATCGGCGGCCCGACGCCACCGAGCGGCTCGTCGACTATGCGGGGACGGTCACGGGCGGTGCGACGAAGCGGGAGCTCGACCTCGCGTGGCGCGAGGCGCCCGTGGAGGAGCGACTTGCGCACGCGCTCGTGCACGGGGTCGTGGACTTCATCGAGGAAGACACGGAGGAGGCGCGTCAGCGTGCCGCGCGTCCGCTCGACGTGATCGAAGGTCCGCTCATGGACGGAATGAAGATCGTCGGCGACCTCTTCGGCGCGGGGAAGATGTTCCTGCCGCAGGTGGTCAAGAGCGCTCGCGCGATGAAGCGCGCCGTCGGGTACCTCGAGCCGTACATGGAGGCGGAGAAGACCGAGCGCTCCGCCGCAGCTCGCATCGTCATGGCGACGGTCAAGGGCGACGTGCACGACATCGGCAAGAACATCGTCGGCGTCGTGCTCGGGTGCAACGGCTACGAAGTGATCGACCTCGGGGTGATGGCGCCGGCCGACCGGATCCTGGACGTCGCCGTCGAGCAGGACTGCGACATCGTCGGCCTCTCCGGTCTCATCACGCCCTCGCTGGACGAGATGGTGTCGGTCGCGAAGGAGATGGAGCGGCGCGGGATCGACCTGCCGCTCCTCATCGGGGGCGCCACCACGTCGAAGCAGCACACCGCCGTTCGAATCGCGCCCGAGTACGGGCAGCCGACTGTCCACGTGCTCGACGCGTCGCGGGTCGTCGCCGTCGTCAGCGCTCTCCTCGACGGCGAGCGCCGGGCGCTTCTCGACACGGAGAATCGCGCCGACCAGGATCGCCTGCGCGCGCTGCATGCCGAGAAGGGCCGCAAGCCGCTCCTTCCGCTGCGGGAGGCTCGAACGCGCCGAACGCCGATCGACTGGCACGCCGACGATCTCGCCGCCGCGCCGTTCACGGGCGCGCGGACTCACGAGGAGGACGTCGCGACGTTGCGCGGGTACGTCGACTGGACGTTCTTCTTCCACGCCTGGGAGCTCAAGGGCCGCTACCCGGCGATCCTCGACGATCCGGAGAAGGGGAGTGTCGCCCGGGAGCTGTTCGCCGACGCGAACGAGCTGCTCGACGAGGTCGCCGCGGCCGGGTCGCTACAAGCGCGCGGGGTCTACGGCTTCTGGCCGGCGAGCGCGGAGGGAGACGACGTCGTTCTCGACGGCTCCCGCTTCCCGATGCTCCGCCAGCAGGCCGATCACGCAGACTCGCGGCCGAACCGCTCGCTCGCCGACTTCGTCGCGCCGGCCGAGACGGGGCTCCCCGACCACGTGGGCGCCTTCGCAGTCGCGGTGCACGGCGCCGAGGCGCTGGCCGACGGGTTCGCAGCCGAGCGAGACGACTACCGCTCGATCATGGTGCGCGCGCTTGCCGACCGCCTCGCCGAAGCCTTCGCGGAACGACTCCACGAGCTCGCGCGTCGCGAGTGGTACGCACCGAACGAGTCGCTGAGCCGTGAGGACCGCATCGGCGAGCGCTTCCGCGGGATCCGCCCGGCGTACGGCTATCCGGCATGCCCCGACCACTCGGAGAAGGGCCGGCTGCTCGACCTCCTCGACGCGAGCCGCGCTGGCATCGGCCTCACCGACTCGTTCGCGACGACGCCCGCCGCGAGCGTCAGCGGGCTCTACTTCGGGCACCCGCAGGCGCGCTACTTCTCGGTGGGGCGCTTGGGGCGCGACCAGGTCGCCGACTATGCGCAGCGGAAGGCGATGGAGCTCGCCGAGGCCGAGCGCTGGCTGCGCCAGAACCTCGCCTACGAGCCGTCGTAGAGGCTCGTCCAGGCGGCGGCGCCCGGGTTGGGACAGCTGCGCCCCGATAGCGACTGTCCGCTACGGACACGGCCGGAAGGGCCGTAGTCGAAATCCGGAGACGGTGCTAGCGTCAAAGCGGAGTGGAGAGCACCAGCCGCCTCGGCCTTCTTCGCCGGTCACCCTCGTTCGGCTACGTCTTCCTGGCGACGGCCGGCTCGAGCTTCGGGACGTATCTCGCGACGATCGCGCTCCTCGTCTCGATCTACGACAAGACCGACTCGAGCGTCTGGGTCGCCGGTCTCCTCATTGCCGAGTTCCTCCCGATCGTGGCGATCGGGCTCCTGCTCGGGCCGCTCGTCGACCGCCTCTCGCGGCGCTGGCTGATGATCGGCTCCGACCTCGCCCGGTTCGGGGTGTTCGCCGCGCTTCCGTTCGTGGAGAGCCCCACCGCGATCGTGGCGCTCGCGGCGGTCGCCGGGATCGCGACGGGGTTCTTCATCCCGGCAGCGAACGCAGCGATCCCGAATCTCGTGCCGGAGGAGGAGCTCGTCAACGCGAACTCCCTGCTCGCGACGGCCGAGACGCTGGCGTGGATGATCGGGCCCGTCGTCGCCGGCGCAATGCTCGCCGTCTGGAGCCCGTCCGTCCCGTACGCCGTGAACGCGGTCACGTTCCTCGTCTCGGCAGCGCTCGTCGCGCGCGTGTCCGAGGCCAGCCTGCGTTCCCAGGATCCGATCACGCGAGGTCACTGGCGCGACGTGGCCGACGGCGTGAAGCTCGTCCTCACGGGTCGACCGCTTCGAACCGTGCTGGTCGTCTGGAACGTCGCGCTCATCGGCTCGGCCGCCATCAACGTGGCCGAGATCGGGTTCGCCAAGGACACGCTCGGCACGAGCGATCTCGGCTTCGGCCTGCTCGTCGCCGCCAGCGGTGTCGGTCTCGCGATCGGGAGCTTCCTGAGCGCACCGGCGCTGGGAAAGGTCGGACTGCGCCGCAACTACGTCGGGTCGCTCGTCCTCATGGGAGTGGGCTGGGGAGCGGCCGCGCTGAGCCCCACGATCTGGCTGGCGGTCGTCTTCGTGATCGGCGGCGCGGCGGGCAACGGCGCGGTGGTCGTCTGCAACCGGCTCCTCGTCCAGCGCGGCGCGCCGGATCAGTACCGCGGCCGTGCCCTTGCGACGATCATGAGCTCGAACTACGCCGTGCTCGGGCTGGCGATGGCCGGTGCCGGAATTGCGACCAACGCGTTCGGGCCGCGGGCCGTGTGGCTCGCCGCGGGCGGGGTGTTTCTCGCGGCCGCGCTCGTCGCGCTCGTCATGACGAGCTGGCTTCCCATCACCGCCGTGGAAGAGAACGCGGCGATGGAAGCGAGCGCCGAGTCTGCCGTGGCAGCGCTCGGCAACGGGCACGTGCCGCTGGCGGAGCCTGCCCACGGCACGAACGGCGTGCCGGAGCCCCCGCTCGAGCGCATCGCGACGCTCCTCGAGGAGATCGAGACGCGTCGGGCGGCCGAAGCGGCACGAAAGTCGTGAGCCGGGGTCAGTCCCGAGCCTGACCCCTCAGTACAGTTGCCGCCGTGGCGCGGAAGGAGCTGACGCTCGAGGAGCTGCTCGCGGGCGTGCGCGCCGGTGATCGTCGTGCGGTCGCGCGGGCGATCTCGCTGGTGGAGGACGGCGACGGGCTCGCGTATCCGCTCGTCAGGGAGCTCTACCCGGGCACGGGCCGGGCGGCGATCGTCGGTGTCACGGGCCCACCGGGCGTAGGCAAGTCGAGCCTGATCGGGGCGCTCGTGCGTCTCGTGCGCGAGAGTGAGCGAACCGTCGGCGTGGTCTCCGTCGACCCGTCGAGCCCGTTCTCGCGCGGCGCGCTTCTCGGTGACCGGATCCGCCTCGCCGACCACTTCCTCGACCCGGACGTCTTCATCCGCTCGATGGGAACACGCGGACATCTGGGCGGGCTGGCCGAGGCGACGCTGCAGGCCGTTCTCCTGCTCGACGCGGCCGGCAAGGACGTCGTGTTCGTCGAGACGGTCGGCGCTGGGCAGAGCGAGGTCGAGGTGACCGGGATCGCCGACACCGTCGTCCTCGTGCTCATGCCGGGCTCGGGCGACTCGGTGCAGGCGTTGAAGGCCGGGATCATGGAGATTCCCGACGTGATCGCGATCAACAAGATGGATCACCCCGCCGCCAAGACGATGCTGAACGAGGTGCGCTCGATCGTCGCGCTCGCCGAGCCCGAGGGGCGACCCACGATCCTCCTCACGGAGGCGCTCACGGGCGAGAACGTCCCGGAGCTGCTGAAGGCGATCGAGGAGCACCGCGCGTCGCTCGTGGAAGACGGCCGGCTCGAGGAGCGGCGCCGCAAGAACCTTTCCGCCGAGGTGTTCGCAGTCGCCGCGAGTCGCGCGAACGCGCATCTCCGCGCGACCGTCACGGGAGATCCGGAGCTGCGGCGCGTGCTTGCCCGCGTCGAGGCCCGCGAGCTCGATCCGTTGAGCGCCGTCCGCGAGATCCTGGAGGAGGTGTTCCGCCTCGATGACGCCGACGCTCGCTGACATCGAGGCCGCCCGCGCCCGCCTCACGGGCGTCGCGCGCGAGACGCCCCTCTATCCGAGCGAGACGTTCTCGCGGCTCACTGGCCGCCAGGTCCTGCTGAAGGCCGAGAACCTCCAGCGCACGGGCTCGTTCAAGATCCGCGGCGCGTACAACACGATCTCGACGCTCGGCGAGAAGGAGCGCGGCGCGGGTGTGGTGGCCGCGAGCGCGGGAAACCACGGGCAGGCCGTCGCCTGGGCTGCGCGAGAGGCCGGTATCGCTGCGACGATCTTCATGCCGCAGGATGCGCCCACGGCGAAGCTCGAGGCCACGCGCTCGTACGGCGGCGAGGTCGAGCTCATGGGCGCCGACTTCGAGGGGGCAGTGGCCGCGGCCGCCGCGCACGTCGAGCGGACGGGCGCGACGCTGGTTCACGCCTTCGAGGACGAGCGCGTCATCGCGGGGCAGGGGACGATCGGACTCGAGCTGGCCGAGCAGGCAGCCGAGGCCGAGACCGTTCTGATCCCCATCGGCGGCGGCGGGCTCGCTGCGGGGATCACCCTCGCGCTGAAGGAGCGTCACCCGAGCGTGCGCACGATCGGCGTCGTCTGCAAGCCGGGGTACACCATCGCCGACGGGATCGCGGTCAAGCACCCGGGCGAGCTGCCGTCTTCCATCCTCGAGCACACACTCGACGAGACGGTGGAAGTGTCCGACGACGAGATCACGGAAGCGCTCGTCCTGTGTGTCGAGCGCACGAAGCTCCTCGTCGAGGGCGCCGGTGCGGTCGGGCTCGCCGCACTCCTCGCCGGCCGCGTCCCCGGCTCCGGCCCGGTGGCGGTGGTGCTGTCGGGCGGGAATATCGACGCGACGACGCTGATCTCCGTGTTACGCCACGGGTTGACCGAGGCAGGGCGCTTCCTCGCGATCCGGCTTCTCATCCCGGATCGGCCGGG
The DNA here is from genome assembly GCA_035630135.1 of Gaiellaceae bacterium. GTDB lineage: Bacteria > Actinomycetota > Thermoleophilia > Gaiellales > Gaiellaceae > GMQP-bins7. The sequence goes on from DASQLF010000095.1 coordinate 13,573, forward strand.
CGAACTGCGGAATGTGCTCGACCTGATCGCCGAGGGCCGCGGGAACGTCGTCTCCGTGGATCACCACCGCGAGGGGCGCACCACGACGGCGCTGCAGACGGAGCTCGAGATCATCGTCGCGACGCGCGACGACGAGCACTGCGACGAGATCCTCGGTTCGCTCCGCGAGGCGGGCTATACCGTGCAGCGCGTCGGGCCGCCCGCGTAGCTCAGGCGCCGCAGCGTCTGAACTCGACGGTCGGCTTGCCGGCGGCGGCCCACGAGTCGATCCCACCGTCGACGACGGGGTGCGCGTCGTACCCGCGCGCCGAGAGGATGCTCGCGGCGATCGCAGCTCGCGGGCCTGTCTCGCAGATCGTCACGATCCGCCGGTCGTGCGGGAGGTCGGCCCCGCCGAGCGCGAGCAGACGATACGGGATGTTGCGGCTTCCCGCGATGTAGCCCGTGTCCCGCTCGTCCTTCTCGCGCACGTCGATGAGCTCCGCACCTTCCGCGAGCAGCGCGTCGAGCTCGTCGACGGACACGAGCTCGAGCTTCTCCGGTCCTCCACCGAGCACGTAGCCGACGATCTCGAGCAGGCCGACCGAGCGGAGGCGCTCGATCGCGACCTGTGCCTCGTCGGCGTCACCCGCGACGACGACGATCGGCCCGGGGTCGAGCACGAACGCGGCCTTGGTCGAGAACCGTGTCCCGGAGACGGGGACGCTGAGCGCACCGGCGAGATGGCCCTCTGCGAAGGCCTCGATCGGCCGTACGTCGAGGATCTGCACCCCGTCGACGGTGGCGGCGAGCTCTGCGGGCTCGTTCGCGGCGGCCACGAACGGGCCGCGATTCAACTCCACGATCCGCTCCATGTTCGGCGGTCGCGGCGCGGACGTGCTCGTCGACTCGGCGACGAAGACCGCCACGTCGTCGGTTCGCAGCGCGGGGTTGAACCGGCGCTCGAAGCCGATCGTCGTCGACGCCTTCGAGCTCATCGCCTTTCCGCAGAGCGAGCCTGCCACGTGACCCGGGTAGACCTCGACCCCGTCGCCCAACTCGACGAGCCGGCGGAGCGAATGGAAGAGACCCTCGGCACCCTCTCGTGCCTCGACGGCCAGGTCGGGTCGCGCGGCATCCCCGACGAAGAGCGAGTCGCCGGTGAGGACGATCCACGGCTCGTCGCCTCGCGTGCGGTCGGTCACGGCGACGCAGCAGTGCTCGGGCCGGTGGCCGGGCGTGTGGATGCAGCGCAGGACGATGTCTCCAAGCACGATCTCCTCGTCATCCTCGAACGACTCGTGCGGGAACTGCGCCTCAGCGGCGGGGTGGACGCTGATCGGCGTGTCGTGCTCCAGGGCGAAGCGACCGTGCCCGGCGAGATGGTCGGCGTGCGTGTGCGTCTCGATCACGCGCACGATGTGGACGTCACGCTTCTCGGCCTCCTCGAGGTACTGCTCGATCGCGAAAGCCGGATCGACCACGACTGCCTGCCCTGTCCCCGGGTCGCCGACAAGGTACGACGCGCACCCGAGCGCGTCGTCGACGAACTGCGTGAAGATCATGGCCGCGGCCGACCGTAGCAGCGGGCTCCGCTATTTCTCTTGAAGTGTCGAGAGGCGCCGGCGTAGGAATGCGCAAGTTTTCGACCGTTCGAGCGTCTAGTGGGTGCTGCACATGGGCGAGACGTACGACAGAGGCTTGATGAAGCGCGGCGAAGCGGCTCGTCGAGTGATCGCGGACGGAGAGGATCCGCTCGTGATGCTCTTGCAGGTCGTGTGGCCGGACCATGACTGGGCGGAGAGCGCGATGCTGGCCCGGTTGACGGGGTGTCCGAAGTGTTCGGATGTCGGTACGAGCTGCGACGTGTGCGGAAACACGGGGCTCGTGACCGAAGAGCGCAAGAAGGTCCTTGCTGTGGAGGACCTGGCCGCGGTGATGTACGGGACGGTCTAGTTCGCTGAGAAGAGTCGCGAACGCGCAAGTTTGCTTGCCATCGGGCATCTTTTGGGTATCGACCAAGAGTCCCTCCCGGAAGGAGAATCATGAAGGTCAAGCTGTTTCTCGCGAGCTTGGCCGTCGCGGGTCTCGCTGTTTCTTCTGCGGTGGCAGCGCCCCCAGAAGGAAAAGGCAAGCCGAGGACCGGCGAAGGTTGCAAGCCCAAGATCGCGGTCGTCCTCAAGGGCACGCTCGTGAGCGCGTCTGCGAGCTCCCTGAGCATGAACGTCACCGGCGCCAATCGCTGGGGTCGCTCCTACAAGAGTGCTGGCACCGCGAGTGTCACGCTCGACACCAAGACGAAGGTGCGCGGCGGCGGCATGAAGTCGGTCGCCGACCTCCTTGCCGAGCTCAAGGCGGGCGACCGTGTCCTCGTCCAGGCTCGGGTGTGCAAGGACGACCTGAAGGACTCAAGTGCGAAGCCGCAACTGACGGCCTCGAAGGTCATCGGCCACCCGGCGAAGGCCGAGCAGGAAGACGACGACTAGGCAGTTTCCCCTGGGAGGGACCGCAGAGGAGTCACAAGCCAGTGGCGTGGCGTGCCGGGCGGCCGTCGCGCCACTGACACTTCTCATGCCGCGTACGCATGCCTGCTCACGCAGCGGACGCACGCGATAGATCCTTTCCGTAGAAGACCGACCAGCCCGTATCCGGGTAGTCGAGCACCGGGCCGCAGCGGGTGAAGCCGCCGCGTTCGTAGACGCGGTACGCCGCATGGTGGACGTGGCCGGTCTCCAGCACCAGCCGCGTCAGGCCCTCCTTCCGAGCGAGTGCTTCAATCCGCTCGAGGATCAGGCCGCCGATGCCCTCGCCCTGGCGCGAGGGAACCGTGTACATGCGCTTCACCTCGCCGACCGCGTCGTTGTGCCGGCGGAGGGCGCCGCACGCCACAGCCGCATCGGCGTCGCGGGCGACGAACACCGTTGTCGCCGCATCGGCCATGTCCTCCACCGTCATGTGCGAGCAGAACTCAGGCGGCGTGAGCGTCAGGAGATGCGCGTTGAGCGCCGCGATGAGAACGCGGACGTCGTCCTGCAGCGGGCTCTCGACGGCGATCGACACGCTCATGCCGAGCGGCGGCGCCAGGCGAGCAGGCCGATCGCCGCGACTGCGAGCAGCCCTATGAGAGCAACGACGCCCGCAAGAGCGAGGTTCTGCGACGCGCTGTCGTCTGCCGGCGTGATCGTCAGCGCCACGGGCCAGGACACGACCGCCCCGTCGGGATAGCGCTGCTCGGCCTGTAGCTCGACCACGCCCGGCTCCGCGTCCGCCTCGAGGGTCAGGCCAAAGGCGATCTCGCCGTCGGGGGCGAGCGAGCCGCCCGACCAAACGGCGGTCGAGCCCTCGATCGACGCGTCCCAGCCTTCGACCTCGTGCGCGTGGGCGATCCCGATTCCGGTGGGGACGGTCATGGCGAACGACGTCATCGGATCGCCGCGCTCGTTCGGGCCGGTGAACGAGACCGACTCGGAGCTGCCGCTCGCGAGGAACGGCGGTGTGGCCACGATGTGGGCTGCCGCGGAACCCGGGAGCGCGAGTGCGACCGCGACCGTGCTACAGACCGAGATGGCGAGCGATGACCATCCGCTGCACCTCATTCGTGCCCTCGCCGATCTCGAGGATCTTCTGGTCGCGGTAGAGACGCGAGATTGCAGCCTCCTCCATGTAGCCGAAGCCGCCGTGGATCTGGAGGGCGACGTTCGCGACGCGATGCGAGAGCTCGCCCGTGTACAGCTTCGCCATCGCCGCCTCGCGCGCGAACGGGCGGCCCTGATCCTTGAGCCACGCGGCCTTCCAGACGAGGGCGCGACCGGCCTCGATCTCGGTCGCCATGTCGGCGAGCTGGAAGCGAACGGCCTGGAACGACGCGATCGGCTTGCCGAATTGCTCGCGCTCCTGCGCGTACGCGAAGGCGAGGTCGTAGGCACCCTGCGCGAGACCAACGCCCATCGCCGCGACGGAGATGCGACCGCCGTCGAGGATCTCGAGGAACTGCCTGAAGCCCTCGCCGCGCGCGCCGAGCAGGTTCCCTTCCGGTACGGCGCAGTCCTCGAACGAAAGCTCGCGCGTGTCCGAAGCGCGCCAGCCGAGCTTCTTCATCGGCGCAGAGATCGTGTAGCCAGGCGTCCCGTTCTCGACGACGATGTTCGAGATCTCGCCCTCACCGGTACGCGCGGTGAGCGTGACGCCCCACGTGATGTCCGTGCCGGCGTTCGTGATGTAGAGCTTCGAGCCGTTGACGACCCACGAGCCGTCGCGCAGCTCGGCCGTCGTGCGGGT
>DASQLF010000096.1:0-7697 GCA_035630135.1 Gaiellaceae bacterium
CCTCTCAGTCGGCGCGGCCTACGGGCTCCTCGTCGCCGTGTTCCAGTACGGGTGGGGGGCGGATCTCCTCGGCTTCCAGCAAACGGACTCGATCGAGGCCTGGGTGCCGCTCTTCCTGTTCTCGGTCCTCTTCGGGCTCTCAATGGACTACCAGGTGTTCCTGCTCTCCCGGATCCGCGAGCGCTACGACGAGACAGGTGACACGACCGACGCCGTGACGTTCGGCGTGGCGTCGACGGCACGGATCATCACGGGCGCGGCCTTGATCATCGTCGCCGTCTTCTCGGGCTTCGCACGCGGGGACCTGATCATGTTCCAGCAGATGGGCTTTGGCGTCGCCGTCGCGCTCCTGCTCGACGCGACCGTCATCCGGTCGGTCGTCATGCCGAGCCTGATGAAGCTCCTCGGCGAGTGGAACTGGTACCTGCCGCGGTGGCTCGACTGGCTTCCGCGGCTGAAGGTCGAGGGCTCCTCGCCGCCCGTCGCGAAGACGCACTCCGTCGCGCATTCCTAGCGCTTCCGGCGCGCAAGGCGTGCCGGAAGCGCTGGTACCGTCGCCCGCGTGAGGTGCGCGGCCGCACGGGCTCATGACACGTAGGACGCGAGTGCTCGGGACGCTCGTCCTGACTGCCGCCGCGATCGCCTATCTCGTGTGGAAGGTCGAGCTCGACACGACACTCGAAGTCCTCGCGGACACGAACCTCGGCTGGTTCCTGCTTGCGGCGGCCATCATGGTGTTCACCGTTCCGATTCTCGCGTGGCGTTGGGGGCGGCTGCTCGAAGCCCACGGCATCCACGAAGGGCTGCGGTGGCTGACGAGGGCGTACTTCGTCGCCTACACGGCCGGGCAGATCCTGCCCACGGCACTCGGAGGCGACGCCGTGCGCGTCGTTGAGACCACGCGCCGCCATCCCGGGCGGGCGACGGTCGTGACGGGGACGGTGCTCCTCGAGCGCGGACTCGGCGGCGCGGTGACGGTGCTTCTCGGGGCAGTCGGATTCCTGCTCTCGATCGGCAAGTACGACGTGAGCGCGTATCTCTGGATCGAGGGCGTCTTCGTGTTCGGGACGATGGTGCTGGGCTTCCTCTTCTTCGCCCGCTCCGCCCGGCCACTGCTCCGGCGAATCGAGCCTCTGCTCGATCGGCTCCGGCTCGCGCGCCTCTCGCGCACGTTCTACGAAGGCGTGCACCACTACCGCAGTCAGCCGCGCCTCATCGGCGGGCTGTTCGGCGTCACGCTCGCGGTTCTGTCCGTGCGCGTGCTCGCGATCTGGGCATGCGGGAAGGCCGTCGGGGTCGACCTCGATCCGCGCATCTACTACGTCTTCGGGCCGCTGTACCTACTCATCGCACTCGTGCCGTTCACGCTCAACGGCATCGCCGTGCGGGAGGCCTTCTTCGTCAGCTTTCTCGGGAGCGTCGGGATCGGTGCCGACGCGGCGTTCGCCACAGGGTTCCTGTTCTTCCTCGTGACGCTCGTGCTCGCGCTTCCCGGAGGTGTCCTGATGCTGCGCGACGGGCTCCGTGGCGGGGCTCGGCCGGAGGTGAAGCGTGCCTGACGGGCGCGTCGCCTCTGTCGTCGTCACCTACGACGCGTTGCCGTGGATCGAGCAGTGTCTCGACTCTCTTCGCGGTGTCCAGACCGTCGTCGTCGACAACGGCTCGAGCGACGGCACGGTGGCGTTCGTGCGCGAGCGTTTCCCGGAGGTGCGCGTGATCGAGTCCGAGAACCGGGGCCTCGGCGCGGGCTGGAACCTCGGAATCCGGGAGACCGAAAGCACGTACGTCCTGCTCCTGAACGCCGACGCGTGGCTCCTCGACGACGCGCTCGAGCGGCTCTGCGACTTCGCCGACGCGAGGCCTCGGGCGGCGGTCGTCGGGCCGCGCCTCCGCAATCCGGACGGGAGCCTGCAGCGCTCGGTTCGAGGGGTTCCGACGGTGTGGCGCCTCGCCACCGAGTACTTCTTCCTCCGCAAGCTCGCGCCCAAGTCGTCCGTGCTGAACGCCTTCTACGGGGCCGGCTTCGAGCACGACGAGGTGCGCGAGGTCGAGGTAGTCATGGGCGCGTGCATGCTGCTCCGGCGCGCCGCCGTCGAGCAGGTCGGCCCGTGCGACGAGGACTACTTCCTGTTCAGCGAGGAGACGGACTGGTGTTACCGCTTCCGCCAGGCCGGGTTCGAGGTCGTCTTCTTCCCCGGCGCCGAGTGCACGCACGTCCGCGGCGCGTCGCACAGCGGACGCCTCTACCGGGAGAACCTGCGCGGGCACCTGCTGTTTCTGTGGAAGCACCGGGGGCAGCGCGAGGCGGAGCGCGCCCGCCGCCTCCTGCTCGCAGCGCTGCGCCTGCGCGGCGTCGTCTTCCGCGGCGATCGCGGACGCGTGTATCGGGACGGCGCGGCGTGGCTGGCATCCGGCGACGCGGCCGCCCTGCTCGGACGCTGACCCGTGGTCTGGCTCTACCTCAAGCTCGCGTTCGCCACCGCTGTCGTCCTTGCCCCAGGCTGGCTCGTGGCGCGGACGCTCGGTGTCCGCAGCGTCTCGGGAACCATCGCCTGGGGCCTCGTCGTCGTCTTCGGCGCACTCGCTGTCACGTTTGCGCTCGGCTCGACGCTGACGCTCACGTGCCTGCTCCTCGCCGCCGTCGCGGCGGCCGGGCTCGCGCTCAGGTACTTCCGCCGCTGGCCCGAGGCGGTAGTCGCTCCCAGGCGTGGTTGGGTCTTCTTCTGGGGCGCGATCGTCGGCGTGCTCCTCTGGATCGCCGCGCCGACCGTGCAGGGCGACGGCCTGTTCCACCTCGCGAGGACGCGCAAGCTCCTCGAGCTCGACGACCTCTCGCTCGAGCGGATCTCCGAGTTCGCGGACGGCAGCCTGCATCCGGGCTACGCGTTTCCGCTTTGGCACGGGTTTCTCGGGCTCATCGCGAAGATCGCGTGGGAAGACCCGGAGCGGGTGGTGACGCACCTGCCGTCGGTCCTCGCACCGCTCGCCGTGCTCGTCGCGTTCGAGGTGGGGTGGGCGCTCTTCCGCCGCACCTGGGCAGCCGGCGTCACCGCCGCCGCACAGGTCGGGATGATCGCGTTCGCCCCGGGGATGGGCGGCGCCTACGTGTTCCTCTCGCTCCCGGCGACGTCGTCGCGGCAGCTCCTGGTGCCGGCGGCGCTCGCGCTGGCGCTCGAGGCGGTTCGATCTCCGTCGCTCGCGCTTCTGGCCTCTACCGCGGCTGCCGGGTTCGTGCTCGCGGTGGTGCACCCGACCTACGCGATCTTCCTTTGGATCCCGTTCGTCGGCTTCCTTGCCGTGCGTGCGCTGTGGGAGCGCAAGGACGTCCGCTCGGGCGCAGCCGCGCTCGCGGCGCTGGTCGTCCCGGCGGCCCTGTTCATGTTGTGGCTCCGGCCGATCGTGAACGACACGCGGTCGGTCTCTCCCGACGCCGACGAGCTGCAACGTGCGTTCGACCAGTACGGGAGCCAGCTCGTCGTGCGCTCGGACACGTCCTACAACCTCGCCGCGGAGGTGTTTACGCGGTCAGGCGCGATCGCGATCGCGGCCCTGCTGCTGATCCCGCTCGCGGGATTCGCGGCCAGGCGGCGCTGGGCCGCATACGTCGTCGGCGGCTCGCTCGCGGTCTTCGCCGCGATGCTCGTGCCGTATCTCTTCACGACGCTCTCCGACGTCGTCTCGATCTCGCAGGCGCGCCGCGCGGCAGGGTTCCTGCCGTTCGCGTTCGCCTTCGCGGGCGGGATGGGCGTGCTGGCGCGGCTGGTCGGGCCGCTGCTCCTCCCGCTTGCGCTCGGCGCCGGGATGTTCCTGCAGATCGTGTACCCGGGCGACTTCGACTACGTCCTGCGCGAGCCTGCGCCTGCCTGGATCGCGTGGTTCGCGGTGCTGGGTGCCCTGGCCGCGTTGGTCGTCGGCCTCCGACGGCGCCGTCCCGCTCTCGAGACCGGCGCCTCGCTCGCGGCGGCGGCCTTCCTCATCCCGGTGTTCGCGGGCGGCCTCACCGACTGGAACCATCCCGGCCCGCCCGAGCTCGCCACGCTGACGCCGGGCGTGGTCGCCGCCGTTCGGGCCGAGGTCGAGCCCGGCGCCATCGTCTGGTCGGACACCGAGACGAGCTTCCGGATCGCCGCGTTCGCGCCGGTCTACGTCGCAACGGCACCGCCCGGCCACGTCGCAGACACGGAGGACAACCGGCCGTACGAGCGTGCGAGCGACTCGCGGCGGTTCTTCCGCACGGGCGACCTGGCGATCCCGCGTGGGTACGGCGCTGACGTCGTCGTGGTGGATGCGCTGCGCTCCGAGCTCGAGCTCGACTTGCCCGTCGTCTATTCGGACGAGCGCTTCACGGTCTATCGGCTCTAGCCCCTCGGCGCACCCCAGCCGCCGCCGCCCGGCGTCTCGAGGCGGAGAAGGTCGCCGGGCTCGAGGTCGAGATTCGCGATAGCCGGCAGCTCCTCGCCATTCAGGAAGCTGCGCCCGGGCAGGCCGTCGGCGCCTCCTCGTGCGCCACGCGGCGCTACCGACCGGCGCTGCGTCAGGAGCGAGAGGCGGCACCGCTCGAGGATGCGCAGCTCGCGGACGACGCCGTCGCCGCCGTGATGGAGCCCTGCCCCGCCGGACCCGAGGCGGAGCTCGTAGCGCTCGACGCGCATCGGGTACGCGAGCTCGAGAGCCTCGGCGGGCGTGTTGAAGGTGTTCGACATCGCGACGTGCACGCCCGACGGGCCGTCGCCGCTCGGACATGCACCCTGCCCACCGCCCACGGTCTCGTAGTACGTGAAGCGGTCGTTGCCGAGGACGGTGTTGTTCATCGTCCCCTGGCCCTGTGCCGGCACCGGGATCGCCTGGGCGAACGCGTCGAACACGACGTCGGTGATCCGGCTCGACGTCTCCGTGTTGCCGGCTGCCACGGCCGCGGGGGAGCGCGCGTTAACGAGCGAGCCCTCAGGGGCACGGACCGTCACGGGCACGAACGCGCCGCCCGATGCGGGCAGGTCCGGCGCGGTCAGGCAGCGGACGACGTAGAAGCAGGCCGAGCGCGTGACCGCGAGCGGACAGTTGAGGTTGCCCTCGTACTGGGACGCCGTGCCCTCGAAGTCGATGTCGATCGTGTCGTCCGCGATCGTCACCGCTGCGCGGATCGGCAGGAGGCCCTCGCGCGTCTCGAGCACGTCCTCGCCTTCGAACCGACCGTCGGGCAAGTCGCGGATCGCTGCGCGGACGACGCGCTCCGAGTACGCGAGCAGCTCGTCCATCGCGGCCGCCACACGATCGCGTCCGCGCCGCGCGCAGAGCTCGGCGACGCGGCTCTCCGCGAGCCGGTTTCCGGCGAGCTGCGCGCGGAGATCACCACGGCGCTCGTCCGGGTTGCGCATCCGCGACACGAGTGCCTCGACCGTGTCGTCGTCGAGACGCGTCGGCGGGATGATCACGCCCTCGTCCTCGAGTGTGCGCGAGCCCGGCGGCAGACTCCCGGGCTCGGAGCTACCGACGTCTGCGTGGTGCGCTCTCGTGACGGCGTACCCGAGCTCCGTGCGCGTGACCACCGTGAGATCCGGCAGGTGGGTTCCGCCCGCGTACGGGTCGTTGAGGATCCACGCCTCGCCGGGCTCGGGGTCGTGCGCCATCACGGCCGCGACCGCCTCGGGCATTGCACCCAGGTGCACGGGGATGTGCTCGGCCTGCGTCACCATGCGTCCGCGCTCGTCGAAGAGCGCCGTCGAGCAGTCTCGGCGCTCCTTGATGTTGGCGGAGAACGCCGACCGGATGAGCACTGCGCCCATCTCCTCGGCAATCGCACGCAGCGACGCGCCGATGACCTGCAGCTCGATGGGGATCAACGAGCCCTCCGCAGGATCAGCGTCCCGTGCGGATCCGTCAGACCGGACCAGCCCTCGGGGATCCACGCCGTCGCGCCGTCGAGCTCGAGCACCTGCGGCCCGGTCGCGGTCAGCGGCCGGCCCGACACGGTGACCTCCGGCGCGAACCGGACCTCTGCAGTCCGCACCGCGACGAGCTCGATCGGCCGCTCGCGGTCGGCGAAGCCGTACCTGTCCTCGTGGGCCAGGTGGAATCGCTCCTCGAGACGTGGCCCGAGCGGCACGGGCAGCTCGAAGGACTGGCCTTGGTAACGAAGATCCGCCTCGCCCCAGTGCTCTTGCAACTGATCGATGCGAGGGGGTTCGAGGCGCTCGACGTAGGTGCGAACGGTGTCGCGGCGCTCGTCGGCGGCGACGAGCCCGAGCGCCGAGAGGACTCCGGCGGCGGCCGGCACCAGAACGGTCGACATCTCGAGCTCGTCGGCGAGCGCGCACGCGTGCAGCGGGCCGGCGCCGCCGAAGGCGACGAGCGCGAAGTCGCGGGGGTCGAGCCCCTGCTCGACCGACACGACTCGGAGCGCGCGCACCATCTCTGCGTCGACGACGTCGATCACACCCGCCGGGTCGACGTGGCCGAGCGCGCGCGCCGCCGCCTCGAGGTCGAGGACGATCCCGCCCGGGAGCGTCGACGGCAGGCGCCCGAGTAGGAGGTTCGCGTCCGTCACGGTCGCGCGGGTGCCGCCCTTGCCGTAGCACGCGGGGCCGGGATCCGCGCCCGCGCTGGCCGGACCGACCCGGAGCGCGCCTCCTTCGTCGAGCCAGACGACCGACCCGCCGCCGGCGCCGACCGTGTGCACCGCCAGCGTCGGCAGCCGGACGGGGAGACCACCGACGAGGCGCTCGCTCTCGCGTCGTGCGGCGCCCTCGACGATCGCGCACACGTCGGTGGACGTCCCGCCCATGTCGAAGGAGAGCGCGTTCGCGAACCCGGCGAGCTCGGCGATTCGGGCAGCACCGACCACTCCAGCGGCCGGACCCGAGAGCAGCGCGAACGCCGCGTGCGCTGATGCCTCCTCGAGCGTTGCGAGGCCACCTGAGGAGCGCATGACGAGCGGCTCGGGCAGCCCTGCGTCCGCGCAGGCACCCGCGAGCGAGCCGAGATAGCGCGCGAGCACCGGGCCGAGGTATGCGTCGACGGCCGTCGTCGAGGCGCGCTCGTACTCGCGGAATTCCGGTGCCACCTCGTGCGACGCGACGACGTGTGCCGACGGATGGCGGCGACGCAGCTCCTCGGCGACGAGGCGCTCGGGCTGCGGGTCGCGAAAAGAGAAGAGGAGCGAGACCGCGATCGCCTCCGCGTCCAGCTCGGGAAGCGTCGAGAGGTCGAGCGGCACGAGTTCCTCGCCGGCACCCGTACGGCCCCGCACGCCGACGCAGCGCTCGAGCGGGACGAGCGGCGGCGGATGCTCCGCGCACGGCCGGTAGAGGTGCGCGCGCGTCTGTCTGCGCAGATGCAGGACGTGCTCGAAGCCCTCGTTCGTCACGAGCGCCGTTCTCGCACCGCGCCTCTCCAGGAGCGCGTTCGTCGCGATCGTGGTGCCGTGCGTGAAGCGACCCACCTCGCCGGCGCCGAGTGCCCGTGCGGCGGCGACCACCGATTCCTCCTGTCGCTGCGCCGTCGGAACCTTCGCCACGCGCACGGCGCCGTCCTCGACGAGCACGGCGTCCGTGAACGTCCCGCCGACGTCGATCCCGAGCGCACGCATGTCGCGATTCTCGACGATCGACCGGGGTAGGATCTCTGCGGCGTGCACCGTCTCGTCTGCCTCGGGCTCAGTCACCGGACGGCTCCCGTCGAGCTGCGCGAGCGCATCGGCG
>DASQLF010000097.1:0-2936 GCA_035630135.1 Gaiellaceae bacterium
CGAGTTCATGGCCATCGCGCGTGCCGATATCGCCGAGGGCGCGACGCCCGCGCACGCCAGCAGCGAGCGGGGGCACGCGGAGACCTACCTCGGATTCCGATAGGGAGGATGGCTTCGCACTAGGCTCCGTTGCCCGATGCGCATGGGCGATTCGGAGCCGCAACCGCCACAGTCTCTGGCCGAGCTTCTCTCGGAGCTGACGAACCGGCCCGTGGGCGACCGTCGCGTCGACCGGTTCCGTGCCCGGGGGATCGCCTTCGCGGAGCGCGTCACGTCGGCCGGGCAGATGCGGCCGATCGCCGAGATCGGTTGGCTTGCCGCCCGCCGCGACGCCTCGGTCGGGGGAACGGTGCTCGCCGGCGCGCTTGCCTACCGCATCTTCATCTGGCTGCTGCCACTGGCACTCGTCGCGGTGCTGGCGCTCGGGCTCGTCGCCGGCTCGGCCGCGGAGGGCGCGGCGAACCTGCGGGACGCGGGCCTGACCGGCTTCCTCGCGAAGTCGGTCTCTGCCGCTGCGGAGGACACGAAGGGCTGGGCGCTCGTCACGGGCCTCGTCGTCGGGCTCGTCGTCCTCCTGTACCAGTCCTATGCGCTTCTGCGCGCAATGCGAGCGGTGACGGCCCTCGCGTGGCGGCTCCCCGTGAGGCCGCCCGCGAGTCCCGTTCGCGCGACGCTCCTGTTCATGGGCTGGATGCTCGCCTTCACCGTCACGTCCTCGTCGATCACGGCCCTCCGCACGAATCTCGTGCAGCCGTTCGAGCTGCTCGCGACCTGCGTGTCGTACGTCGTGCTTCCCGCGTTCTGGGTTGTGATCTCGTGGTGGCTCCTGCCGCACATGGCCGTCCACTGGACGCACCTCATCCCGGGCGCCCTCGTCGTCGGCACCGCGATGACGCTGATCAGCCTCTTCAACGCACTCTTCCTGTTCCCGTGGCTCTCGCGCCAGGAAGAGACCTACGGCGTGCTCGGAGTGGCGGCGGGACTGCTCTTCAGCTTCTTCCTGATCGGGCGCGCAGTCGAGCTCGCAGCGGCGCTCAATGCGGTGCTGAACGAGCGCCGCGAGCCGCGTACACTCGCGCGATGATCCTCGAGGGCGAGGGCCTCGCCGAGCTCCACACCCATCTCGGCGGCTCGGTCGCCTCGGAGATCCTCTGGTCGATCTCGCACGAGCAGGGGATTGCGCTGCCGGTCAAGGACTTCTGGGAGTTCGACGCGCTCGTCACCGTGTCCGACCCGCACGGCGTTCAGGGTCTCGACGAGCTCGATCAGATCTACCACTGGACGGAGCTGATCCAGTCGTCGCCGCTTGCAGTCGAGCGCTCGGTGCACGGCGCCATTGGCGGTGCCTACCGCTCGCAGCGCATCACGACGCTCGAGCTCCGCTTCAACCCGATGAAGCGAAACCGTGGCGGCGAGCGCGACCTCGACCACATCATCCTGGCCGCGATCCGCGGGGTCGACCGCGCGAGCATCGAGTACCCGCAGGTGCGCGCCGGGCTGATCCTGATGATGGATCGCACCTTCGGCTCGCGGCTCAACGAGATCATCGTCGACAAGGCGATCCGCTGGAGCGGCCGCGGCGTCGTCGGCGTCGACATCGCCGGACCCCGTCCCGGAGGCGAGCGGTACGACTACACGCAGCTCGAGCCGATGGTCGAGACGGCCCGCGATGCCGGCCTCGGCGTGACGATCCACGTCGGCGAGGAGGGCGGCGAGATGGGCCGTGAGGAGATCGGCGAGGTCGTCGAGCGACTCCGCCCCGACCGAATCGGGCACGGGATCCTCGCCGCCGGGGACGAGGAGCTCATGGCGATGATCCGCGACCTCGGCATCACGCTCGAGATCTGCCCGACGTCGAACCTGCTGACGAAGGCGCTGGCCGACGAGGACGCCGTCCGCGAGACGATCCGGACGTTCGTCGAGCACGAGGTGCCGTTCACGATCGCGACGGACGGCCCCGAGATGATGCGGACCCACCTCCGCGACGAGCTCGAGCTGCTCCTTCGGATCGGCGCCCTCGACGAGGCGGGCCTGCGCGAGGCCAACGCGCGCGGTCACGCAGCCGCCTTCCGCCGGCCGGTGAGGGTGGCCGCTTGACGGACGCGGCCGACGAGCACATCGAGCAGGAGGAGAGGGCCGAAGACGCCAAGAAGCGGCTCGAGCGCGAGCACACCGAGCTGCTGCATGAGCTGCGGTCTCTGATCCCCGGAGCCGAGGTCCTGCTCGGCTTCCTGCTCGCCGTCACCTTCACCACGCAGTTCGGCGAGCTGAACGACACGCAGCGCTACGTCTACTACGGAACGCTCGTGTCGACGGCGGTCGCGCTCGTGCTCTACCTCGCCCCCGCCGCGTACCACCGCCTGCGCTTCCGCGAGGGCGACAAGGACTACATGCTTCGCAAGGCGAACCGCGAGGCGATCGCGGGGACGTTCTTCAGCGCGCTAGCCCTGACGGGCGTCCTCTACCTCGTCACCTCGTTCGTCTTCGGACAGGCCGAGGCGATCGTCGCTGCGCTCGTCTTCTTCGCCTTCGCCGCCTGGCGCTGGTGGAGCCACGCCATCTACCGCGATCTTCGCGAGCGCTAACTCTCGACGCTGTCCACGAGGCTGCGCAGGAACGCGCGCACCTCGCCCGGGCCGACGAGGTGGATGTCTTCGTGCCGGCGGTCCGCGCGGTTGTTGCTCGGCAGGAGGCTGCCGACGTGGCCCGCGACCGATCCGTTCGGTAGCGCGTCGAGCAGATCATGGTCCGTGCGGTCGTCCCCGAGCCCGAGCACGAAATGCGTCTGCTCCCTCCCCTTCGGAAACAGGCTGCGCACGTAGAGGCCCTTGTCGACTCCGAGCGCGCGCACCTCGACGACCTGGTGCCCGGCGAGGATCTCGGCCGGCGCGCCTGCGAGATGCTGGTGGAGGTCGTTCAGGAGCTCGCGCGCGCGC
>DASQLF010000098.1:0-3587 GCA_035630135.1 Gaiellaceae bacterium
ATCCCCGTCTTCAAGCTCACCGAGGCCGAGTCCCAGAAGCTCATCCGCATGGAGGACGAGCTGCACAAGCGCGTCATCAGCCAGCACCAGGCGATCGTCGCCGTCTCCAAGGCAATCCGTCGCGCGCGTGCCGGGATCAAGGACCCGAAGCGCCCGACCGGCTCGTTCATCTTCCTCGGCCCCTCGGGCGTCGGAAAGACCGAGCTCGCCCGAACGCTCGCCGAGTTCCTCTTCGGCGACGAGGACGCGCTGATCCAGGTCGACATGTCCGAGTACATGGAGAAGCACTCCGTGTCGCGGCTCGTCGGCTCGCCGCCAGGCTACGTCGGATACGACGAGGGCGGCCAGCTCACCGAGGCCGTGCGCCGCAAGCCGTACTCGGTCGTCCTTCTCGACGAGATCGAGAAGGCACACCCGGACGTCTTCAACATCCTGCTGCAGATCCTCGAGGACGGGAAGCTCACTGACTCACAGGGGCGGAAGGTCGACTTCCGCAACACGATCGTGATCATGACCTCGAACCTCGGGGCGGCGCAGATCTCGAAGAACCAGACGCTCGGCTTCTCGATCGGTGACGAGGAGGGACTTTCGTACGACGAGATGCGGGAGCGCGTCATGTCCGAGCTCAAGAAGGTGTTCCGGCCTGAGCTGCTGAACCGCATCGACGAGGTCATCGTCTTCCACAAGCTCGAGAAGGCCGAGATCCTCCAGGTCGTGGACATCCTGATGAAGCGCGTCCGCGAGGAGATGGCGAAGCACGACGTCGTGATCGAGCTCACGGACGAGGCGCGCGAACTGCTCGTCGAGCAGGGCTACGACCCGTCGATGGGCGCCCGGCCGCTGCGCCGCGCGATCCAGCGCATGATCGAGGACCCGCTCGCGGACTTCATCCTCGGCCGTGATCTCTCACCCGGCTCGACGCTCATCGTCGATCGCCGCGAGGATCCTGCCGAGAACGAGGCTCCGGTGGAGATCCGGATCATCGAGGGCGCGGCCGTGCCGGCCGCGGTGGGCGGCGGCTCGTCGGGCGACGACGACCTCGCCGACCTGGCCGAGCTCGTCGACGAGCCGTCGGACAATTAGCGCCGTCGAAATCCGGCACGCGAAGCCGTCCGACTACGGGCGGGTGATCGGGCGGATCAACGTCTGGTGGGGCGGGCGCGAGATGGCGCCCATGCTGCCGAAGCTCTTCTTCATCCACTTCGAGGGCACGAGCTTCATCGCCGAGGACGCCGACGGCGAGCTACTCGGATTCGTGTGCGGCTTTCTTTCGCAGACGCAGGACGACGAGGCCTACATCCACTTCGTCGGCGTGACGCCGGAGGATCGCGGCGACGGGCTCGGACGGCGGCTGTACGAGCACTTCTTCGAGGAGGCGCGGACGAACGGGCGGACGATCGTGCGCTGCGTGACGTCACCGGCGAACGACGGCTCGCTCGCATTCCACGAGGCGCTCGGGTTCGAGGTCGAGCGAATCGCGAAGGACTACGACGGCCCCGGGGAAGACCGCGCGCTGCTCGTCAAGCGGCTGACTTGAGCCCGCGCCGCTTCTGCGCGACGAGCGGCCGCCGGTTCCGCCTGGCCGTCCAGTCGAGGTACGTACCCAGCGCCACCGCGACGGCGAGCGCGACGAAGCCGTAGCTGGCCCACGACGAGTTAGCGTCCGTCAGGTTTTTCACGAGGGCGACGGAGCCGGTCGCCGCCCCGAGACCCAGCGTGACCGTGCCCCAGGGCACGTTCTCCGAGAACTCGAGGTCCGAGAGGTGCCTGAGCGCGACGAGCGTCGTCGTGGCCGCCGCGAGCAGCGCGAGGAGCAGGCCCCACGCGTCGAAGCCGTCGAGCGAGGCCGTCGTCACGCCGGCGGATCCGTAGTCGACCTCGAGGTGTTGCCACGTGAAGAAGAGGCTCAGGAACAGCAGCGGGCCGGCGACGAGGACGATCTGCGTGCCTCGCGAGAGGGCCTTGAACGTCGCCATCCGTCTCCTTCCGGCTGCGGTGATCGAGATCGGGCTGCCGCAGGGCCCGGGTACTCGTCACAGGGTACTCCGGTCTCCCCGAAAGTGGGAAGTGCAGGTGGTTTGTCGTGCCGAGACGCTGCGACCCCCAGTGGGCGTCGCAGCGTCTCGGCAGGGAGCTGACTAGGGGCGCGGGCCGCCCGGCGTGTCGTCGTCCGTCGCGTGCGTGCCGTCGTCAGCCGAGTCGCTCGGCGCAGCCTCGGGCGCGGTGGCGTCCGGGACGGCCGTCTCGATCGGCGGAGGCGGGTCGCTCGGTGCGGCGGCCTCGGCTGCAGGAGCCGTCTCGGCAGGAGCCGGCGGCGGGGTTCCATAGGCCTCGGCAGCGGCCGGCGGGGCCGCGGTCGCGGTGGTCGCTCCGCTCCCCCCGTACGAGGTCGCCTCGCTGCGCAGCGTGTCCACGCCACCCGCGGCCTGTATCTCCATCCAGGCTCCGACCGCGATCAAGGCAGCCAGCACGACGCCGACGTAGCTCGCCCACGTGGAGTAGTCGTCCGTGAGGTTCTTGATCAGCGCGAAGGCGAAGATCAGAAACGCGAGCACGGCGCTCGTCATTGCGAACGACACCGGGATCGGGATGTCGACCGCCGCGAGGTTCGCGACGATGCGGGCGATCAGGACGATCGTCAGGACTCCCATCAGAATCCCGAGGAAGTCGTCCCAGGCGCTGACCCCGGCAGATCCCTCACCCAGCGGGCCGAGGTCGAACTCGACCTCCTGCCAGTTGAAGAAGCTGATGATCAGCAGCAGGACGCTCGAGATGAGCATGATCTGCGCTCCGCGCCCGAGGGCGTTGAATCTCTCCATACGGCCCGTCCTTTCGTGGTCTGACTGCGGCGGTGTGCCAGGACTCTGATGCACCTGCGCCGCTCTTGCAAGCGGAAACGCGCACTTTCGTCACCAACGGCGTCGGACCGCGTTCCTAGACTGGCTCGGTGGCGAAGGTGACCGTCCAGTTCACGTGCGCGGACTGCGGCACGACGTCGGGCCGCTGGCTGGGCAAGTGCCCCGGCTGCGGCGCGTTCGGGACGCTCGTCGAGGAGCTGCACGGATCGGCCGCCGAGGCGACCGCGGCTCGTCCCTCGACGCCGGTTCCCATCGCTGAGGTCTCGGCTTCGGAAGCAGAGCGGATCTCGACCGGCGTGGACGAGCTCGACCGCGTGCTGGGCGGGGGGCTCGTGCCCGCGTCCCTCGTGCTCGTCGGGGGTGAGCCGGGCGTGGGCAAGTCGACGCTGCTGCTCACGGCCCTCGGCGCGATCACGAGGAGTGGGCGACGCGCGCTGCTCGTGACCGGCGAGGAGTCGGCCGCCCAGGTTGCGTTGCGTGCTGCCCGGCTGGGCGGCGCCGACAGGGTGGAGATCCTCGCCGAGACTGAGCTGGACACGGTGTGCGCGACCCTCGAGGCCGAACGGCCCGACGTCTGCGTGATCGACTCGGTGCAGACGCTGCACGCCTCGGCGCTCGGCTCCGCGCCGGGCTCGGTGGCTCAGGTGCGCGAGGCGGCGGGCCGACTCCTCCGCGTCGCGAAGGCAGCCGGCGTCGCCACCGTGCTCGTCGGGCACGTGACCAAGGATG
>DASQLF010000099.1:0-5809 GCA_035630135.1 Gaiellaceae bacterium
TCTGCGGCCCGGGCTCCGTGCCGCAGCTCGCGGGAACGCTCGGCCCTGCGATCTCGCGCGGCACGGCCGCGTGAACGTTGCCGCCCTTGTCCACGAAACGTACGTGGATGCCGTCGTCCTCGACGAGCGTGAGATCGTTCATGGCGACGAGACCCTCTGACTCCCGAATCGCGTGCTCGGCGGCCTGGACGCGAGCGGTGTACGCCGTCCGGCCGCGGTAGTGCTCGAGCGGGATCCGCCCGGCCAGCACCTCCTCCACTGCCGAGCGCGCGTTCGTGGGTGCCAGGCGGCCGAGCCCGATCCCGGACGGCAGAACGAGGACGTTCGCCGCGAAGCGGTGTCCGCCCTGATGGGACGAGAGCCAGAGGCTCTCCTCTGCGACGACCCCCTCGAGCGCGCCGAGGACGGCGCTTCCCCGAAGCGCACAGCACGCGTCGCGCGTCCCGTGCCCGCAGACGAGCGCCAGCTGCGTGTCGACCGCGACGCCGTCCGTCGCGAGGTCGACGTCCGCGAGCTCATCGAGGTTGTCGAGGTCGAACCGACGAGCGTCGATGTCATGCTCGGCGGCGCGAATCGCGAAGACCGCCTGCCGCGCGTGCCTGCGGCCGGGGCGGCGGATGAACATGAGCCTCGGAAGAGATGTGCTCTCGAGCCACGCGGTGACGGCCTGGCGTGCAGGTTCGTCGAGCCCCGACAGTTCGGAGACGTCACGTGGCCAGGTGCCGCGCACCTCGACGAGCAGCCAGTTCTCCACGGTCGGCGCCGTCGCCGAGATGGGCTCGCCCGCCGCCTCGGAGACGTCGGCGCAGCGCGACGTCGTCACGTTGCGTCACCGATCACGCACACGACGTCGCCGAGGGCGACCTGCTGCCCAGCCGCGACGCGCACCTCGCCGACGACGCCGCCGCGGTGCGCGACGAGCTCGTTCTCCATCTTCATCGCCTCGACGACGCAGATGAGCTGTCCCGCGTGCACGGCCACGCCCGGCTCCACGGCCACGGACAGCACGGTTCCCTGCATCGGGCTCGTGACAGCCCCCGTCGCCTTGCCGGAAATGCCCTTGCTGCGCTCCTTGTGCCGCCGCCCCAGCTCGGCCCACGGCGGCTCCGGCACGTGCAGACGCACCTCGTGTCGTCGTCCGTCGATCTCCACGCCGAGACGCTGCTCGCGCACGGCCCGCGCAGAGTCGGCACCGTCCGAGCGCGCCGCGGAAGCACCCAGCTCTTCGGCCCGCCGGGCGAGGCCTTCCGACTCGACGATTCCGTGGCAGGTCTCACCGGCGACGAAGCAGGGCGACTCGAGCAGCGCACGGTGGAACCCGAGCAGGCTCGCCGGACCTTCGACGACGAACTCCGCGAGCGCGCGCAGCATCCGGCGCCGCGCGTGCTCGCGGTCGACGTCGTGCACGACGAGCTTCGCGATGAGCGGGTCGTAGAGGTCGGAGATCTCGTCGCCCGCGCGCACGCCCGAGTCGACGCGAACGCCGATGCCCGCCGGCTCGCGGTAGGCGGTGATCCGTCCCGGTGCTGGGAGAAACCCACGCGAGACGTCCTCGGCGTTGATCCGGCACTCGATCGCGTGGCCTCGGATCGCCACCTCGTCCTGGGTGACCGAGAGCGGCTGACCTGCGGCGATGAGGACCTGCTCGCGGACGATGTCGATTCCCGTCACGGCCTCGGTCACCGTGTGCTCGACCTGGACGCGTGTGTTCATCTCCAGGAAGAAGTAGTCCCCTTCCGCCGTGAGCAGGCCCTCGATCGTCCCGGCGGAGCGGTAGTCGACAGCGCGGGCCGCGTCGACGGCGAGCGCGCCGATCCGCTCGCGCATTTCCGGCCCGACCGCGGGCGACGGCGTCTCCTCGACGAGCTTCTGGTGGCGGCGCTGGATGGTGCAGTCCCGCTCGCCGAGATGGATCACGTTGCCGTGTGCGTCCGCGAGCACCTGCACCTCGACGTGGCGGGGGTCGTCGAGGTAGCGCTCCACGTACACGGCCGCGTCGGCGAAGTACGCCTCTCCCTCTCGCACCGCGGTCTCGAAGGCCGGCGCCACCTCGTCCGGCGTGTTGGCGACGCGGAGCCCCTTACCCCCGCCGCCGGCCGAGGCCTTGACGGCGATCGGATACCCGATCTCCTCGGCAGCCGCGAGCACGTCCGCGGCGCTCACCGCCGGCGCCGTCGTACCCGGCACCACCGGAACCCCAGCGGCGCGCATGCGCTCCCGCGCCGCGATCTTGGAGCCCATCGCCTCGATGGCCGCCGCCGGCGGCCCGATCCACACGAGCCCGGCGGCCTCGACCGCTCGCGCGAACGCCGCGTTCTCGGCGAGGAAGCCGTAGCCGGGGTGGATCGCCTCCGCGCCAGTGCGTCGCGCGGCTTCGACGATCCGCTCGCCGCGGAGGTACGACTCGCTCGCCGGCCCTGGGCCGAGGAGGAACGCCTCGTCGGCGCTCGCCACGTGGAGCGAGCCGCGGTCGGCCTCGGAGTAGACGGCGACCACGCCGATCTCGAGCTCGCGGAGCGTGCGCATGACCCGAACCGCGATCTCACCGCGGTTGGCGACGAGAACCTTCGAGAAGGGCGCCATGGGACGCGTATTCTCTCCCACGGTGAGCCTCCCGGATCAGCTCACGGTCGCGCGCATCGCCGCGGTGCCGATCGTCGTGATCCTGTTCGCCTGGGACTTCCCGAACCATGCGTACTGGGCGACCGCCGTCTTCGTCGTCGCGATGGCAACCGATCAGATCGACGGCTGGCTCGCGCGCCGCCGCGGGACGAGCTCGACGCTCGGCAAGCTCCTCGACCCGGTCGCAGACAAGGTGCTCGTCCTCGCCGCGCTCGTGATGCTCATCGGGGAGGGCGTGGCGCCCGCGTGGATGATCGCGCTGATCGTCGTCCGCGAGATCCTCGTATCGGGCCTGAGGCTCGCGGCCGTCGAGCGCGGTGTCGTCCTCGGCGCCCGCGATCTCGGACGCGCGAAGACGTGGGCGCAGGCGGTGGCAGCCACCGTCGCTGGCCTCGCGGCGGCAGGCCTGTGGAGCGACGACGTCGCCTGGTGGGCACTCCTGGCCGCGCTCGTCGCGACCTGGGTGTCGGGGCTCGACTACGCGCGCGTGGCGCCGCGCGTGCTCCGCGGCGAGAACGCGTAGTCGGCGTCGTCGCCGGTGCGTTCGCGCAGGCCCGCGACGCGCCACGCCTGCCCGTACGGGTCGTGCTCGGATTGTCCGGCCTTCGGATCCGCGAGCGCTGCGAGGAGCGCGCGGTGCTCGGGCTCGGCGAGCGCTGGCGTGACTTCGATCTCCACACACGCAGTATGGCCCCAGCGATGGGCCTAGCATGCGCCGATGGAAGTGCGGAAACACTCCGACGCCGCGGGCTTCCTCGACCGCGCCGAGCCGCTCCTCCTCGTCGACGAGGCGCGCCACAGCCTCATGCTCGGCATCGCGTGCGGACAGCGAAAACAGGCGGGCCTCTACGACGAGTTCCGAGGCTGGACGGTCGAGGATGGTGACGACACCGTCGGCGCTGCCCTGCAGACGCCTCCGTTCAACGTCGTTCTCGCCCGGCCCACATCCGCCGGCGTGCTGGAGACGCTCGCCGCGACCCTCGCTTCCGCCGGCGTGGAGCTTCCGGGCGTGACGGCTGCCACGCCCGAGGTCGATCTCTTCGCCGAGCTTTGGACGTCGGCGCAGAGCGTTGCGCTCCGCACGCGAACGCGTCAGCGCATCTACCGGTTGACGGGAGTGCGGGCAGTGGCCGGCGTTCCCGGGCACCCGCGCGTGGCCACGGACGCCGACCGCAGGCTCCTCGTGGACTGGCTGCAGGCCTTCGCCGCCGAGGCGCTCCCCGAAGGTGCCCCGAATGCCGGGGCGACCAGGGTCGTCGAGGCACGCCTCGACCACGGCCTCGGCGGGTTCGGCGTCTGGGAGGACGGTGGCCGGCCCGTGTCGGTGGTCGGCTGGGGCGGCTCGACCCCGAACGGCGCTCGCATCGGCCCCGTGTACACCCCGCCCGAGCTTCGTCGGCACGGGTACGCGAGCGCGCTCACCGCCTGGGTCTCGGCGGAGCGCCTCGCTGCGGGACGGTCGTTCTGCGTCCTTTACACCGATCTCGACAACCCGACGTCGAACCGCATCTACACGGAGATCGGCTACGAGCCGGTCTGCGACTCCTTCGACTACGCGTTCGAGCCGTGACCGACCGCCTGCGCGCGCTCTGGGACTTCGACGACCTCGACGGGACAGAGAAGCGGCTTCGCGGGCAGCTCGCCGACGAGACCACCGACTCCGGCCGCGCCGAGGTTACGGCCGAGCTCGCCCGCGTGCACGGACTGCGGGGGGCCTTCGACGAGGGCGACGCGCTCCTCGACGAGGCTGCGACGCTCGCAGGTGGGGCACCGGCCGTCACAGCGCGCCTCGACCTCGAGCGCGGCCGGCTCCGTCGCTCGAGCCTCAATCCGGACGCCGCCCGCCCGCTCTTCGAGTCCGCGTACGCGGAGGCGCTCGAGACGGAACAGCACTTCCTCGCGGCCGACGCGGCGCACATGGTCGCTCTCGTCGCAGAGAGCCGGGACGGCTTCGTCGAGTGGACGCACCGAGGCGTCGAGCTCGCCGAGCGGCACGAAGAGGCGGCGTACTGGCTCGGGCCGCTCCTGAACAACCTCGGCTGGGAGTACTACGAGGCCGGCAACTTCGAGTCCGCGCTCGACGCGTTCGAGCGCGCGCTTCGTGCACGCGAGGCGGACGGCGACAACCCCCACGCGGTCGAGATCGCCCGCTACGCCGTCGGGAAGACGCTGCGCGCGCTCGACCGGGCCCAAGAGGCAATCCCGCTTCTCGAGGCCGCGGTCACGTGGGCCGAGGCGAACGGGGTTCCCGACGGCTGGTTCCACGAGGAGCTCGCTGAGGAGTACGCCGCCGCCGGGCGAACGGACGAGGCGCGGACGCAGGCGAAACTCGCGATCCCGCTGCTCGAGCGCGACGACCCGTCGTTCTCGGAGCGGTCTGCGCGGCTCGACGCACTCGCCTCGGGCTAGAGCGGAATGTTCCCGTGCTTGCGCTTCGGCGTGGGCTCGCGCTTGGAGAGCGCGGTCTCGAGGGCCGAGATCAGCACCGGGCGAGTGCGTCGCGGCTGGATGACGTCGTCGACGTAGCCGCGCTCGGCGGCCGTGTACGGGTTCGCGAAGCGCTCCTTGTAGTCGGCGATGAGCTCGGCGCGGCGCGCGTCTGCGTCGTCCGAATCCGCAAGCTCCGACCGGAACACGATGTTCACGGCGCCCTCCGGCCCCATCACCGCGACCTCGGCAGTCGGCCAGGCGACGTTGAAGTCCGCGCGGATGTGCTTCGACGACATGACGTCGTAGGCGCCGCCGTAGGCCTTCCGCGTGATCACGGTGAGCTTCGGCACGGTCGCCTCGGTGAAGGCGTAGAGGAGCTTCGCGCCGTGGCGGATGATTCCGCCCCATTCCTGCGACGTGCCGGGCAGGAAGCCGGGCACGTCGGTGAAGGTGACGAGCGGGACGTTGAAGGCGTCGCAGGTGCGGACGAAGCGCGCGGCCTTCTCCGAGGACTCGATGTCGAGCACGCCGGCGAGGTGCTTGGGCTGGTTGCCGACGATCCCGATCGGGAAGCCGTCGAGGCGGGAGAAGCCGCAAACGATGTTCTTCGCGAAATGCTCGTGGACCTCGAAGAAATCGCCGTCGTCGACGATCAGGGAGATCACGCTGCGCATGTCGTACGGCTTCTGCGGATCGTCGGGGACGATCGTGTCGAGCGCCTCCTCCATTCGCTCCGGGTCGTCGTATGGCTCGACCC
>DASQLF010000100.1:0-6589 GCA_035630135.1 Gaiellaceae bacterium
GCGGCCACCAGGGCACAGCCGGCCCAGGCTGCGAGCGCCTCTCCTTGCGGCGGACCTATTCGAGCGCGGCTCGTAGGGCCTCCGCCACGTATGCCTGGTCGTCCTCGTCGAGGCGCGCGTGGAAGGGCAGAGCGAGCGTCCGCGACGCGACGCCCTCGGCGACCGGGCAGAGACCGACGCGGTAGCCGAAGCGCTCCTGCATGTACGGCTGCAGGTGGATGCACGGCAGGTAGCGGGCCGTCTGCACGCCGCGCTCTGTGAGCGTCCCGATCACGGCCTCTCGATCGACGCGCGCCGGGAGCGTCACGACGTAGACGAACCACGAGCGCTCGTGATCGGGGTCATCCGCGCACGGCAGGTCGAGACCCGGGATCGACGCGAGCAACTCTCCGTAGCGCGAGGCGACCCGGGCGCGGGCCTCGAGGATGTCGTCGAGCTTCTCGAGCTGGCCGAGGCCGATCGCGGCACCGATGTCGGAGAGCCGGTAGTTGAACCCGAGCCGCGCGTGCTCGAGCCAGCCACCCGAGTCCGCTCGACCCTGGTTTCGCAGGCTTCGGAGAAGACGCCATTCCCGCTCGGAGTGCGTGGTCACCATCCCGCCCTCGCCCGTCGTCATCTGCTTGTTCGGGTAGAACGCGAACACCGCCGACGGGCCCTGGGATCCGAGGAGCGCGCGCTTGTAGCGCGCCCCGAGCGCCTCGCAGGCGTCCTGGATCAACGCGATCCCGCGCACATCGCAAATCGCGCGCAGCTCGTCGAGCTCGCACGGGTACCCGTAGATGTCGACGGCCACGACGGCGCGCGTCCGGTTCGTGATCGCCGCCTCGACGGCCTCGGGCGAGAGGTTGAGCGTGCGCGGGTCGATGTCCGCGAAAACGGGCGTCGCGCCCTCGTAGATCGCGCAGTTCGCAGACGCGACGAACGAGTACGGCGAGGTGACGACCTCGTCGCCGGGGCTCACGCCCGCTGCGACGCAGAGGAGGTGCAGGCCGGCCGTCCCACTCGAGACGGCCGCCGCGTACGGCGCGCCGACGACCTGGGCGAACTCCTCCTCGAAGCGGTCGATCGTCGGCCCGAGCGAGAGCCGCCCGGAGCGGAGCACGTCGGCGACGAGCTCTTCCTCCCGCTCGTCGACCCACGGGCTCGAGAGCGCGATCGTCCTGACGGCCGCCACGCTCAGGCGGGCGAGGGCGACATCTCGACCACGTCGAGCCAGTGGCTCCAGCGCTCGCTGCGGCCGTGCACCGTGTCGAGGTAGGCCTGCTGCAGCTCGCGCGTCACCGGGCCGACGCCGATCTCGCGGTCGTCGACCGACCGCACCGGGGCGACCTCGGTCGCGGTGCCGACCATGAATACCTCGTCCGCGAGATAGAGGTCGGTGCGGATGAGCAGTGTCTCATCGACGCGATGGCCGAGATCCTGCGCGATCTGGATGACCGTGTCACGCGTGATCCCCGGCAGGATCGACATCGCGAGCGGCGGCGTGTACAGCACGCCGTCCTTCACGATGAAGATGTTCTCCCCCGGCCCGTCGGCGACGTAGCCGTCGTGCGAGAGCATGATCGCCTCGTCGTAGCCCGCGCGCCGCGCCTCCATGGTCGCGAGCATCGAGTTGAGGTAGATCCCCGTCGCCTTCGCGACGTGCGGGATGACGTTCGGCCCGACGCGCTCCCAGCTCGAGATCTTCGTCGTGATGCCGAGCGACTGGCTGTCCTCGCCAAGATACGCGCCCCACGGGAAGCTCAGGATCACGACGTCGACGGGGTTCCCCGTCGACGCTACGCCGAGCTCGCCGTAGCCGTAGAAGGCGAGCGGGCGGAGGTAGCAGGACGCCAGGCCGTTGGCCGCGATGAGCTCGTGCGCCGCCGAACGGATCTCCTCGAGCGTGTACGGCAAGTCCATGTACAGGACCCGCGCGGAGTTGTCGAGGCGTACCAGGTGGTCGGCGAGGCGGAACACCGCGGGGCCGTTCGGCGTGTCGTAGCAGCGAATGCCCTCGAACACGCCCGAGCCGTAGTTGAGTCCATGCGAGGCGACGTGGATCTTCGCGTCGGCCCAGTCGACGAGCTCGCCGTTCATCCAGATCTTCTCGGTCTCTTGCATCGCTCGGGATCTCCTTTGGTCTCTGACGAACTCTAGGCCTGGTCTGCGACGACGTCCATCGGGCGCGCGCGGGTCAGCCGCCCGAGCTCGCCCGGAGTGATTCCCAGCACGTGCCGATGCGAACCCGCGCCCGCCCACACGATGGCGTGGTGGTAGAGCGCGCGATCCATGAGCACGGCGTCGACCTTCGGCAGCGGGAACGGGGCCACCGCGCCCGGAGCGAAGCCGGTCGCGTCCTCGACCTCCTGCGCCTTCGCGACGCGCGCCGAACCCGCTTCGACTGCCCGCGCGACCTTCGCGGGATCGCCGCGCCGATCGCCCGGAACCAGCGCGACGACCGGCCGTTCGTCGCAGAGGAAGACGAGCGACTTCACGATCTGGCCGAGGTCGCAGCCCACGGCGTCGGCGGCGTCCTGGGCTGAAGCCGTGCCGTCCGGGAACTCGTGGATGCGCGCCTCGACTCCCGATTCGCGGAGGAAGGAGGACACCCGTTCGACGGGCTCCGGCCAGGCTCCTACCACGGCAAGAAGCCTACCTTTGCTCGTCCTAGTAGACGTACGGGATGAGGCGGTAGCGCGTGCGTTCGCAGTACCCCGCGTAGGCCGGGTAGTGAGCGACGAGGAAGCGCTCCTCGACGCGTGCCTTGAGCGCCCAGACGACCGCGAGCGCGGCCGTCGCGACGAGCGCCCACGGCGAGAGCGCCACCGAGATGCCGGAGGCGAAGAGGATCCCTCCCGAATAGACGGGGTGGCGCACGACACCGTACGGCCCGCTCTCGACGAGCTCGCCCTCCTCCGCCGGCTTCGGGAACGGTGTGAATCCGGCGCCGAGCGCTCGGCCGGCTGCCGCAACCACGAGCGCCCCCGCGAAGACGAGGAGGATTGCCGCGGCCTTGAGCCACCAGCGCGCGCCGTCAGGCCAGCCCGGAGCGAGAAGGCCAATGCCGAGGATCGCCGCGATGAGTGCGAACTGGAGCGCGACCCAGCCGCCGCCCCGCGCGCCGAGCGAGGGCACCTCAACCAAAGCTGACGAACCTCACGTCCGCGAATCCCTCGGCCCGGACGCGCTCGACGAGTGCGGGCTGCGCGGGAGAATCGATCGAGAAGGCCATGAGCGCGGTTCCACCTTCGGTCGTGCGCGACACCGCCATGTTCGCGATGTTCACTCCCGCATCGCCGAACATCGTGCCGACCCTGCCGATCACGCCCGGAACGTCCTCGTAGGAGAGGAAGGCCATGTGCGTGCCGAGCTCGATGT
Source organism: Gaiellaceae bacterium (assembly GCA_035630135.1). Classification (GTDB taxonomy): domain Bacteria; phylum Actinomycetota; class Thermoleophilia; order Gaiellales; family Gaiellaceae; genus GMQP-bins7. The sequence continues at coordinate 3,361 of DASQLF010000100.1, forward strand.
CGATCGAGAAGCCGAGGGCTCCGGCGAGAAACAGGCGGTGCTCCGGGCCGACGGTCGTGCCGGCGACGTCGAGGTCCTCTCCGCCAGCTGCGACGCTCACCCGCAACAGGTTGCTGTAGTGCTGCGCGGTCGGGGAGCGTTGCTCGGAGACCTCGATCCCGCGCTCCGCCGCGATGAGTGGCGCGTTCACCTCGTTCACGGTCTCGTCGACCCGCCCCTGGAAGGCTCCGTTCAGCGCCGCCACCGTCAGCGGGCGCGTGTCGAGCTCGGACAGCGGTCCGTGGACGGCGATCGTGAGGCGCGACGGCCATGCGCCCGCCAGTGCCATCGCGAGGCGCCCGAGCTTCGTCGCGAGCGGGACGAACGGGCCGATCGCATCGAAGTCCCCGGCGTCGACGACGGGGATGTTCACCGCAGCGCGCACGGCCCGACCGTCGAGCGCCGCGGCGACCTGCTCCGCGATCACGATGCCGGCACGGTCCTGGGCCTCGGCGGTCGAGCCCGCGAGGTGCGGCGTGACCACTACTTGCGGCAGCGAGAGCAACGGGCCCGAGTACGGCTCGGTCTCGAAGACGTCCAGCGCAGCGCCTGCAACCTTTCCGGATCGAATCGCCTCCTCGAGCGCGGCCTCGTCGACGAGCCCGCCGCGGGCGGCGTTGACGATGCGAACTCCGTCCTTCATCCGCGAGATCGCTTCGGCGCCGACGAGGTGGTGGGTCTCGTCGTTCAGTGGTAGGTGCAAGGTGACGACGTCGGCCTCGGCGTAGACGCGCTCGGGAGACGCAGCCGGCTCTACACCGAGGTCGCGGAAGCGGTCGGCCGCGACGAACGGGTCGTACGCCACGACGCGCATCCCGAGTCCCAGGGCACGGCGAGCGACCTCCCGCCCGATCCGGCCGAGTCCCAGCACCCCCAGCGTCTTGCCGGCGAGCTCGACGCCGGTGAACCGCTGCCGCTCCCAGACACCGCCGGTCACTGCGGCATGTGCCTGCGGGATGTTGCGGGCGAGTGCGAACAGCAGTGCGATGGCGTGCTCCGCCGCGGAGTCGACGGTCGACTCGGCGGCATTCGCGACCACGATGCCGCGACGCGTCGCCGCATCCACGTCGACGTTGTCGACCCCGACGCCTGCCCGGCCGATGACCTTCAGCCGCACGGCTCGCTCGATGACCGCCGCGTCGAGGATCGTGGCCGAGCGGATCACGACCGCGTCGAAGTCGCCGATGATCTCCGCGAGCTCGGACTCGCCGTCCTCGACGACGTCGAAGCGGCTGCGGAGCAGCTCGAGACCGGGTTCCGCGATCTGCTCGCGGACGAGGACGCGCGGTCTCTCAGACACGTGCGGCGTCGTGGTACGCCTCGAGCGCGCGGAGCACTGCCACCCCCGGCTCGATCGCGGCGCCACGCTCGACGAGCAGCGTCTCGACGGCGGTGAGCGCCGTGGCGATGTCGAGGACGTCGTAGTAGCCGATGTGCCCGATCCTGAACATGCGCGTTCCGAGCTCTCCGTGCGCACCGGCGACGGTGATTCCGAAGCGGTCGCGCAGCTCGAGCACGAGCTCCTTCGCGTCGACGCCGTCCGGGGTGAGGATCGCCGTCACAACGGCGGAGCGCTCCTCGTCCGGAGAGAACAGCTCAAGGCCCATCGCCTTGACGCCCTCCCGGCAGGCGCGTCCGAGAGCAGCATGCCGCGCGAACGCGGCCTCCAGACCCTCGTCCAGCAGCAACCCCAGCGAGACGTCGAGCGAGGCAACGACAGTGACCGCGGGCGTGAACGGCGTCGAGCCCGCCTCGAGCGCGGCGCGCATCCGCTCCCAGTCGAAGTAGTAGCGCGGCATCGTCGAGCTGCGCGACTGCTCCCAGGCAGCCTCCGAGACGGTCGTGAGGGACAGGCCGGGCGGAGTCATCAGCGCCTTCTGCGACCCGGCGACGACGACGTCCAGCCCCCAGGCGTCGGTGTCGAGCGGGACGGCGCCCAGACTCGACACCGCGTCGACGACGACGAGAGCGCCGGCGTCTCGCGCCACCCGGGCGAGCGCCTGGACGTCTGCGACGACACCCGTCGACGTCTCCGAATGAACCAGCACGGCGAGCTCGGACCCCGACTCCTCGAGCCGTGCCCGGAGATCGTCGGGCTGGGGCGTCTCGCCCCATGCGTAGCGAAGCTCGTGCACGTCGGTCCCGAAGGCCGCCGCCATCTTGCACCAGCGATCGCCGAACGCCCCTGCGGTGACGACGAGCACCCTCTCGCCCGGCGAGAGCAGGTTCACGATCGCTGACTCGAACGCGCCCGAGCCCGAGGCCGTGAAGAGGAGCACGTCGTTCTCCGTGCGGCACACCTGTTGGAGGCGGCCGAGCGTCCGAAGCATCAGGTCGCGAAAGTCCGGTCCGCGGTGGTGGATGATCGGCTCCGCGCCCGCCGCCAGCGCCTCGGGAGGCACGGGCGTAGGCCCGGGCGCCATGAGATAGCGCTTCCTCATGAGCGTGGTCGGTGCGAGGAGAACGACATGAGCTGCTGGAAGGTCGGCCGGTTCGTCCACCGCATCGTGTCGGGAAGGACGCCGGACGTGAAGCGGATGCGCTCGGCCGTCGCGTCGGCCCGCCACGAGGACGGCGCCGGACCCTGGGCCTTCTCGAGCTCGGCAGCCGCGGCGTCGAGCGCCGCCCACAGCGCATCGCGACACGCCGCGAGGACACCTGCACCGCAGTAGCGACGCGAGTACGGCCCTCGCACCTCGCGCCCGAGCAACGCACGAAGGTCCTTCTCGACGTAGCCGTACCAGCCGGAGATGTACGCCGAGCCGCCGGGACCGGCGTCGTCGCTCCGCGCATTCAGCGCCGCGAGCCGTGGGACGAGCGGGCCGAGCACTGGTGCCATCACCGCATCGGCGAGCTTCGGCCACGCCGAGTCCATGACCGCCGCGCCGGGATCGTCGATCTTCCCGTCGAGCGCGCGGTCGAGCCGGCTGGAGCCGGCCACACGCCAGCTGTCGAGCAGACCCGCTGCAGCCTCGGCACGGGCACTCGGCGCCGATCCCGTCCGCAGGACCTCGCGGATCACCGGCCACACGCGCACCACTCTCAGATCCTGTGTCGCCGCCTTGTTCATCGCGCCCGTGAGGGTCGCGAGCGTGTGCTTCTTGCGACCGGCGACGGCCGCTCGGAGCAGGTCGTTACGGTGGACGGAGCCGTACGCGAAGTTCGAGTCGGCGGCGCCGACGTTCGGCCC
>DASQLF010000101.1:0-4369 GCA_035630135.1 Gaiellaceae bacterium
AGCCGCGACGGACCGATGCAGCCTCGGAGCTCCTCTCGGGTGCCGTCGACCGGCTTCCGCTCTCCGGTCGCGGACGTTCGCGCGTCGCGCGCGTCGCGCGGACGATCGCCGCTCTCGCGGGCGCTCAGGCAGTCGAGCCGGCCCACGTTGCCGAAGCGCTCTCGTATCGGATGCCGGGCGAGCTGTCCGCGCCATGACGGCGATCCACTGCATCCGGGGCCGCGATCCCATGTACCCGGAGCTGCTGGCTGCGATCCACGATCCCCCGCCGCAGCTCTTCCTGCGGAGAACGGTCCTGCCGGAGCTGCTCGATCGACCCGCGGTCGCCGTCGTCGGCGCGCGTTCTTGCTCGCCGTACGGCCGCTCGGTCGCGCGCTCGCTGTCACGCGATCTGGCCGCCACGGGCCTCGTGGTGGTGAGCGGGATGGCGCGGGGAGTCGACGGCGAGGCGCATCGCGGCGCGCTCGACGCGGGCGGGGCCACGATCGCCGTCCTCGGCTGCGGGATCGATCGCGACTACCCGGCGGCACACGCCGAGCTTGCGCGCCGGATCGTCGAGACGGGCGGCCTCGTCGTCTCGGAGTACGAGCCGGGGATCGAGCCCGCGCCGTGGCGCTTCCCTGCCCGCAACCGAATCATCGCGGGACTCTGCCGCGCGACGCTCGTGATCGAGGCACGGGAGCGGAGCGGCGCCCTGATCACCGCGGACTTCGCGCTCGAGGAGGGTCGCGAGGTGCTTGCAGTTCCGGGTGAGATCACGAGCCTGCTCTCGGCAGGGACCAACGCGTTGCTGCGACTCGGCGCGACGCCCATCACTTGCGTCGAGGACGTGCTCGAGTCGTACGGACTGGAGCGGAGCGGCGTGGAGTCCGTGTCGCTCGGGCCGACGGCTGAGAAGCTCTGGACGAGGCTCGCCGAGGGGGCACTCACAGCGGACGAGGTCGTGCGCGCGTCGGGCGTCCAGCCCGGCGAGGGCGCGGCTGCGCTCGTCGAGCTCGAGCTCGCCGGGCGCGTGACCCTCGAGGACGGTGTGTATCGAGCGGCCGTCTAGGATCGGCCCGTCATGTCGACCGTGTCTCTCTGGCTGGACGAGCCGCACGAGCCGCTGCCGCGGGTTTCCCTGGAAGGGAGCGCGGACGTGGCCGTGGTGGGCGGCGGCATCACGGGCTGCGCATGTGCGCTAGCCCTGGCGGAGGGCGGGAAAAGGGTCTGCCTCTACGAGGCGCGGGAGATCGCCGGCGGCGCGAGCGGACGCAACGGTGGCTTCGCGCTGCGCGGCGGGGCCGCGGCGTACCCGGTTCTCGTCGACTCGATCGGCGCGGCGGAGACGGCGTCGCTGTGGCGTTGGACCGAGTCGGAGCTCGAGGCGCTGGCAGGCATCGCGGGAGACGCGTTGCGGCTCACCGGAAGCCTCCGTCTGGCGGCCGACGACGAGGAACGAGACGAGCTGCGTGAGGAATACGACGCGCTCGTCGAAGCGGGCTTCGATGCGGAATGGCGCGAAGACCTGCCTCCGCCGCTCGCGGGTCGGTACCCGGCGGCGCTCTTCCATCCACCGGACGGGGTGCTGCAACCCGCTCGGCTCGTTCGGCGTCTCGCGCGTCGCGCCGCCGAGGCCGGAGTCGCCATCGAGGAACGCACGCACATCGACTCGCTCGACGAGGTGGACGCAGAGGTCGTCGTCATCGCAACCGACGGCTATCCGAGCGGCCTGCTCGGAGAGCTCGAGGGCCTGATCGTCCCGACGCGAGGTCAGGTCATCGCGACGGAGCCGATCGAGGAGCTGCTCTTCGAGATCCCCCACTACGGGCGTCACGGCTTCGACTATTGGCACCAGCGGCTCGACGGCCGGATCGTGGCGGGAGGGTTCCGCGACGTGTCCCTCGACACCGAGTTCACGGCCGAGGAGGTCATCACGCCCGTCGTGCAGGGTGCGCTCGAGCGGTTTGTCGAAGAGCACGTCGGCCGTCCCGTCCGCATCGACTACCGCTGGGCCGGGATCTTCGGGATGGTCTTCGACTTCCTGCCCGTGATCGGTCGCGTGCCGGGCAACGACCGCGTCTGGATGGCCGGCGGCTACTCGGGACACGGCAACGTGCTCGGGTTCGCGTCGGGGAGGCTTGTCGCGCGCGCGGTGCTGGGTGACCGCGACCCCCTGCTCAACCTGTTCGAGCCCGCCCGTCTCCTCGTCGCGTAGGACTAGAACATCGTGTTGTCGTTTGCCGCCTGCGCGGGGATTCGCTGCAGGACGTCCCAGTGCTCCACGATCTTGGCGTTCTCGTCGAGGCGGAAGATGTCGATGCCCGCGTAGTCTTCGCCGTCCGGCCAGCGCTGGTGGCAGTGGAGGACGACGAGATCGCCGTCTGCGAGTGCGCGCTTGAACTCCACGCTCTTTCCGGGGTAATCGGCTGCCATCCGCACGAAGTAGTCGACGAACGCCTGCTTGCCGTCGGCGACGTGCGGGTTGTGCTGCGTGTACGAGTCGCCCACGAATCGCTCGACAGCCTCCGCCGGCTTCGACTGGTTGAACATGAGGTCGTAGAACGCGAGAACCGTCTCCTTGTTCTGCTCAAGCCGGGCGGCTTCGTTCACGCCGACGATCCTAAAGCTCGATCTGCTGCAGGTGCAGGTCGCCGGCCTTCGCGTACGCCGCCTTTGCGATCGCCAGGTCCTGGATGGCGAGGCCCGTCGAGTCGAAGAGCGTGACGTCGCCTGCGCTGCGGCGGCCGTCCGCGGCGCCGACGAGCACGGCGCCGAGTTCGGTCACGTCGTCGCGGCTGACGACTCCCGCCGCCGCAGCGGCTGCGAGCTCCCCGCCATGGCTCGCCTGCTCCCAGTCGTCGCAGAAGAGATGTGCCCGCCGGAGCTCGGCGATCGCCACCTCGGCCTTTCCCGGCCCGTCGGCGCCCATGAGCGACACGTGCTGGCCCGGCTCGAGCGAGCCTTCGCCGTAGAGCACCTCGGCGCCCGGAGTCACCGTGACGACGACCTCGCACGCGAGTGCCTCGTCCGCGCTCGAGGCCTCGCGCGCGCCGAGCCGCTCGGCGACGAACGCGCGCCGGGATGCGTCGACGTCCCAGACGAGCGGCGTCGCGCCGTGTGCGACGAGCATCCGGGCCGTCTCGGCGCCGTTGACGCCGCAGCCGATCACCGCATAGGAGGACGCCTCCGCGCGGCACAGCGTGTCGGCCGCGAGCACGCCCGCGGCTGCCGTCCGCAGCGCCGTGACCGCCGCGGCGTCGAGCACGGCCAGCAGGCGACCATCCTCCGCGTCCGACAGGAGGACGAGCCCCGTCACCGTCGGCAGTCCGCGCGCGGGATTGCCCGGGAACGACGTGACCCACTTGAGCAGGGCGTGGCCGTCTCCGATCGCCGGCATCGCGCGGAAGTCGCCCGCAGGGTAGTTCGAGACGTAGACCTTCGACGGCATCGACCACGTCGCTCGCGCGTGCGCCTCGAATGCCCTGCGCACCGCGTCGTACGCCTCGTGCGGCGTGACCGCGCGCTCGACGTCGGCCGCTCGGAAGACCGGGATCGCGCCAGGATGAGACACGCCGCGTCCTACGCTGTCTTGACCGAGCTGATCAGCTTGAGCACCGATTCCTTCGCGTCACCGAACAGCATCGTGGTCTTGGAGTCGAGGTAGAGCTCGTTGTCGATCCCCGCGAACCCGGGATTCATCGAGCGCTTCATCACGATGATGCTCGCGGATTTGTCGACGTCCAGGATCGGCATTCCGTAGATCGGGCTCCCCGGGTCGCTGCGCGCAGCAGGATTCGTGACGTCGTTCGCGCCGATGACGAGCGCGACGTCCGTCTGCGGGAACTCCGGGTTGATCTCGTCCATCTCGAAGAGCTGGGTGTACGGGACGTTCGCCTCGGCGAGCAGCACGTTCATGTGCCCCGGCATGCGACCCGCGACCGGGTGGATCGCGTACTTCACGTCGACGCCGCGCTCCTCGAGCAGGTCGGCGAGCTGGCGAACGTCGTGCTGCGCCTGCGCAACGGCCATCCCGTACCCGGGCACCACGACGACCTTGCGCGCGAAGGAGAGCTGGACTGCGACGTCGTCGGCGGTCGTCGCGCGCACGGTGCGGCCGTCGTCGGTGCGCGCCTGGCCGACTCCCGCCTGAACCTGCCCGAACGCGCCGAAGAGGACGTTTGCGATCGAGCGGTTCATCGCCTTCGCCATGAGCAGCGTGAGCAACGTGCCCGACGCGCCGACGAGCATCCCTGCGACGATCAGCACGGTCGAGTCGAGCACGAAGCCTGTTGCCGACGCCGCCAGGCCCGTGAAGGCGTTCAGCAGCGAGATGACGACGGGCATGTCCGCTCCGCCGATCGGCAGGACGAACATCACGCCGAAGACG
>DASQLF010000102.1:0-12435 GCA_035630135.1 Gaiellaceae bacterium
TTCAGCGCGCGGTGAGGACGAGCGGTGCGCACGCGACGTCGGTCGCCTCGCGCACCGGCCGGCCGTTCGCGTCCTTGAGGGCCACGGTGAACCGCTGGGCCGTCACGGTCACCTGCGCGTAGCTGTAGGTGTCGAGCGCGGCGCAGCGCATGCCCATCCCGTTCGGTGGCGCGGGCTTGAAGAAGAGCGCACCGATGGCAGTTCCTGCCCCCTTCTGCCCGAGGAAGTCGTCGATCTCCTTCGAGAAGGTGTTCGTCGCCACCGGGCCGGTGACGACTTCCCAGATCCCGTAGCTCTCCGGGGCAGGGCTCAGCGTGCGCGAGCGGATCTCGTTGACGAGGTTCGCGTGCGTGTCCGTCGTCAGGACGACGACGTTCTTCACGTTGTCGCGTAGGAAGCGGAGAAGGCGCTCGCGCTCGAACGCGTAGCCCTCCCAACGGTCGTACGGGAGTGCGTAGTACTGCTGGATCGGCACCTCGTTGACGACGACCTTCCACGTTGCCTTCGACGCGGCGATCGCCTTGGTGAACGCGGTGTACTGGCGCGCGCCCAGCATCGTCCGCGACGGATCCGCGATCGCATCGAGGCACGCCTGTGGGACGGGGTTGCGCAGTGCCGGAGCGAGCGTCGCGAAGGCATTGCGAACCGGCTGCGGCGCCGTGGGCGCGACGTCGCCCGAGCAGACATCGTCGACCTTCGCGCTGCGGAACGAGCGCTCGTCGAGGAAGAAGAGCTCGAGATGCCGGCCCCAACGGACCGTGCGGTAGAGGCCGGTCGCGGGTGAGTAGGTCACGGGCGAGTAGTGGCGGAACGCCTTGACCCCGGCTGTGTAGATCGCCGCGCCGTTCTCCGCGCGCGAGAAGTCGTTGATGAATTCGTGGTCGTCCCAGTGGCTGTAGAGGCTCGCCGATGCGCGGAGGTTCCGAAGCGCGGGAAGTGCGAGGCCGAGCCTGTACTTCGCCCACTTCTCGGCGACGGTCCGCGCGACCGGCGCCCCGCCGACCTCGCTGTCCGAGTAGATGGTGTCGCCGAGGTTGATGTTGAAATCGTTGCGCTCGGCGGCCATGCGCGCGTAGACGCTGAACGAGTTGTAAGACGGCTTGCCTTCGGAGTTCGATGTCGCGTCCGCGTCGCCGGACACTGCGAACCGAACCGTCGCCGAAGCCGCCCGGGGTGGTGCAGTAGTAAACGTCCCCGTCGCGCTCGCAACAGCGCCGCGCCTGAAGCTCGTTGAATAGCGGTAGCGCGTACCCGGCGACAACTTCGTGACGCGGACCTGCACCGTGAAGTCGTTCGCCACCGTAGCTCGCACGTCGCGGACGAAGTCGCGGATGGGGCCGCGTCCGTCCACGGTCCCAGCGAACCTGACCGTTCCGGCAGACGGCGCTCGAGCCCAGAGCACGGCCGACGTCGAGGTCACCTCACCAGCGGCGACGCCGTAGCGAAAGCCCGGGCTCGCAGCATCTGCCGAGACCACCGCGACGACGAGCGTCGCGAGCGCACCGAGGACGGCGAGTCGGCGCATCCCGACGACCCTATGCACGCGCCGCAGGATGGTCAACGTCCTCCTTGCGCTCCTCCTCGGAGAGAAAGCGAAAGAACCAGTACAGGAACACCACGAAGAAGACGGCCGCCTGCTCGAACGCCATGAGGATCCCCGCGAGCTGCTGATCCTCGAGCGGGTCGAGCCCCCAGACGCGGTGGTGGGCCTCGGCGTAGAAGTCGTAGATCGCGTTCGGCACCAGAGCCATGACGAGACCAACCGGGCTTCCGAGCACGAAAGCGGCGAAGACGTAGCCCGCACGCGCTCCCGAGCCGAGCCGGTGCGGCTCGTCCTGGAAGACCGACCACCACAGGGCGAGCCCGGTCACGAAGTACATGAGGTGCTCGACGTGGAGGAGCGTGTTCGGATTGCGAAGAGCGGTGTCGTACAGCCACGGCAGGTGCCAGACCATGTAGTTGGCGAGCCACACGGGAAGCGCGACCGCGGGATGCGTCACGGCCGGAACGACACTCGATCTCGCGAGGACGGCCGCGAGCCCCGCGGGGATGCCGAGCACGACGAGGAGCGGCGCCCACTCGGCGAGCACGACGTTCTGGAGGAGATGCATCGTCAGCAGGAAGTGCATGCCGAGCGTGTGCACCGGCGTGACGGCGACGGCGATCAGCAGCACGATCGCCGCCGCGAAGCAGGCGATCCGCCACGCCGGCGCGGGGTGCCTGCGCACTGCGACCGCGTAGGCGCCGGCCAGACCGAGGATCGCGATCGCCTCAGGGTTCCAGGACCACCCGTACGGATCCACGGCGCTACGCTAGCCCGGCGCGGGAGTAGCTCAGTTGGTAGAGCGCCAGCCTTCCAAGCTGGATGTCGCCGGTTCGAGCCCGGTCTCCCGCTTCGCCGGCCGACGGTGTACAGCGCAGGAACAGCGCCGCGGCTGCAGAATCGCGCCTCCACTACGACGAACGGGAGGCGGGCAATGGATCATCCACTAGGTCTGCGCCTCGCGGCAGAGGCGCTCGGAACGTTTCTCTTCTTCTTCCTCGGCTTCAGCGGGATCGCCGTTGTCGTCGACATCGGCGCGGACGCGATCACACCGCTCGGCGTCGCGGCGGGGTTCGGCTTCGGGCTCGCGCTCGCGATCACGGCCTTCGGGCACATCTCGGGCGGCCACTTCAACCCGGCGGTGAGCGCCGGCCTCGCGATCGCGGGCAGGTTCAAGCCCCGCGACGTGATCCCGTACTGGGTTGCGCAGCTCGTCGGCGGCTTCGGCGCGGTGCTCGTGATGGCGATCGTCTACTCGAGTGAGGTCACGGACGCGCTGCACACGCAGCCCGGCAGCGGGATCGACAACTGGGCAGCGCTCGTCCTCGAGATCATCGCGACGGCGCTCTTCGTGATGGTCATCCTCACGGTCGCAACCGACGAGCGGGCCGCGTGGAACGGCGTGATGGCGCCGTTCCTCATCGGGCTGTTCATCTTCACGGCCGCGATCACGGTCGGGCCGGCCTCGGGCGGCTCGTTCAACCCGGCGCGCTCGCTCGATCCGGTGCTCTACAACCAGGAGTGGGGCGACGTCTGGATCTACATCATCGGCCCGCTCGCAGGCGGTGTCCTCGGCGCGGCGATCTGGGCCTTCATGATGTTGCGGCAGCCGTCTCCGGATCCGGAACTCGAGGTGGCGCGCGGAGGGCTCGAGCCCTAGTCGCCACTCGCGGAGAAGTGCTGGTAGTCCTTCACTGACGTCCAGCGCCCGCCCCAGCCCCAGTCGATCCGGTCGAATGCGCGTACGAGGGCACCGCCCTCGTACGCCATTCCCGGTCGCCGTGGCGTCCGGGCGATGTACGGGCGGCTGGCGCGATGTGCCGTCCTGCCGCCCGAGACGTACGGGTTCTCGATCGGGTTGACGTCGATCGCCGTCCCGAAGGCGTGGTTCGACCACCGTGTCGTCCCGTCGACGTAGCGACAGTTGAATGCCGACGTGTTGTCGGCCTCGATCGAGCGGAAGTCACTTGCGCCGTACGTGTCGACGGGAACCATTCGCCGGATCGGGAAGCGCGCCGCGTAGAGGTCGCGGAACACCTGGACGAAGTCGCGCGCAACGTCCCGGTGGACGATCAGCCTTCCCGTTCTGACCTTCCCGTCGAAGCCCCAGTGCGAGAGACGCAGCAACCGGAGGCTGCCGAGCCCGACCGGGCAACCCGGCCGCCACGACACGCCCGTCATCCGCTTCGCCTGCTCGCGGTCGATGCGCTCGATGGTGCCGTGGAACGGAGCCGGAGCTGTCGTTCCCGATCCGGCGAGAAGCGCCGCGAATCCGAGCGCCGCAAGGAGGATGGTGGCCCTTCGCACCAGTCGGGGCGGACAGACTTGAACTGTCGGCCTCTCGCTCCCAAAGCGAGCGCTCTACCAGGCTGAGCTACGCCCCGAGGTCGGAACAGTGTAGGGATAGCCTGCGCGGTCATGGTCGACGCGCCCACGCTGCTCCCCGCTGGGCACTCGGACGACAGGTCGAGACTCGGGTACGCGATGGTGGCGACGGCGGCGACGCTCTTCGCGGTCAACGGGAGCGTGATGAAGGTGACGCTCGATTCGGGCCTCACGCCGATCGAGCTCGCGCAGATCAGACACACATGTGCCGCGTTGCTGTTCCTCGGGTTCCTGGTGGTGGTCGCGCCGGGTCGGCTGCGGGTCGGACGGCGCGAGCTGGCATTCCTGGTCGTGTTCGGCCTCGTCTGCATCGCGTTCCAACAGTGGCTCTACCTCGTCGCCATCGAGAACGTGCCGATCGGCGTCGCGCTCCTCATCGTCTTCACCGCGCCGCTCTTCGTGGCGCTGTTCGCGCGCTTCGTCTACCGCGAGCACATCCGGCGACGTGTGTGGATCGCCGTCCTGCTCTGCATGGTCGGGCTCGCCCTCGTCATCGAGTTCTGGACCGGCCTCGCCTTCAGCGTGATCGGCGTCACGGCGGCGCTGGGATCTGCTCTCGTCCTGAGCGCCTACATGCTGATGGCCGAGCGCGAGCGCAAGCACCGCGATGCCGCCTCGCTCTCGTTCTACGGGTTCCTCTTCGCGGCGCTCCTGTGGGCGGTGATCCAACCGCTGTGGGAGTTCCCGTGGAGCGCCCTCGGCGAGGACGTCTCGCTGCAGGGGAACCTCTCGGAGTACACCGCACCCGTCTGGGCGCTCGTCGGGTTCATCGTCGTGATCGGCACGATGGTGACGTTCTCGCTCCTCACGGGGTCGCTTCGCCACATCAGCGCGACACGCGCCTCCATCGTGGCGACGTTCGAGCCGGTGGTCGCAACCGTCGTCGCGTGGGCGTGGCTCGGCGAGACCCTCGGGGCGGCGCAGCTCGTCGGCGGACTCATCGTGATCGCCGGAATCCTCGTGGCCCAGTCGGCACGCTGACTACGCTGTAACCATGGTGGAACGCGTCCTGCTGGCGTCGCCTCGCGGCTACTGCGCGGGCGTCGAGCGCGCGGTCGAGACCGTCGAGCTCGCGCTCGAGCACTACGGCGCTCCCGTGTACGTGCGCAAGCAGATCGTCCACAACATCCACGTCGTGCGCGATCTCGAGGCGAGAGGCGCGATCTTCGTCGAGGAGGAGACCGAGGTGCCGGCGGGCGCCACCGTCGTGTACTCGGCCCACGGCGTCGCACCGTCCGTGTTCGCGAACTCCGCGGAGCTCGGCCACAACGTGATCGACGCCGTATGCCCGCTGGTCACGAAAGTGCACGTCCAGGCCCGGCGCTACGCGGCCGAGGGGTACACCGTCGTCCTCATCGGCCACGAGGGGCACGAGGAGGTCGTCGGGACGATGGGCGAGGCGCCGGATGCGACGGTGCTCGTCCAGACCGTCGAGGAGGCGGAGGCACTCGACCTCCCGGCCGACGCCAGGCTGGCGTACGTCACGCAGACGACCCTCTCGGTCGACGAGACGATGGAGATCATCGCCGCGCTCCGCCGCCGCTTTCCCGCGATCCGCGCGCCGCGCAAGGAAGACATCTGTTACGCGACCTCCAACCGCCAGTGGGCGGTGAAGGAGATGCTCCCCGAGATCGACCTCTTGCTCGTGATCGGGTCGCGCAACTCGTCGAACTCGAACAGGCTCGTCGAGACGTCGCGTGCGGCGGGCACACCTGCCTACCTCATCGACGACGAGACCGAGATCGAGGAGGCATGGCTCGACGACGCCGGCACCGTGGGCATCACGTCAGGCGCGTCGGCACCGGAGAAGCTCGTCAACCGCGTCTGCGACTGGTTTCGCGCGCGCGGGGTGACGGACATCGAGCCGTACCGGCTCGTCGAGGAGGACGTGACGTTCCGCCTCCCGGTCGAGCTGCGTCGCGAGCTCGAGCTCGCCGCGCGCGACTAGCGGCCGAGGTACGCCAGCGTCGTCAGGACTTCGAGAGCGCCAGCTCCGAGCCCGAGGCGGAAACCGAGAGCGCGAGTGTCTCGCGCGCGATCCAGTCCTCGTGCTCGAGGAGATCCGCATCGTCCTCCGGGATCGTGAGCTCGATGCGGTCGGTCAGCTCGAGGCCGGCGTCCTTGCGCATGGTGTTCACGCCGTGGATCAGGTCGTAGACGCGCCCGGCTCGCCGAAGGTCGTCGTCGAGATGAAGATCGAGCGCGACGATCAGCCCGTCGGACGCCGCGACCGCCCAGCCCTCCTTGCCCTCCCGCTCGACGAGCACCTCTTCGCGCGTCAGCTCATGGCCGGCCGCGCGGAATCCACCGTCCGGGAGCTGCTCGAAGTCCCCCGCCTGAAGCGCTGCGCGCACCGTTCCGAGCTCCTTCCCGAGCTTCGGGCCCAGCAGTGGGAGGTTCGGCTTCACGCGGAGCTCGCTCGCCTCGACGTGGCCGAAGCTGACGTCGCGCACGCGGAGCTCGTCGGCGATCTCGTTCGCGTGCGACTCCGCGAGCGGCGCGCCTTCCACGACGAGCGCACGGAGTGGCTGCCGGAGCTTGAGACCCGAGGTGGCTCGTGCCTGCCGCCCCAGCTCGACGACGCGGCGGAGCTCGGAGATCTCGGCTAGGAGCTCCGTGTCCGCGCCTGCGGGCTCGGGCCACCCGGCGAGATGCACCGAGGACGGCGCGTCCTCGCACGGCGCCGTGAGCACGCGCCAGAGGTGGTCGGTGAGGAAGGGCATGAGCGGCGCGACGACTCGCAGCCCCTGGACGAGCGCATACCAGAGCGTCGCGAGCGCGACCCGATCCCCGTCCCAGAACCGCCGCCGCGAGCGGCGGATGTACCAGTTGGAAAGATCGTCGACGAATGCCTCGTACGCCCGCACGACGTCGACCGTCAGCCAGCTCTCGTAGGCCGCGGTCGCCTCGGCCACGAGCGCGTGCGTGCGCTCGACGAGCCAGCGGTCGAGCGGCTCGAGTGCACCTCCGGGGCCGCTCGCCAGCTCGGCGAAGTCGGGACTCCAGCTGTCGACGTTCGCGTAGTCGACGAGAAACCTGGTCGAGTTCCAGAGCGTCAGGAGCCTGCGCTGAACCTCGTGCGCGGGCCCGAAGCCGAACAGCAGGTTCTGGTTCGGCGGCTGTGAGCAGTACTGCCACCGCATGACGTCCGCACCCATGCGCCTGAAGGCGTCCTGGGCTTCGATCATGTTGCCCCAGGAGCCGTGCATCTCGCGGCCGTTCTCGTCGAGCATCTTCTCGTAGCCGAGGACCTTCCGGTACGGCGCGCGCCCCGTCAGGGCAACGGACATGAAGTGCTGCGAGTAGAACCAGAGCCGGATCTGCTCACGCATCTCCGAGACCCAGTCGGCCGGAAACCACTCTTCCCAATAGGCGTGGTCGGGCAGATCCGCCGTGGTCAGGCCCGCAGCGGCGCCGGTGGCGTACCCCTGCTCGACGTACTCGGTGCTCTTCCAGCCCAGCGTCGAGAAGGGAACGATGCCGGCGTCGAGCCAGACGTCCCCGACCTCGGGTATCCGGCGCACGGTCTCGCCGCACGCCTCGCAGCGGATCGGCACCTCGTCGATCCACGGGCGGCGCAGCTCCTCGAGCCCATCGAGGCCCGAGACGGCACGCTCGGCGAGCTCCGCCTTCGAGCCGACCACCGTGACGTGGCCGCACTCGCATTCGTAGATCGGCAGCGGCAGGCCGTAGTAGCGACGACGCGAGATGTTCCAGTCGCCCATGTTGCGAAGCCAGTCGTCCATGCGCTTGCCCATGTACGCCGGCGTCCACTCGACTGTGGCGTTTGCGTCGAGGAGCGGCTGCCGCAGCTCGTCGACGGAGATCAGCCAGTCGTCCGTGACCCGCCAGATCAGTGGCGTGTCGCAGCGCCAGCAGTGCGGGTAACGGTGCACATGCTGCCCGGCTTCGAGCAGGAAGCCCGTCTCGGCGAGCCGCCCGACGATCTGGTCGGCGGCGTCCACCGTCGAGAGGCGGTGCAGCCAACCGTACGAGTCGTAGAAGCGACCGGCCTCGTCCACGGGAGAGAGGACGGGAAGCTCGTGGATCCGACCGAGTTCGAAGTCCTCCTGACCCGCGCCTGGAGCGATGTGCACGATGCCGCTGCCTTCCTCGAGCGAGACCTCGTCCCACGGGATGACGCGATGCTCGACCTCGGAGCCCGGGCCGAGGTCGTCGAGCGGCCCGCCGTAGCGCCGGCCGACGAGGTCGGCTCCCTTGGCCGTGCGCGCGAAACTCTCGTCCGGATAGCGAGCGACTGCGACCCACTCGCCGTTCTCACGCATCCCGTACTCGGCCTCGGGCTCGACTGCGGCCGCCACGTTGGCAGGGAGCGTCCATGGCGTCGTCGTCCAGATGACGAGCGACTCACCGGGGTGGTCGAGCAGTGGAAAACGAACGAATAGTGAGGGATCCGAGCGCTCCTGGTAGACCCCGCTCTGGGTCAGCTCGTGCTGCGAGATCGACGTTCCGCAACGCGGGCACCACTCCGTCGAGCGATGGCCCTTGTAGAGATGGCCCCGCTCGTACATCTCGCGCAGGAAGCGCCAGATGTACTCGATGTTCGTGTCGGAGAACGTGAAGTAGTCCGCGCCCCAGTCCATCCACTGCCCGAGCCGGATCGAGCCCCTCGTGAGCTCCGAGGCCGACCAGACCACCTTCTCGCGGCACTTCCGCGCGAACTCGGCGAGCCCGTACTCCTCGATGTCGCGCTTGGAGTTGAGCCCGAGCTCACGCTCGACCCCGACCTCGATCCACAGGCCCTGACAGTCGAAGCCGTTCTGATAGCGCTGCCGAAACCCGCGCATCGCCTTGTACCGCTGGAAGACGTCCTTGAGCGTGCGGCCCCACGCCGTGTGCACGGCTAGCGTCTTGTTCGCCGTCACCGGCCCGTCGACGAAGCTGAATCGCGGCCCTTCGGCGTTCTGCGCACGCAGTCTTGCGAAGGTCTCCTCGCGCTCCCAGACGTCCAGCAATTCGAGCTCGAGGGCGTCGTGATCCGGCTTGTCCGGCAGAGGTGTGAACATCGGCGTCACGAGGAATCAGTCTAGGGAAGGGTTTCGGAGCCTCCGTCGTTGAGACCGGGGCATCCGCAAATGACACGCATGAAAGGAACGAATGAGTCTCATGGCACTCGACGTCACCGAGCAGACCTTCGAGCAGGAAGTCCTGAAGTCCGAGACACCCGTCATCGTCGACTTCTGGGCCGAGTGGTGCGGTCCGTGCCACGCGGTCGCGCCGGTCCTCGAGAAGATCGCCGAGGAGCGCAAGGACGAGGTCAAGCTCGTGAAGGTCAACATCGACGAGGAGCAGGCCCTGTCCCAGAAGTACGGAGTCATGTCGATCCCGACGATGATCCTGTTCAAGGACGGCGAGCCGGCCGCCGCAGCCGTCGGCGCGCAGCCGAAGTCGGCGCTCGAGCGCTCGTTCGGCTTCGCAGCCTGAGCGCGTCTCTTCCCGTCCAGGGCGTAACCTGATAGGAAGCTGTTTGCGGCAAGTTTCGTTCGAGGCTTCCCCCTCCCCCTCCCCTAGCTGAAGGGCCGGCTTGCCGGCCCTTCGGTGCATCTGCAGTCCGACTGGGTACCGTAGGCCGCCGTGTCCCCTCGACATGTTCCCGCGTCGGTGACCGAGCTCGCTCGCATCGGGCTCTTCTCCGATCTCTCCGGTGAGACGCTCGGAAGGCTCGCCGACCGCATGCAGCGAGAGGAGGTGTCGTCGGGCACCGTCCTCGTCCGCGAGGGCGAGCCGGGCGACCGATTCTTCGTGCTCCTCTCCGGGATGGCAGGCGTCTCGCAATCGGCGCTCGGAGAGCGCCGCGTACTGAAGGCAGGCGAGTTCTTCGGAGAGGTCGCGCTGACGATGAACGTGCCGCGGACGGCCACCGTGACCGCGATGACGCCATGCGTCGTCGCGAGCTGCGACGAGTCGACGTTCGACGAGCTCGTGCGCCCGCTGTTCGCCGAGGACTCGTAGAAGCCTTACCCGAGTTCGGCGAGAACCGCGTCGGCGAAGCGCGGCCAGGCCTCCTTCGCCCAGTCGCCGAACTCGCGCGTCGTGAGCGCCGCACAGACGACGTGCACGTCCGGATCGACCCAGAGAAACGTTCCGGACCCGCCGAAATGGCCATACGTGCGAGGCGACGTTCGCGTTCCCATCCACGACGGCGGCCGCGTGTTGAGCTGCACGCCGAGACCCCAGTCGAGCGGATCGAAGCGTCCCTGGTCGGGCAGGACGCCGGAGAGCCCGGGAAACTGGACGTCGACCATCTCGTCTCGTGTCTCCGGCGCGAGAAGTCGCGTCTCTAGGAGCTCGAGCCCGATCGCGAGCACGTCGGCGAGGGACGCGTGCATGCCCGATCCTGGGTCGCCCGTGGGGTCGAGGGCGAGCTCGAGCGGCGCACAGACCGCCTCGCGCACGTACTCGGAGAACGCCATCTCGGCACGCTGCGCAAGCTGGGCCGCGAGCACGCGGAACGCCTCGTTCGAGTAGATCCGGCGATGACCCGGTCGCGCGATCGGCTCCGCTCCCTCGAAAGGCAGGCCCGAGGTGTGCGCAAGCAGATGTCTCACCGTCGCACCGGGAGGCCCGGCCGGCTCGTCGAGATCGAGGACTCCCTCCTCGGCGGCGACGAGCGCCGCCAGCGCGGCCACGGGCTTCGACACCGAGGCGAGCCGAACGGCGCGGGTCGAATCCCCGTGCGTCGAGACGACTCCAGCCGAGTCGACGACTCCGGCGGCAGCGAACTCGACGGGCCAGTCGTCGATCTGGCGGAGCGCCTGCACGCGCGGCGATACTAGTCGCCTCATGGAACGCCGGAACATCTCCGGAACGGGTGCGTATGAGCCGATCGTCGGCTATTCGCGCGCTGTCGTCGTCGGCGACCGCGTGCACGTATCCGGAACGGCCGCGAACCCGGCGGACGGCTCACCGCCGCCGGAGGACATCTACGACCAGACGCACGTGTGCCTCGAGCTCATCGGGCGAGCGCTCGAGCAGGCCGGGACGAGCCTCGCGAACGTCGTGCGCACGCGGGTCTACCTCGTCGACGCCGAAGACTTCGACGGCTTCGCCCGAGCACACGCCGAGGTCTTCGGGGACGTGCGGCCCGCGAACACGACCGTCCTCGCGGGTCTCTTCGACGAGCGTTGGAAGGTCGAGATCGAGGTCGAGGCAGTCCTGTGAGCGAAAAGCAGGCATTCCCGTCCTCCATCACGGGGAACGGCTCGGAGCCCGCGGGCAGCGTCCTCGACCACAAGTTCGGTTCAGGCGACCAGTACACCCTCGGCGTCGAGGAGGAGTACCAGCTCCTCGATCCGCAGACCTTCGACCTCGTCCAGCACATCGACACGATGCTGAACGCGGTCACGGGCCACGACCTCGAAGCGCGCATCAACGCGGAGCTCATGCAGTCGGTGCTCGAGATCACGACGCCGGTCTGCCGGAACGCCGGCGACGTCATGCGGTGGCTCACGAAGCTCCGCGGCTACGTCACCGAGATCGCGCACGAGCAGAACACACGCGTCGGTTCGGCCGGCACGCACCCGTTCAGCCTCTTCGAGCGCCAGCGGATCACGGCCAAGGATCGCTACCGCGCCTTGATCGACCAGATGCAGTACGTCGCGCGCCGCGAGCTCATCTTCGGGATGCACGTGCACGTCGCCGTCGACGATCCGGAGAAGGCCATCCAGGTCGTGAACGGGCTCCTGCCGCATCTCGCGCCGTTGCTCGCGATGTCCGCGAGCTCCCCGTTCTGGCGCGGCGAGCCGACCGGCCTGGCATCGAGCCGGCAGATGGTCTTCTCGGCGTTCCCGCGCTCCGGCCCTCCGCCGCGCTTCCGCGACTATGCGGACTACGCCGCGGTCGTCGGACAGCTCGAGCGCTCCGGCTGCATCGCCGACTACACGCACATCTGGTGGGACATCCGCCTGCACCCCCGGCTCGGGACGATCGAGATCCGCATCTGCGACGCGGTGACGCGCGTCGAGGACGCCGTCGCGATCGCCGCGTACTGCCAGGCGCTCGTCAAGCAGCTCTGCGAGCGCTACGACGCGGGCGAGGAGATCCCGTCCTACCACCGCATCCTCACGACCGAGAACAAGTGGCTCGCGGCGCGATACGGGCTCGAGGCGCCCGTGATGGATCTCGCCAAAGCGAGCCGAAACCGCGTGCCGGTCGCCCGCCTCATCCGCCGCACGGTCGGAGACCTGCAGCCGCACGCTCGCGAGCTCGGCTCCGAGCGCGAGCTCGAGGGAATCCTCGAGCTCCTCGCCCGCGGCTCGTCGGCCGATCGTCAGCTGCGGATCTACAACGCGAACCGCGACATCGCCGAGGTCGCGCGCGAGATCGCTGACGCGACCGAAGCGTTGCCCGCTGCCGTCTAGCTCTCGTGCCGATGCACCGCCAGCGTGCGGAGGTCGACGTCGGCGAGCGACTCGTTTCCCATGCGCACGGAGAGCGACGCGTCCCGGAGCTTGACGCGTAGACGCATCTGCTCGTTCTGCGCCATC
>DASQLF010000103.1:0-17952 GCA_035630135.1 Gaiellaceae bacterium
AGTCTTCCGGGCGCTCGCGAGCTTCTGTCGAGCTACGTGCCCGGGGAGCACGGCCCGCGCGGCTTCTACCTGCGGTACGGCTTCGAGGAGACCGGCGAGGTGGAGGGCGACGAGCGGGTCATCCGCCTCGCGCTCTGACCGCCCCGGAAGGAATTCGGCCGCTTGCGCCTTACTTTGCGAGCATGACGATGAAGAACTTCTTCGTCGCCTTGCTGCTGACGGCCATCTTCCTCGGGATCCTTCTCCTCGCGGGCACCACGCAGAATCAGGGCTGCCTGCCCTGGAAGGAGCCCGTCAGAGTGGGCGGCGGCGGGCCGTTCTCCGAGAACCGCGGAGACACCATCTGCCGATAGGGACGGAGCGGCGCCGGAGTCGAACCGACCGAGCCGTGGGTTGCACGACCGCACGAGTTTTGAAGACCCGCTGGGCCACCGGGCCCATGCCGCTCCGAGCTGAACGCTAGCCGCGCGCGCGTCTCGGTCGGGGTACGCTCGCCGCGTGAGGCGGAGCCGGGGCGACGGCGCGAGGAGCTTCTCGGCAGGCCGCGAGCTCGCCCTCGGCGTCGGCGCGTACGCGCTCTACCTCGGCGTCGCGCGTGCCGTGCTTCGCCGCGACGGCCGCCGGCGCGCCCGGCGAAACGGCGAGCGCATCGTCGAGGTGGAACGCCGCCTTCACCTCGATGTCGAGCCGGCCGTCCAGCAGGCGCTTCTGCGCTATCCGCGGCTCGTCCAGGGCCTGAACCTCGGCTACGGACTCTTCAACGTGACGCTCACGGCCGGCTGGCTCGCGCTGCAGTTTCGTCGGCGCGATCAGCGCTTCCACCGCTTCCGCCGAACGTGCCTTCTCACCTACGCGGGCGCGCAACCGTTTTTCCTCCTGCTGCCGACGGCGCCGCCACGCACGCTCGACGGGTTCGTCGACACGATGTCCGAGGTCAGCGGCCTCGATCTCGAGCATCCACAGCTCGTTCGCTTCTACAACCCGGTCGCGGCGATGCCGAGTCTGCACGTGGCGTTCGCGGTCGTCACCGGGGCGGAGATCGCCGCGCGCTCCGACTCGAGGGTCGTGCGAATGCTGGCACGGTCGTACGCACCTGCCGTCGCGACGGTCGTCGCGGGAACCGGCAACCACTACGTCCTCGACGCCGTCGCCGGGGCGGGGCTCGGCGCGGCCGCGAGGCGCTTCGTGGGTCACGACTCCGACACGGGCCGCTGAGGATCGCTCGACCAACTCGGCGTTCGCCCGGATGGCGCAGAGGGCAGCTCGACCCGGTACCTCCCTAAGATGGGGGATGTGCGGCTCGCTCTCATCGCGTGCGCGCTGATGGTGACGGTGGCTGTCTCCCCGGCCGCCGCGACCCCCGTGCGCGTCACGATGTCGACGAGCTCGACGAAGCCACTCGCCGGGACGCCCTGGCGCTACACGGTCGTCGTCAAGGAGCTCGCCGAGGGAACGCTCCTGGCGGCGAGGATGCGGCTCCAGGTTCTCGACGGTGGCACCGTGGTCGGCTGCTGGAAGAAGGGCAGGATCAGGCGCTGCTCGGGCGCGGAAGCGGGAACCTGGATCTCGTTCCGGGGCAGGCGCACGGGCGTCATCGCCTGGGGAGCTCGCTATGCGGAGATGAAGCTCACCTTCCAGGCGGTCGTCGTCGCCGGGACGCCGCCACTCCACCTGCGCGCGCCGGTGATCGTCCAGCGGCCCTGACGCGCCGGAGCTTCGCTACGCGCCGCGCCAGGAGGTGAAGTCGTAGCGCTCGGCGAGCCGGTCGAGCACCGTCTCCGCGATGAGGTCGCCCGCAGCCCGCTCGAAATGGACGCCGTCGTCCGCGCGCATCTTCACGAGCGTGCCCGTTGAGTTCTCGACGTACTGCGCGTAGCCACCGTCTTCGCCCGCGAAGAAGAAGTAGGTGTCCAGGTACGAGACGCGGCCTTTTCGCTTCTCCGCCTCGGACTGGACGATGGCGTTGATGACGTCGTAGCGGAGCGTCTGATCCGAGTCGCGGGAGATCGGCAGCCCGATCCAGACGAGGTAACCGCCCTTCTGCGTCACCGTGTCCATCACAGTCGCGACGCGGCGCCGGTACTCCGCGCGCCATGACGGGCTTCCGAACGTGCCCACCTCGCGCCCCTCCGGAATCCCGGTCATGAACCCATGGTCGTCGTTCCCGCCGAACATGACGACGACGGCGCGCGGCTTCGTCTTCTCCATCGTCTCGCGGACGTGGGTGAACCAGTTAAACACGTCGGGCCGCTCGAGACCGGTCGCGATTCGGCCGTCGATCGCGTCGACGGCGTCGAATGCTCGGTTCCCGGCGATCGCGCGCAGGATGGACTCGCCGGGCACGACGACGAGCGAGTCGCCGGCGATCCAGATCCGCAGCTTCTTCTTCGGCGTGAACTTGACGCGCTTCGGCGGCTCGGGCGGAGTAGCCACGGGCGTCGACGGCTTGGGCGTCGGCGGCGCCACGACGGCCGTATCGATCTCGTCGTCGTCCGCTCGGCCGAGCGCCGCCTTGAGTGCAGCGCGCGGGCGGTCGAGGAAGAGCGCGCCCGACACGGTCTCGAGAGGTCCGGTGAAGGCGAGCGCGACTTCCCGCTTGGCGCCCTCGGGCTGTGTCGTCGCCGACTTGTGCAGGCCGGGCGCGTTCAGGAGCAGCGCGATCACGAGACCCGCGAGCGAGACGACGATGGCGGAGCCGGCCGAGTGCAGGCGGCGTCCGCCCTCAGCGGTGCGTCGGCGGGGGCGTCGTCTCGGTGTCTCGCGCGTCTCCATCAGAACTGGAAGTAGATGAACGGTGCCACGCCCTCCGGCCCCATGGCGTGAATGACGAGCAGCGCTACGGACAGCACGACGGCCTGGGCCGGAACCGGAAGGCGCGAGAAGCGGGCCATGAGCGCGAGGGGGAGCTGGCGCGGAAGGTACTGCGAGCCGATGCCGACGACGATCGCCGAGATGACGCCCCAGGTCACGAGCGGGGAGGGCTCACCCCACGCGGTGAAGAGCCGCACGATCAGATCCCAGGCATCGGCGAACGAGTCGGAGCGGAAGAAGATCCAGGCGAAGCACACGAGCTGGAACGTCCAGAAGCGATGCCACGCGCGCCGCCCGGGCGTCCACGGCCGCTCGACGAAGCCCGATCGGGAGCGCCACCAGCGCTCGACTACGAGCGCGGCGCCGTGGATCCCTCCCCACACGACGAACGTCCAGCCGGCCCCGTGCCAGAGTCCGCCGATGAGCATCGTCAGCATCAGGTTCCGATACGTGAGGAGCGTCCCACCGCGGTTGCCGCCGAGCGGGATGTACAGGTAGTCGCGGAGCCAGCGCGACAGCGTCATGTGCCAACGCCGCCAGAAGTCCGTGATCGAGGTCGCGGAGTACGGCGCGTCGAAGTTCTGCGGGAACGTGAAGCCGAGGAGGAGCGCGATCCCGATGGCGATGTTCGTGTAGCCGAAGAAGTCGGCGTAGATCTGCACGGCGTACGCGTAGATGCCCACGAGCACCTCTGCCGACGAGTGCTGGTTCGGCGCCCCGAAGACCTGGTCGACGATGTTCGCCGCGAGGTGGTTCGCGATCACGACCTTCATGAAGAGGCCCGTGCCGATCAGGAAGAACGCGCGCGAGGTGTCCACGTAGCGGGGGTCGCGTGGGGAGGCGAACTGGGGGATGAGCTCGCCGGGCCGCACGATCGGCCCGGCGACGAGGTGCGGGAAGAACGACAGGTAGGCCGCGAACATCCCGATCCCCACCGGCGCGAAGTCGCCGCGATAGACGTCCACGACGTAGCTGATCGCCATGAACGTGAAGAAGGAGATGCCGACCGGGAGCAGGATCGACCGCGCCTCGAGCGGCACGTCGATCCCGACCTGCGCGAACAGGTTGTTCGTCGACGTGACGAAGAAGTCGTAGTACTTGAAGTAGCCCAGGAGCCCGAGGTTCCCGACGAGCGCCACGACGAGGAGTTGCTTGCGCGCGCGCGGGTCGCGCCGGCCGTGGATCGCCAGTGCGAACACGTGGTTCCAGGCGATCGAGAAGGCGAGCAGGAAGCAGAAGCGCCAGTCCCAGCCGGCGTAGAAGACGAAGCTCGCGGCGATGATGAAGGGACGCCAGAGCGCTCCCGAGCGCATGAGCGCCCAGGACAGCGGCAGCACGATCATGAAGAAGATCGCGAAGGTTGCGGTCGGGAAGAGCACGGGTGAAGAGGTGCGCCGCGCGCCGCGGCCGTGCTACTCCGGCGGTGGAAGCCTGGCCGGAGGGCGCTCGGCCGACGGCGCGTCGAGCATCGTGTCGTCGCCGTTCGAGCCGAACCAGGAGCGGTCGTCGGGTGCGGCCGGCGCGGGCGGAGCACCTGGTCCGTAGAGAAAGTCGTGTCGCTCGCGCTCCGCCCGCGAGAGCAACCACTCCCCGAGAACGACGAGGAGCCAGGCGACGACCATCACACCCGCGATGACGGGAGCGTCGAGGCCGGCGGCGACGCAGAGCGCGGCTGCCGCAACCAGGAAGAGAATCTCGACGAGAAGCCACGGGACGGCAAGCCCGCGCGGGACCGGGGAATCGACCGAGCGGACCCAGGCCGGTCCCTCGCGTACGACGACAGGGACGCCGTCTTCCCAGCCATGACGATCGGCCTCGCCGGCGGGGAGCCCGCGCGCCTCCGCCCTGAGCGAGTGGACGTCGTCCTGCAGGCTCCCGACCTGCTCGGACAGCGCGCGCACGGCGTCGATCAGCTCGGCCTGCGACTCCGTCGCCCCGGAGACCTGCGTCGTCTCGGACGGGTCGGCCATGGGCTCGCGGTCAGTCCTCGGTCGTGCTGTTCATCTCGTCGAGCGTGGCGCGGCCCTGCTCGTGCACCTCGGTCCGCCGGTCGCCGACCGCTTCGGGCGCGGGCGCCTCGACGGTTGGCTCGCCGTCGTCCCGCGACGCAGCGAGCTTGCGGCGCAGCTCGTCGGCGGGATCCTCGGCGGTCGTCGCCGTGGTCGGCGCCGGCGAGCTCTCGTTGCGTGCCTTCCAGCGACGCAGGAGCGCCCGGATGCCGAAGGCGAGGATTGCGAGCTTGATGAGCTTGCGCACGGCGGGATCGTACCGCCAGCGCCAGAGGGGCACGCGGGCGAGGCAAGTCTCGCCCTACTGGTACAGTGCCGCGGCTTCCTGCCTCGCCCAGGTTCCGTCCGTTCCCGGCGGCGCCGCCCGCGGCGAGGCCGATTCAGACCGAGGGAAGGAGACGGGAACGTGAACGAATACGAGATTCTGTTGCTGCTCGACCCCGACCTGGAGGACGACCGCCAGGCGGAGATCGTCACGCGCACGCGTGAGCAGGTCGAGTCCGGCGGCGGCACCTGGGACCTGCACGACGTCTGGGGGCGCCGCAAGCTTGCGTACGAGATCGGACACAAGGCCGACGGGAGCTACCACCTGCTCCACTTCACCTGCGATGCCGGCACGCTCGACGAGGTGTCCCGCGTGCTGCGGATCGACGACGGCGTCATGCGCCACATGGCGACACGCCGGATCGAGGGCGGTCCCGTTCGGCCGGTAGCGGTTGGCGCCCCTGCCCGCGAGGATGCAGCGGTGACAGCCGACGTCGAGGAAGAGGAGGAGTAGTCATGGCAGCCAGCATCAATCGCGTCGTTCTCGTCGGGAACCTCACGCGCGACCCCGAGCTCCGGCACACGCCCTCGGGCACGCCCGTCTGCTCGTTGCGGCTCGCGGTGAACACGCGGCGCAAGGACGAGTCCGGCCAGTGGACCGACAAGCCGAACTACTTCGACATCACGGTGTGGGGCCAGCAGGGCGAGAACTGCGCGCAGTACCTCGCCAAGGGACGGCCCGTCGCAGTCGACGGTCGCCTCGAGTGGCGCGAGTGGGAGGCGCAGGACGGTTCCAAGCGCCAGGCCGTCGAGGTGGTGGCCGAGAGTGTCCAGTTCCTCGGCGGACGGCAGGAAGGCGAGTCGTCCTACGTGCCGGCGGGCGCGACTGCAGGTGCATCCGGCGGCGGTGGTGACGACTTCCCGTCCTCACCCACCGACGACGACATTCCGTTCTAGGAGCGACGAATGGCTCAAAAGAAACAGCCACCCCGCAGACGAACAGGCCCGCAGACGGCACCCGGTAAGCGGAAGAGCTGCCACTTCTGCCGCGACAAGGTCAAGGAGATCGACTACAAGAACCTCGCGCAGCTCCGTCGCTACATCTCGGAGAAGGGGAAGATCCGCTCGCGTCGCATCACGGGCGCTTGCCGGCGCCACCAGATCCAGGTCGCGGCGGCGGTGAAGCGCGCGCGCGAGATGGCCCTCCTCCCCTACGTCGGCTGATGCAGGTCATCCTGCTCCAGGACGTCGAGAAGGTCGGACTTCGCGGCGAGGTGGTGAACGTCGCCCGCGGCTACGCGCGCAACTTCCTCCTGCCTCGTCGCCTCGCCGAGAACGCGACGCCGGCCCGCGTGGCCGAGCTGCAGCGGGTCGAGGCCGAGCGCGCGAAGCACGAGGCGCGGACAGCCGAGCAGGCCCAGGAGATCGCCGAGCTCCTCGGCAAGACGGTGCTGCGCTTCGAGGTGAAGGCCGGCCCGACGGGCTCGCTCTTCGGCTCGGTGACGCCGTCCGACATCGCCGACGAGATCTGGCGGACGCGCAAGGTTCGCGTGGACCGGCGGAAGATCGCCTCGGATCCGCTCAAGCGGATCGGCCGCTTCTCGGTCCCGATCGAGCTCTTCCAGGACGTCGAGGTCGCGGTGACGACGCACGTCGTCCCCGAGGGCGGAGAGCTTCCGCCCGAGGAGGAGCTCCTCGCGATCGAGGCTGCCGAGGCCGAGGCGGAGGCTGCCGCGCTCGCGGCAGCCGAGGAGCAGCGCGCCGAAGCCGAGAGCGTCCTCGAGGAGATGATCGACGACGACGAGATGGACGAGGAGTCCGAGCCGGCCGTCGAAGAGGACGCGGAGACGGATGACGACGACAGCGATTCCGACGCGGACGAGCAACCTCCGCCGGCGGCTGCCTGACCCGGCGCGGTTCTTCCGAGCCTGCGCGCTCGGGCTCGTCGTCGCAGCCGCCTTGCTCCTGGTCGCCTCGGCGTCGGCGAGCCAGGCTGCAAAACCTCGTGTGACGGTCATCGGCGACTCCGTCGCCGCGTCCTTCAACTACGTCCCGGCCGCCACCCGGTACCTCGGCAAGGGCCTCGATCTGCGCTCGGACGCGGACGTCTGCCGGCGGCTCGTCGCGGCGAGTTGCCCGTTCCAGGGGTCGACGCCGCCGACCGCGCTCGAGGTCATCGCTGTTCGAGGACAGTCGCTCGGCTCCGTCGTCGTGATCAACGTCGGCTACAACGACTGGGCGGCCGTCTACGACGTCGATCGCGTCATGCGGGCGCTGCGGGGGGCCGGGGTCGAGCGCGTCGTGTGGGTCACGTTGCGCCAGGCGTCGTCGAACGCGTCCCTCTACGCGCAGTCGAACCGCCGCATCCGCGCCGCCGACCGCAGATGGAAGAACCTCGTGGTCGCCGACTGGAACGCGTACAGCCGCGGCCGGCCGTGGTTCAGGGAAGACGCTCTCCATCTCTCGGTGTCCGGCGCGCATGGCCTCGCGCGCTTGCTGCGTCCCCTCGTTCTTCCTCAGACGTAGCTTCGTCCCCAGGTTCTCCACAGCGATGTGGAGCGATCCACGAACTTCCCGCTCGCTGCGCCTGTTGTCGACTGGACAACCCGGCCCGACCTGTCAGTGATCCGTCCGGAGTCGTGGATAACGTCGGAACGTGTGTTCCCTTCGTCCTGCACGGGGGCCTTTCGGCGTCCCGCCGGTTCAGAGTGGACGTGGCCGGTCGGGACGGATTGACTGCCGGGCCGTGAGCGCTGCTCTGCTCCTGTCCGCAGATCGAGAATCCGCAAGCGCGGACTCTCGATCGCGACGATCCCTCAAGACGTCGGCTCGCCGCCGCAAGACGTGGCCTGCCGGGGCGGATTGACAGCCCGCCCGTGAGCCACACCGAGCTCGACCGCGTCGGCGAGCGCCTGAGCGCCATCGTGCCGCCGCAGAACCTCGAGGCCGAGGAGTCGGTCCTCGGCGCGATGCTTCTCTCCCCCGTCGCCGTCGGCACGGTCAGCGAGATCCTCGATGCGTCGGACTTCTACCGCGAGAGCCACGCGAAGGTCTACCGGGCTGCGCTCGCGCTCTGGTCGAAGGGCGAGCCCGTCGACGCGATCACGCTTGCGAACGAGCTCGAGGAGCGCGGCGAGCTCGAAGCGACCGGTGGGCAGGCGCGCGTGGCCGAGCTCGCCGCGCTCGTCCCGGCCGCGTCGAACGTCGAGCACTACGCCCGGATCGTCAAGGAGATGGCGACGCTCCGCAGCCTCATCCGCGCCGGGCAGGAGATCGTGCGCCTCGGCCAGGAGCGCGACCTCGGCGGGGTCGGCGGAGAGGTCTCGGATCTCGTCGACCGCGCGGAGCAGATCGTGTTCGACCTCGGCCAACAGAAGGTGAAGAGCGACTTCGCGCACATCGAGGTGCTTCTGAAGGAGAGCTTCGAGCGGATCACGCACCTGTACGAGGCGGGCGCGGAGATCACCGGCGTGCCGGCCGGGTTCAAGGAGCTCGACCTGCTCACGTCCGGATTCCAGCCGGGCAACCTCGTGATCCTCGCTGCGCGTCCGTCGATGGGAAAGTCGGGTCTCGGCCTCTGCATGGCCGCGAACCTGGGCGTCCGCCACTCGACACCGGTCGCGCTCTTCACCCTCGAGATGTCGAAGGCCGAGGTGACGCAGCGAATGATGTGCAGCGAGGCGAAGGTCGAGTCGCAGCGCCTGCGGACGGGTCGTCTGGCGCCGGACGACTGGCCGCGCCTGACGGCTGCGTGCGACCGCCTGATGAAGGCGCCGATCTGGATCGACGACACCGGCGCGACGTCGATCATGGAGCTGCGCTCGAAGGCACGGAGGCTCAAGTCACGCGAGCCGTCTCTCGGGCTGATCATCGTCGACTACCTCCAGCTCATGGCCTCGGACCGCAACGTCGAGAGCCGCGTGCAGGAGGTCTCTCAGATCTCCCGCGCACTCAAGGTGCTCGCGCGCGAGCTCGAGGTCCCGATCCTCGCGATGTCGCAGCTCTCCCGCGCCGTCGAGCAGCGCCACGACAAGCGGCCGATCCTCTCCGACCTGCGCGACTCGGGCTCCATCGAGCAGGACGCCGACCTCGTCATGTTCATCTACCGCGACGAGTACTACCTCGGCGAGGAGTCCGAGCAGCAGGGCATCGCCGAGGTGATCCTGGCCAAGCATCGAAACGGCCCCACCGGAACGATCAAGCTGTCGTGGCTGCGCCGGTACGCGAAGTTCGCCGATCTGGCCGCGGCGTAGGTCCATCGCAGCAAGACGGCTCGCGTACCTGACCCGGCACGCCGCTCGCCGAAACTAGGCTTGATCCATGACGGAGGTCGGTGCCGCCCCGGTGCCCGAGACCCGCCGCATCCTCGCCGGCTACTTCACGCTCGCCGGGCTGTACACACTGTCCGCCGCTCTGATCTGGGGCGTCAACACGCTTTTCCTCCTGAATGCCGGACTGAGCTTCTTCGAGGTCTTCGTCGCGAACGCGGCCTACTCGGCGGGCATGGTCCTGTTCGAGGTTCCGACCGGCGTCGTCGCGGACACGCTCGGCCGGCGCGTGTCGTTCCTGCTCTCCGTGGCGGTGCTCGCGGCCACCACGCTGCTCTACGTCGGTCTCGCGCAGGCCGAGGCGGGAGTGGTGCCGTTTGCGGTCGTGTCGGTGTTCATGGGGCTGGGGTTCACCTTCTATTCCGGCGCGATGGAGGCGTGGCTGGTCGACGCGCTCGCCGCAAGCGGATACTCGGGCCTTCTCGACAGGGTCTTCGCGCGCGGCCAGCAGGTCACGGGGTCCGCGATGCTCGTCGGCACCGTCGGGGGAGGATTTCTCGGGCAGGTCGATCTCGCTCTGCCCTACGTGCTGCGCGCAGCACTGCTGATCGCCGTGTTCGCGATCGCATACGCGGTGATGCACGACGTCGGCTTCACACCGCGCCGGATCACGGCGGCCGACCTACCCGGAGAGATCGCCTCGAACGCACGGGCGGGGATCCAGTACGGCTGGCGGCAGCCCGGTCTTCGCCTGCTCATGCTCGCCGGGGCGGTGCAGGCCAGCTATGTGATGTGGGCGTTCTATGCGGCACAGCCGTACCTGCTCGAGTTGCTCGACAGCGACGCGATCTGGGTTTCGGGGCTCGTCGCCGCCGGAATCGCGATTGCGACCATCGCGGGCAACCAGATCGTCACCTTCGCCTCGCGGTACTGCGGGCGGCGTACGACCCTCCTGCTCGCGGCAGGATCGGTGCTCTCGGTCGCAGGCGTGCTCATCGGCGTCGTCGCATCGTTCTGGGTCGCACTCGCCGGCGTGCTGCTGCTGAGTGTGACGCTCGGGGTCACCGGACCGGTGCGCTCGGCGTACCTGCACCAGGTCGTTCCGTCGGAGCAGCGCGCCACCGTCGTCTCGTTCGACTCGATGCTGTCGAACGCCGGCAGCATCGGCGGTCAGGTCGGCCTGGGAGCGATCGGCGAAGCGCGGGCCGTCGGCACGGCGTTCGTGGTCGGCGGCGTGGCGACCGCCGCCGCCCTCCCGCTGCTCGCTCGTCTGCGTCGTCTCGGAGGTGACGCAGACTTCGTCTTCGGCGAGCGCGCGGGCTCGGACAGCCCCTGCGCCGCGAGTGGTCTTCCCGCCGTGTCGTCCGTCGAGACCCAGGGCGCGCGGCGTGTCCCGGTGACGACGCGAGGTTGAGCGGCAGCGCGACCTGCAAGACTGGCCGCATGCCCGCGACCGTCATCGTCGGCGCGCAGTGGGGCGACGAGGGAAAGGGCAAGATCGTCGATCTGCTGGCGCAGGAGTCCGACCTCGTGTGCCGCTACCAGGGAGGCCCGAACGCCGGACACACCGTGGTCGTCGGCGACGAGACGTACAAGATCCGGCAGATCCCGACCGGGGTCATCGCCGGCAAGCGCTGCGCCATCGGCGCCGGCTGCGTCGTAGATCCGGCCGTTCTGATCTCCGAGCTCGACGAGCTCGAGTCGCGTGGGCACGAGACCCTCGGTCTCCTCTTCGTGTCCGGAAACGCGCATCTCGTCATGCCGTGGCACATCGCGCTCGACGGCGCGCGCGAACGTCGCCTGGGGCGGCTGCAGATCGGGACGACGCGGCGCGGCATCGGCCCCGCGTACGCGGACAAGGCGACGCGTATCGGGATCCGGGTGCAGGATCTCCTCGACGCCAAGATCCTCCGGCAGAAGCTCGAGCTCGCCGTCCAGGAGAAGAACGTGTGGCTGCAGCGCGTCTACGAGCTCGACCCCTTCGACGTCGAGGAGGTCGTCTCGACGCAGCTCGAGTTCGCGGAGCGTCTCGCGCCGTACGTCGCCGACACGTCGCTCCTCGTCGACCGCGCCCTGCGTGCGGGCGAGCGGGTGCTGTTCGAGGGCGCGCAAGGGACGCTCCTCGACCTCGACCACGGCACGTATCCGTTCGTGACTTCGTCGAGCCCGATCGCCGCGGGCGCCGCGGTGAGCTTCGGCATCGGTCCGAATCGCATCGACGAGGTGCTCGGCGTCGCCAAGGCGTACGTCACCCGCGTGGGCGAAGGGCCGTTCCCGAGCGAGATCGTCGGACCCGAGCACGAGCGCGTGCAGTCGCTCGGCCATGAGTTCGGAACGGTCACCGGGCGCGAGCGACGCTGCGGCTGGCTTGACCTCGTCGCACTGCGCTTCGCCGTGCGCGTGAACGGGATCACCGCGCTGGCCCTGACGAAACTCGACGTCCTCTCGGAGTTCGCCGAGGTCCCTGTCTGCGTCCGCTACCGCCTCCCCGACGACTCGGAGACGGAGGACTTTCCCGCCCACCAGAGCGACTTCCACCACTGCCGACCCGTCTTCGAGGTGCTTCCCGGCTGGGACGTGCACATCGACGACGAGCTGCCCGAGGCAGCTCGCGGATACGTCTCGTTCGTCGAGGAAGCGCTCGGTGTGCCGGTCACTCTCGTCGGCACGGGCGCGGCTCGCGAGCACGTTCTCGCGCTCTAGTCCTTGCGCCTCGCGTAGAGCTCCGTGAACTCGGTGCAGCGCTGCTCGCCGTCGAACCGGAGGAGAAAGACGTTGTGGTACTCGCGCGGCACCGCCTCGCGGTCGCCGGGCCGATAGCGAGATACTCCGAGCGCGACGGCGCGATCGCCGGCGACGAGCCACGGCTCGTACGACGCGCTCCACGAATCCCGCTCGTCCGTGTCCTCGAGCCAGCTGGTCACGATCGCGTCGCGGCCGCGAACGGCATCGTCTCCGTCGTCCCACGGGTGATAGCGATAGACGGCGTCGACGGAGAAGAGGTTGCCGATGTCGTCGGGGTCGTAGGAGCGCCAGGCCTCGACGTAGCGCTCGAGCCAGCTCCGGACAGCGGCCTCGTCCATCGGGCCAGCGTACCTCCCGCCGGTCGCACCTACACTCGCGCGATGCGCGTCCTCGTCGTCGGATCGGGCGGTCGCGAGCACGCGCTCGTCTGGAAGCTCGCACAGTCCGCGTCGTTGACGGAGCTGCACGCCGCCCCGGGAAACCCCGGGATCGCGGCGATCGCCGAGTGCCATCCGATCCGTGCGGACGACGCAGAGGGCATCCTCGGACTTGCGCGCTCCCTCGAGATCGAGCTCGTCGTCATCGGACCGGAGCTGCCGCTCGTCCTCGGGCTCG
The DNA here is from genome assembly GCA_035630135.1 of Gaiellaceae bacterium. Taxonomy (GTDB): domain Bacteria; phylum Actinomycetota; class Thermoleophilia; order Gaiellales; family Gaiellaceae; genus GMQP-bins7. The sequence continues at coordinate 12,713 of DASQLF010000103.1, forward strand.
GCGACGCGTTGCGGCGCTTCGGGTTTCTCGTCTTCGGGCCAAGTGCTGCGGCGGCTCGGATCGAGGGCTCGAAGTCGTTCGCGAAGGAGGTCATGGCGGCCGCGGGCGTGCCGAGCGCGTCGAAACTCGCGATCGCGCACCCGCCCTGTGTCGTGAAGGCCGACGGGCTCGCTGCCGGGAAGGGCGTCTTCGTTTGTCATACGCACGCTGAGGTCGACGACGCGATGCGCGCGCTGGCCGGCTCCGGCGGAGACATCGTCGTCGAGGAGCTTCTCGTCGGCCCGGAGGTGTCGCTGTTCGCGATCTGCGACGGACGCGTGGCTCGGCCGCTCGTGTCCGCGCAGGACTTCAAGCGGGCGTATGACGGCGACGAAGGTCCGAACACCGGCGGCATGGGCGCGTACGCACCCGCCGCGGCTCTCGAGCCGTCCGAGGCGAAGGAGCTGGCGGCGCAGATCCACGACCGGGTCCTGGCGGAGCTTGCGAGGCGCGGGAGCCCCTTCGTCGGGTTGCTGTACGCGGGTCTCATGCTCACGCCCGACGGCCCACGAGTGCTCGAGTTCAACTGCCGCTTCGGCGATCCCGAGACGCAGGCAGTCCTCCCGCTCGTCGAGAGCGACATCCTGGCGGCGCTCGCGGCGGCGGCGCAGGGCGACGTGTCCGGGGTCGAGATCGGCTGGTCGGGAGGCTCGGCGGTGACGGTGGTTCTTGCCTCGGAGCGCTATCCGGACGAGGGTGAGCGCGGCGCGACCATCGACGGAGTCGACGCTGCCGAGGACGCCGGCGCGCTCGTGTTCCACGCGGGCACGGCCCTCCACGGGGACAGGCTCGTGACGAACGGGGGCCGGATTCTCGCGGTCACCGGGGTGGGGCCGTCCGTCGACGAGGCCCACCGCCTCGCGTACGACGCAGCCAATCTCGTGCGTTTTCCCGGGGCTCGCTTTCGCGGCGATATCGCGGCGGCGGCAGTGCGCGAGGCGGGAACCGACTCTTAGAGCCGAGGCCGAAGCGGCCGGTGATCCTGGGGCCACCCCTCGCCTCCACCCACTTTCGAGTCTAGGCGGGAACCTCGTACAGGAGGTTCACGCGACCGTGTCGAGTGCGTGAAAAGGAGTGCACGCTGAGGCGGCCACTACAATCGCCGCAGTGATCGCCCGCTACGCCAGGCCCGCCATGTCCAGGGTCTGGTCCGAGGAAGCGAAGCTCGAGCAGTGGCTCGCGGTGGAACTCGCAGCCCTCGACGCCTGGGCCGAGGTCGGGGTCGTACCGACGGAGGCTGCGCGAGCGGTTCGTCACCGCGCGCGGGTTCCGAGCCCGTCCGACGTTGCGGAAAGGGAACGGGTGACGAACCACGACGTCGCCGCGTTCGTGGACGCCGCGTCGGAGGATCTCGGCGCCGAGGGGCGCTGGCTTCACTACGGGCTCACCTCGTCGGACGTGCTCGACACCGCGCTCTCGCTGACCATCCAGCGCGCCGGAGACCTCGTCCGTGAAAGCCTCGACGCTGCTGCACGAGCGACGCTCGCGCGCGCCGAGGAGCACCGGGACACCGTCACCATCGGTCGCACGCACGGCGTGCACGCCGAGCCGACCACGTTCGGTCTCAAGCTGCTCGGCTGGGTGTTCCAGCTCGAGCGTGACCGAGAGCGCCTCGACCGCGCGCTGGCCGGGCTTCGCGTCGGGAAGCTCTCGGGCGCCGTGGGCACGTATGCGTCGACGACGCCCGAAGTGGAGCGCATTGCCTGCGAGGCGCTGGGGTTGGAGCCGGCACCGACCTCGACCCAGATCCTGCAGCGAGACCGGCATGCCGAGCTCCTGTCCGCACTGGGGATCCTTGCCTCATCGCTGGATCGTTTCGCGCTCGAGGTCCGTCACCTCGCCCGGACCGAGGTTCGCGAGGTCGAGGAGCCGTTCACGTCGGGGCAGAAGGGTTCGTCGGCCATGCCACACAAGCGCAACCCGATCGTCGCCGAGCGGATCTGCGGGCTCGCTCGGCTCGTGCGCGGGTACGTGACCGTCGGCCTCGAGAACGTGGCGCTCTGGCACGAACGCGACATCTCCCATTCGTCCGCTGAGCGCGTCGTGCTCCCCGACGCCTTCCTCGCGGTCGACTACATGCTCGACCGCTTCGCATGGTTGCTGGACGGTCTCGTGGTTCGTCCCGAACGTATGCGCGCGAACCTCGAAGCGACGGGAGGGCTCTTCTTCAGCCAGCGACTGCTGCTCGCCCTCGTCGAATCGGGCCTGGAGCGGGACGAGGCGTATCGCGTCGTTCAGCGCCACGCGATGCGGGCGTGGGACGAGGGGCTCGACTTCCGCGGGCTGGTGCGATCCGATCCGCAGATCGGAGGGCGCGTCTCGCTCGAGGAGGTGTTCGACCTGGGTGTGTACACCAAGCACGTCCACACCATCTTCGCGCGGGTGCCCGCTCGGTTCGTCCGCGAGGAGGTCGGCGCGTGACGAGCGGAGCCGTTCATGTCGCGAGCGGAAAGGTGCGCGAGATCTACGCGCTCGCCGACGGCACCCTCGCACTCACCGCCAGCGACAGAATCTCGACCTTCGACGTCGTGCTCCCGACGCCGATACCCGACAAAGGGAGGGTTCTCACCGGGCTCTCGGCGTTCTGGTTCGGGCGGACGCGTGAGCTCGTCCCGAATCACCTCCTCCGACTCGAGGAGGACGGCCGCACGATGGTCTGTCGACGGCTCGAGATGTTGCCGATCGAGTGCGTCGTCCGCGGCTACCTCGCCGGATCGGGCTGGAAGGACTACCGCGAGACCGGCGCCGTGAGCGGGCACGAGCTCCCTCGGGCTCTCGAGGAGTCGTCCCGTCTGCCCGAGCCGATCTTCACGCCTGCGACCAAGGCGACCTCGGGGCACGACCAGAATATCGACGAGGCGACGGCTGAGAAGCTCTGCGGAACCGAGCCATACAGGGCTGCCAGGGAGGCGTCTCTCGAGCTCTACACGTTCGCCTCTGCGCATGCCGAGTTGCGCGGGATCGTCCTCGCGGATACGAAGTTCGAGTTCGGTACCGCGCCCGACGGGTCAGTCATGCTCGGCGACGAGGCGCTCACGCCGGATTCGTCACGGTTCTGGTCGGCCGCCGATTACGAGCCGGGCCATGCCCAGCCGTCGTTCGACAAGCAGTTCGTGCGCGACTGGTGCGAAAGGAGCGGCTGGGACAAGGAGCTGCCCGGGCCCGAGCTTCCGGACGTCGTCGTCGCGGGCACGCGCGCTCGCTATGTCGAGGCGTTCGAGCGGCTCACCGAGATCCCGTTCACTTCGTACCTCGCCGACCCGGAGGTGGTGCTGTGAAGGCAGTCGTCATGGTGAGGCCGAAGGACGGCATCCTCGATCCGCAGGGGGACGCCGTACGTCACTCGCTGCGCAAGCTGGGATTCGACGTGTCGGGCACGCGCGTCGGTCGCGTCATCGACCTCGAGCTCGCGACCGAGGATCACGCGGACGCCGAGGCGCAAATCCGTCGCATGTGCTCGGAGCTCCTTGCGAACCCGTTGATCGAGAGCTACGAGATCCTCCTGGAGGAAGCGTGACGGGCAGGCCGCGGGTTGCCGTCATCACCTTCCCGGGATCCAACGACGACCACGACGCCGCGTGGGCTCTGGGCGCAGTCGGAGCCGACCCGGCGATGGTGTGGCATCAGGCCGAGGAGCTGCCGGCCGACACTGCGGCCGTCGTCCTGCCCGGAGGCTTCTCGTACGGCGACTACCTCCGAACGGGCGCGATGGCGAGCGTGGCACCGGTGATGGATGCCGTCCGCGCCTTCGCGGAGGCGGGAGGGCCGGTGCTCGGGATCTGCAACGGGTTCCAGACGCTGTGCGAGGCACGACTGCTCCCCGGCGTGCTGCGACCGAACCGGCAGCTCGAGTTCGTCTGCGAGGACGTGACGCTTCGGGTCGAGAACACGGACAGTCCGTTCCTGCGGCGGTGCCGGCCTGGGCAGGAGCTCGTCATCCCCGTCAAGCACGGCGAGGGAGCCTGGTACGCAGACGAGGGGACGTTCGTCCAACTCGCTGCGCGCGGTCAGATCGTCCTCCGCTATGTCGACGACGTGAACGGCGCGCTCGGCAACGTCGCCGGCGTCGTGAACGCGGCGGGGAACGTACTGGGCCTCATGCCGCATCCGGAGCACGCCGTGGATCCGCTTCTCGGCTCCGGCGACGGGGGGCTCCTGCTGGCGGCGCTCGTGGACGCCGCGAGCGAGCACCGGCTCGTCGCGGCGTAGATCGAATCCCGTGCCGCGAGGATTGAGCCGCGAGCGCCGCGCGCGCGAAGCGCGCGCACTCTAGGGATCTTCGCGCGCCCTGGGATCCGCAATCGCGGATCCCAGGGCTTGCGCAAGGAGCGGGGCGCGTTCGAGCGCCGCCCGCAGTCGCTCGAGGTCGCGCGCCCGCATCGTGACGGGCCCGCGGCGTGCAGACCCGTCGGTCGTGTAGGCGAACCGGATCAGTCGCTCGCCGTCCGGGGTGTCGAGGAGCTGGACGACGACCGAGAAGCGCTTGTCGCCGACTCGCTGCGGAACGGTCGCCTCCTCGACGAGGGTCGCAACTCCCCATGGCGTCGCTGCCGTCGCTGCCCTTCGTGCGCCCTTCGTCGCAGTCGCCATGGACACGAGGCTAGGTCGAGACTGCTCACGCGTGGGACACGCCTTCGTGCCGAGAGCGTCACGAGCTGTCCACGGCGCCGGCCGGAAGCTCTACCGCGGCGGCTGCTCGACGAAGCGAGCGTCCACGAACCGCCCGTCCTCGACCGTCAGCACCCACGTGCTCGCGACCGCTGCTGCGCGCGGCCCGGCGAGCGACACTCCCGAGCGCGACACGGCCTCTGCAACTTCGTAGAACACATCCCCGTGCGTGCAGATGGCCAGCGAGTCGGATGCAGCGAGGGAGAGCAGGAGCTCGAACGCTCGCTCTCCGCCGGCTCCCTCCGCGAGGATGTCGGTGGTCTCGATCGGGAGCTCGAGCGCGACCGCGAGCGGCTCGAGCGTCTGCAGGCACCGGACGAACGGGCTCGACACGAGGCGCGCCACCGGATCCTCGGCGAGCCGCTCGGCGATCGCGACCGCCTCGCGGTGTCCGCGCTTCGTCAGCGGACGCAGGTGGTCAGGGGCCTCCCACGCGTCGCGGTTCTTGGCCTTCGCGTGCCTGATCAGGTGCACGACGCTCACGACGGCGCCAGGCTGTCGAGCAGTGTGCGGTCGCGCTCGTAGGTCAGGAG